>DATEDO010000100.1:0-55072 GCA_035281625.1 Candidatus Methylomirabilota bacterium
CCCGCGTGGCGGCGCTGGCGCCGGCCGCCTTGCGCGCGGCGCGGCGGGGACATCCCATCGCGCGTGCCGTCGTCGCGGCGGCCCAGCATGCCCTCGCCGAGCTCATCGCGGACGTGGCGGCGCGGCTCCGGCTACGCCCGCCGGTCCCCGTCAGCTGGGCCGGCGGCCTCCTCGACGACGCGGGATTCCGGGCGGGTGTCTGGCTGGCCGCCCGACGAGCCGGGCTCCGCCTCGCCGTCGTGTCACCCCGCGGTAGTGCCCTCGATGCCGCCGCCGCCATGGCGCGAGCCCTCGCCGGGGCCCGCGCTGACGGGTGACGAGCTTTGCCGCGTGCGCTACGCTTCCGGCATGCCGACCTACATGGCGGTGCGGCGCACCCGCGGGCCCGGGTGGAATGCTGCGGCATCGCTGCGCGCGCAAGCGCAGTGGACCGAGCACGCCGCGTTCATGAACGGACTGGTCGCCGAGGGTTTCATCGTGCTGGGCGGGCCGCTGGGCTCCGGTGAGCTGCGCGAAGGCGAGGAAGTGCTCCTCGTCGTCGACTCCACCAGCGAGGCCGATGTTCACGCGCGCTTCGCCACGGACCCGTGGACCGCCTCGGGCTTGCTGGTGATCACACGCATCGAGCCCTGGACCGTGCTGCTGGACGGCCGCAGAAGGTAGTCATGCTGCGGCTCAGCGCGATCGACCATGTCGGGCTCACCGCCGAGCGGTCGGCGACCGACGCGCGAGGCCCCAGTACACCGCGGGACCGGTGAGCGCCGCCACCAGCCCCGCCACCGTGTTCCCCCATCCCGCGGTGGCCATCGCGAGCAGGCTCGCCGCGGCGGGTAGCACCGCGACCACCCACATCCCCGCCGGGCCGCCGCCCACGCGCCAGGGCCGCGGGAGGTCGGGCTCGCGGTAGCGCAGGGCCACGAAGGCCGCGAGCTCCAGGAGCAGGGCGATCGAGTAGAGCCAGATGTTGAGGACGATGAGCTCCTTGAACGAGAAGACGGCGAACGCGCTGTAACACACGCTCGACAGCACGACCGCCACCCAGGGCGCGCCGGTGCGCGCGCTCACCGCGGCCAGCCGCGCGGGGAGCTGGCCGAGGGTCGCGAGCACATAGGGCAGGCGCGAGTTGGTGAGGAGCCCGGAGAGGAAGAGCCCGGCGGTGGCGAGGAGGGCGCCCGCGGTCACGAGGCTCGCCAGCGGCCAGCCGCCAACCGCTTCCGCCACCTTCGGGAAATGGCCGGTTTCCCACTCCGCCCAGTCGCTCGAGGCGGAGAGGCCCGCGGCCACCGGCAGCAGGTAGGCCAGCGCGATCAGCGGCACCGCGATCTGCATGGCGCGGCGATAGTCGGAGCGCGGCGCCTCCGCCTCGCCGAGCAAGGTGCTGGGATTGTCCCAGCCCGAGTAGTTCCACATCATCACCGCCAGCCCGAGGCCGATGCCGCTGACGAGGCTCCCCTCCTCGAGGGTGAAGGGCGTCCACGGCGCATGTTCGGCGTGGAACGCGGCGAGGAGGGTGAACACCGCCACCGGCAGGAGCGCGCCCACGCTCAGCGCCACCGCGCTCCGCCCCGTCACGCGCACGCCCGCCACGTTCAGCGCGGTCAGCGACCAGATGAACGTCAGTGCGATCGCCCATCGCGTGGCGCCGGGCATGTCCGGCCACCAGTACTGCGCGTAGTCGGCGAAGAGCGCGGGGTACACCGCCACGTCCACGAAAGAGTTGATCCAGCTCCACCAGCCCACCTGAAATCCCCAGAAGGGCCCGAAGGCGCGGCGTACCCACGTCACGTAGCCGCCCTCTTCCGGCAGGGCCGCGGCCAGCTCCGACATGGCCAGGCACACGGGGAGGCTCCAGATCAGCGGGGTCAGAGCGAGGAGCAGAAGCGTGAGGCCGGGTCCGAAAGAGGATACCGCGTCCTCGATGCCGTAGGGGCCGCCGCTGACGTTGAAGAAGACGACGGCGAGGAGGGGAACGAGGCCGAGCTCCCGACGGAGCCCGGCGCGGCTCACCGCGCTTGCGCCTCCCGGATCATCGCGGGCAAGCCCTTTAGCCACTCATCGATGGGGATTTCGGCGTCCACGATGATCTCGAGCTTGCCCGAGGGCATGCGGCGTACCCGGCCCTTGCCCGTGCCGAGGGGAATCACCACGTGCTCACGGTGCACACCCATCTCGTCCAGCACCGCAAAGATCTTGTTGATCTCGGGCATGCCGACCGCGTCGAGCACGAGAGGGCGGCCTACGGGGTCTGGCGCAGCTCGGCCGGCGGGCGATCACCGCCGGGAATGTGGACGGGCCCGCCCGGGCCATAGCCGGTGAGCGGCGGGACGTTGACCTGAGTGTCGGTGATACGCCGCTCCTCATGGGCGGGGATCACGATCTCCTTGCGCGTGGACGGATCCATCACGCGCTGCTCCGGTACCCAGCGGGTGGCCGGGGGGGGAGCGGCGGGCAGGCGGGGCAGCGGCTTCTGCACGTCGCGGTAGACCTGATCCACGGGATTCGTCGCGCCGGGGTAGCGTCCCCCGCCGCCGATTCCCGTGATCTGGGCCACCGCGGGGAACGCCGTCACCGCCAAGGTTCCGAATATGGTCAGCATCGTGATCGACCGCTTCATACCCTGGATGGTACACCCGTGCTATGGTGGCGGCGACCCATGCGGCCCTCGACCGTCCAGCTCGCCTTCGCCGTCCTGGTCCCGGCGCTGGCCCTCGCTCCGGGCACGGGCCCCCGAGCCCAGTCCACCGACCTCCCCATCTTCGACACCCACATCCACTACAGCATGCCCGACTGGTCGGAGTATCCCGAGGACCGCATCCTCGGCATCCTTCAGCAGGCGGGGATACGTCGCGCGCTGGTATCGAGCACCCCTGACGACGGCACCATCAAGCTCCACGAGAAGGATCCGAAGCGCATCGTGCCCATCCTGCGCCCCTATCGGACCCGCGCGGACATCGGAAGCTGGTGGCAGGACGACACGGTGATCGCCTACCTCGAATCCCGCCTCGCCCTCAAGGTCCACAAAGGCATCGGCGAGTTCCACCTCTTCGGCGGGCAGACCAACACGCCGGTGATCAAGCGCGTGATCGAGATCGCCCTGCGGGAGGGGATCTACCTCCACGCCCACTCCGACGAGGTGGCCATCGTGGAGCTCTTCACCATCGAGCCGCGGATCAAGGTGATCTGGGCCCACGCCGGCATGTCATCGACGGCGCCCGCGGTGAGCGCGCTCCTCGACCGCTATCCGAACCTCTGGGTGGACCTGGCCATTCGCAATGGCGACGTGGCGCCCGGCGGCCAGCTCGATCCCGCCTGGCGCGAGGTGTTTCTCAAGCATCCCGACCGCTTCCTCGCCGGCACCGACACGTGGATGACGTCCAGATGGGAAGCCCTCCCCGGTTCGGTCGCCGAGGTGCGCGCCTACCTCTCGCAGCTGCCCCGCGACGTCGCCGAGAAGATTGCCTACAAGAACGCCGAGCGCCTCTTCCCGAACTAGGCGCCCGCCACCATCACGCAGTCCATCTCGACGGCGCGGAGGCTCTTGTCGGTCGTCACCGGGAAGAATCCGGACACCGAGAATCCCCACTCCTCGAGCTGCCGCAGCACCTCGCGATACTCGGGCACGTTCTGATAGCCGGGGCGGATCGCCAGCTCGAACTGAATCGCCTTGATCCGGCGAAGCGCCTCCCGGCCACCGCGCAAGACCTCCAGATCGAAGCCCTGGGTATCGACCTTCACGTACAGCGTCGCGGGGTCGACGGCGAGCTCGCTCACCACGCCGTCCAGGCGCTTCATCGCAACCACTTCCTTGTGCGCGAGCACCGTGTGCCTGCCGAACCCAGACCCGGCGTTCGCGCTCGGCTCGAGGAACGAGCTGAAGGTGCTGCTCACGTTGACATTGATCTCCCGCGCGCCCTCCCCGGCCCCGAGCGCATAGTGGTGTACGTGCCAGCTCGCATCGGACCGGGCCCGCGCCGCCACCTGCTCAGCCACGGCGGCTACCGGCTCGAACGAATGGATCGTGCCCTGAAAGCCGACCGCGTAGCGGAGGAAGTCACGATACTGGCCCCGGTTGGCGCCGACGTCGAACACCGAGTCGATCCCGTAACGAGCGAACAGATTCCGCAGGTGGCGCTCGAACGCGAGCTGCTCCACGCGCCACGATGGAATGAGCTCATACCCCAGCGTACGCGCCGCCCCGGTAACCGCCCTCACCAACGCGCTACGCTTGGCGATAGACATTCACGATCCTCCACGCGAGAACCGAATCGACCGAAGCTCATGATACTCCCGCCGGCGGAGGAGCGTCCGCAGCGTGTCAGTCGGCCGGCGGCCGTCACCCGAGACCTTTGGGTTGTCCGAGCGCGCGCGCGACGATGCGAATACGAATCGCCGGGTCTCGTCACTCCCTAGCCGCGGGCGTGCGGCATCAGGTCGCCGAAGGATCCGAAGCCGACGCCGAGCGCCCGGCACACCGTCACTTGGCGGTCGAACGGGTTCCTGGTCTTGGCCGCTCCGCGTCCCCAGGCCGGAAACCGGAACACCGGCAGCGGATAGTCCGTGCCGAACAGCAGCCGGCCGTGGAGCTCCGGGTGCTTCCTCAGATGCCGGAGCATGAGAAAGCGGTTGGGCAGGGTGAGCGCCGAGACGTCCGCGTAGAAGCTGCGGTAGCGCGCCGAAAGCCCGAGCAGCGTGGACAGGAACTTCTCGCCGACGCCCAGCCCGTGACTGCACGCGTGCGCGGCGATCACCGTCACGCCCTCGTCCAGCGGCAGGCGGAGGCGCTTCGGGTCGCCCACACTCTGGTCCTTGCCGATGAGGCTGAACTCGTAGCCCACGTGGCTCAGCAGCGGCACCCGGCGCTCGGCCAGCGCCCGGTAGAAACCCGCGTGGCGCGCGTCGGCCGGATCGAATCGCTGGGCGTTCGGCAGCACCTTGACGAGCGCCGCCCCGGCGTCCGCGCAGCGATGCACCTCGTCCACCGCGTCCCGCCGTAGGGGGTTGATCGACACGCCGGCCAGAAACTCGTCCGGGTGGGCGCGCGCCGTCGCGAGGACGTAGTCGTTCCCGATCAGGAACTCGGTGTGCTCGCGGTCCAACCGGCCGGCCGGGTCGTAGACGCCGTCCATCCCGAGGAGCACGGCTTGCCGGACGTGGCGGGAGGCCCGGAGCTCGGCGAGGAGATCATCGACGTACTTGCGATTGGCCTCACGGGGGCGGTCGGGAGACAGCGACCGTTTCCACATGAGGACACGAAAGAGGGGGCTCCGGAGCATGCGGGGAGAGATGTAGCAGCCGTTGTCCCCCTCCGGCACGGCGGCGAGGTGGACGTGGCAGTCGACGAGTGTCTTCCCCGCCGTCACGTGGGGCTCACGCCCGCTACCGCCGGCTCCCCCAGGAGTTCCAATGAGTACGCGCGCGCGCCGGGACACGCTGCGCCGGCTTGAAGTCGTCGCCCTTGAAGTACGCGACCGGGAGTAATACTCCCGGCGTCATGTTTGCGGGAATCTGGAGGAGCTCGGCCACCTCTTTCTCGAATTTGAAGACGATCGTGGTCCAGGCCGCTCCGACGCCACGCGCACGAAGCGCCAGCATCAACGACCATGTGATGGGAAGGATGTTCCCGTAGAGACCGGCCAGCCGCTCTGGCCGAAGCCCCTCTGGGCGCCCCTCGACACACGCGATGATCAGCACCGGGATGTCCTGGAAGTGCTCGGCCAGAAAGGTCCACGACGTCACGTCACGAGGCTGGACCTTCCGACGTTCCGCGATCCGCTCGGGCGGGTAGAATTCGGCAAAGGACTTTCTGTAGAGCTCTGCCAGGGCCTTCCTCTTCGTAGGGTCGGTCACGACGATGAACTGATAGCGGCAGAGATTGCTGCCTTGAGGCGCCTGAACCGCAATCTCGAGGCACTCCTCGATCAGCTCAGGCGGAATCGGACGTGTCAGATCGAGCCGGGCTCGTACCGACCGCGTGGTCGTGAGCAGCTTGTCCACTGTCGCGAGATCCATCCTCACCTCCACATGGCCGACTCGTGTCGCGCGCCTGCTTCACCCCACGCCCAGCTCCGCGGCGAGCGTCTCGATCTGGCGCCAGGTCTCGTCCTCGATGGGGATGCCGTCGCGGCGCCGCTCCGCTTCGAGCCGCGCCTCGGGCTCGCCGGGGATCAGGATCTCCCCGCCGCCGGGCACCCGCGGAGCCGTCTTGACCCAGGCGAAGAAGGTCCCCACCTGCTTGCGGAACTCCGCTAGCGGGAGGAAGCGCTCCACGTCGAGGCACATCATGAGCGTGCCGTTGGCGAAGACGCCGGGGCCCGGGCTCGCCGCGCCGGTGCCGGAGAGGATGCCGCCCAGGAGCTCGACGGCGAGCGAGAGCCCATAGCCCTTGTGCTCACCGGCGGTGAGCAGCGACCCGGGCGGGGCGCCGTAGAACATCTCGGGGTCGGTGCCGGGCTTGCCCTCGGCGTCGATGAACCAGCCGGGGGGCGCCTGCTGCTTGCGGTTCTTCTTCACACGCATCTTGCCCTCCGCCACCACGCTGGTGGCGAAGTCGAGCACCATGGCGGGCCCGTCGTCGCCGGGCACGGCGATCGCGTGGGGATTCGTGCCGAGGCGCCGGGCGGCGCCGCCCCACGGCGCCACGTTCAAGCCGAACACCGCGTTCACCCACAGCATGCCGACCAGGCCCTCGGCCGCCGCCATCTCGGCGTAGTCGGCCAGGCGCCCCACGTGGGTGGTATTGGCGAGCGTCACCGCCGAGAGCCCCATCGCCTTCGCCTTGGCGATGGCCATCTCCATGCCGCGCCGGGCCACGACCTGGCCAAAGCCGCGCCCGCCGTCCAGCCGCGCGATCACCGGGGTGTCGGCGAGCACGGTTATGGGGCTCTTGGGATTCACGTGGCCGGTGCGGATCGCGCCCGCGTACTGCGGGATGCGGATGGCGCCGTGCGAGTCGTGACCGCGGAGGTTGGCGCGCACGAGCAAGGTGGCGACCAGCCGCGCGTCCGTCTCGGGCGTGCCGAGCGCGGTGAAGATGCGGGTGCCGAGCGCCTCGAGCTTGGTGGCGTCGATGGTGGGCATATGTCTTGCCTCAGGCTGAGGGAAGTCGGAGGAAGCGCGCGGCCGTCTCGCCTTCGATGAGGCGGCGCGTGGCCGGATCGAGCGCGGCGGCGTCCAGGGACCCGCGCGGGTCGTTGTCGCCCATGTCGAAGGGATAGTCGCTGCCGATCATCACGCGCTCCACGCCCAGCTCCTCGATGATGAAGCGGAGATTGCGTGGGGCGAGCGTGAGCGAGTCCACGAAGATGCGCCGCGCGTACTCGCGCGGCTCCTTGGGAATGGCCTGCGGGCCCTCCGGCCGCACGTGCCAGCCGTGATTGAGGCGCGCCAGGGTGAATGGAAAGGCGCCGCCCCCGTGGGCGAAGCAGATGCGGAGATCGGGTAGGCGCTCCAGCACGCCTCCGAAGATCAGCTTGGAGATGGCGAGCGCGGTCTCCAGCGGATTCCCGACGACGAGCGGGAAGTAGTACTTGGTCAGCCGCTCCTGACCGACGAGCGGGCTCGCGGGATGCACGAAGATGGCGACGTCGAGGTCACGGCAGGCCTGGAAGAACGGGAACAGCGCGGGATCGTCGAAGTCGCGCCCGGCCGGGCAGGTACCGATCTCGACCGCCCCGAGCCCCAGGCGCTCGCGGCAGTAGCGCAGCTCCTCCACGGCGAGGGTGACGTCCTGGAGCGGCACCGCGGCCATGCCGCTGAAGCGCGCGGGATGCCGCGCCGCGATGGCGGCCACGTTCTCGTTCTGCATGCGGGCGAAGGCCTGGGCGGCCTTGGGCTCGGCCCAGTAGCAGAGCATGACGGGCGGCGGGGACAGCGCCTGGCGATCGATGCCGAGCCGGTCCATGTCCTGGATGCGGCGCTCCGGGCTCCACGAGCGGTCGTCGATGGCGCGGAAGAACTGATCTCCCGTCATGATGGTGGCGTGGCAATCGTCCCTGGGCTCGAGCCGCGGCCACTTCCCGCCGCCGTAGCGCGCCGCGAAGTCGTCCCAGCGCGGCGGGACGACGTGAGTGTGCACGTCGATCCGCACTACTTCGCCTCCGTCTTGCCAATGAACTGGATCACCGACGCGATGCGCTGCGCGTCCTTGTCCCAGAAGGCCTTGAACTCATCCGCGTCCTGATAGGCGATCGGGGTCTTGGCCTTGTCCATCGCCGCCTTGAACTCGTCGTCCTGGACCGCCCGGCGCGTGACATCGCGGAGCGCCTGGACGATGTGGGGCGGCACACCCTTCTGGGCGAAGAGGCCCGTCCAGATGTAGTACTCCACGTCGTAGCCCAGCTCCTTCAGCGTGGGCACGTCGGGGAAGGCGGCCAGACGCGTGGCGCCCCAGGTGGCGAGCGCGCGCATCTTGCCCGCCTCGATGTGGGGCGCGGCGAGCGCGGGCGGCGAGGCCCAGAGATGAGCGTGGCCGCCGAGCACCGCGGTGGTGGCGGGGCCGCCGCCGGTGGTGGGCAGATGACGCATCTTGAGCCCGGCCGTCTGCAGGAACATCTCCAGCGGCAGGTGCGAGGCGCCGTACGGCCCCGAGGAGGCGAAGGTGATCTCGCCCGGCCGCTTCCTGGCGTCGTCCACCAGCTCCTTCAGCGTCTTCCACGGCCCGTTCACCGCGAGAATGGGCGGGTCGGCGTTGAGGCGCGCGATCCCGACGAACTGATCGCGGGTATACGTGGTCGGACGGCCGAAGAGCTTGTCGACCTCGGGCGCCGACGAGATGCTCACCAGCGCGACGAGCAGGGTGTAGCCATCCGGCTTGGCCACGGAGGCGAACTGCGCGCCCACCGCGCCCGCCGCGCCCGCCTTGTTCACGACCACCACCGGCTGCTTGAGCAGCCGCTCGAACGTGGCGGCGAGAGGTCGGGCGGTCAGGTCGGCGATGCCGCCGGGCGGGAACGGATTGATGATCGAGATCGGCCGGGTCGGGTACGGCTCCTGGGCGGCCGAGCCGGTGGCCAGCGTGAAAAGCGCCAGCGCAAGCACGAACAGAATGCGCACCATGGGCAGCCTCCGTGGGTGAGGTGCCGCCAAGGTACGCTAGAATGACGCCGAAATGAAGCAGGAGCGCGAGTTCTTCGATCCGTCCTTCCTGCCCTGGAAGCCGGCGCCCGGCTATCCCGCCGGCGTCTGGGAGCAGGTCATCGCCGGCGGGGACGACGAGGGTGTGACCACCCGGCTGCTCCGCTTCGAGCCCGGCGCGGGCAATGACACCGTGGTCACCCACGACTTCTGGGAGGAGATCTACATCGTCTCCGGCTCCTGCATCGTCGGCGGCCAGGCGTACCACGCCGGGATGGTGGCGGTCCGCCCGCCCGGTATGCCGCACGGGCCTTTTCGCTCCCCGAACGGCTGCGTGAACTTCGAGGTCCGCTACCGCGCGCGATGATCCGTGTCGGCGTCTCGGCCTGCCGCCTGGGCGAGCGCGTGCGCTATGACGGCGGGCACAAGCGGAGCGCGGTCGTCACGGCAGTCCTGGCTCGCCACTTCACCTGGGTTCGGGGGGCCCAGACACGGAGATCGGCCTCGGCACGCCGCGCGTGCCCGTGCACCTGATCGGCGTCCGCGACGCCCCGCGCATGGTCGGCGTCACGAGCGGTCGCGTCACCTCCGACATGATCGCCCCCGTGCGGCGGCGGGCGGGCGAGCCGCTCGCGCTCGACCCTGGTCGAGGCGGCCGCGCGCGAGGCCTTCATCCCCCGCGTCCACGCCTTCGCGCGCCGCCCCCGCGGCGGCCGAGGGCGCCCTTCTCGACACCGGCCCCCGGCTCGTCGCACAATGGAGGGAATGGCGGGCGTGGCGACGGAGCGACAGGTCCCCCGGGCCCCGCGGGATCTGGCGCGATGGCTCTATCTTGGCGGCTTTCTCGTCGGCGCCGCGCTCGTGCTCGGGTTCTGGTGGTACCACGTCGCCAACGAGCGCCGCGTGGTCCTCGATCACTGGCGCGCGCGCCTGTCCACCTTCGCCGACGATCGAGCCCGCCTCATCTCCGATTGGGTCCAGTCGCGCAAGGCCGACGCCGAGGTCCTGGCCGGCTCGCCCACCGTGCGCGCCCTGCTGGCCGGCGAAGGCGATCGCGGCGTGACCGCCCAGCTCGAGCGCGTGGTCGCTGCGTACGGCTATCTGGGGATCGCGGTGGTGAACCCATCGGGCGCGGTGGTGGCGCGGACGCGAGACGCCGGCGCGGTCACTCATACCGCCGATGCCGCCCGCGGCGCGCTGACGGCTCCGGCCTTCGTCATCGACATCCCCGGGGAGGGCCAGGGACCGCGGCGGCTCGTGTTCGCCGTCCCCGTGCTCGCCGAGGGGGCCCCCGCGCGCGGGCCCCTCGGCGCGGTCGTCCTGACCATGGCGCCCGAGCGCGGACTCTATCCCCTGCTCACCGACGAGACGGTCCCTACGCGCAGCGGAGAAGCGCTCCTGTTCCGCCTGGAGGGCAACGACCCCGCCTACATCTCCCCCTTCCGGGCGCCCGGCGCCGGCTGGGCCGCGGCCAGGCGCTCGCTCCAGGAGCTGCTGAGCAAGGTGCCGGAGGCGGTGGAGAAGAGGGATACCTTCGACGAGCTGACCGACTATCGTGGCGCCTCGGTGCTGGCGGCCACGCGCTGGATCCCGGGGCCCCGCTGGGGGCTCGTGCTGAAGATCGACCGCGACGAGGCGCTCGAGGAGTTCCGCCAGGCGCGCTACCTCGCCAGCGCCGCCGCCGTCTTCCTCATCGTCGCCGAGGGCTCGCTCCTCGTCGGCCTCTGGCGCCAGCGCCAGCGCGCCCAGCTCCTGCGCGAGCAGATCCGGCAGGAGCACGCCATCTTCAATCTGAAGAGCTATGCCGAGAAGATCGTGGCGAGCGTGCCTTCCGGGCTCCTCGTGCTGTCCGCGGACCTCCGCATCCTGTCCGCCAACCGGTCGTTCCTCGAGTCGTTCTCCCTGTCGAACGTCGACGTGGTGGGTCGGCGCCTGGACGACGTGGCCAAGGCCGACGGCCTCCTCGTGCGCATCCGCGAGGTGCTCCAGACCGGGGTGCCCCAGCACGACGTGCTCTTCGATCTCCAGCTGCCGTCACGGCGGGCCACGCGGCCGGTGCGCATCACCATCACGGGCATCCGCATCGCCGAGGAGGAGGACGCGCGGCTCCTCCTCACCATCCAGGATCTCGCCGAGGAGGAGCGGCTCCATGCCGCGCGGCGCGCTTCCGAGCAGCGCTTCCGCGACCTCGTCCAGGGGCTCGACGCCATCGTGTGGGAGGCCGACGCGACGAGCCTCCGCTTCACCTTCGTGAGCCAGCGCGCGGAGACCCTCCTCGGCTATCCGCCCGAGCACTGGCTGCGCGAGGGCGACTTCTTCGCCCAGCGCATCCACAAGGACGATCGGGACGGCGCGGTCGCCCAGTGCCGGACCGCCATCGCCACCGGGGCCGACCACGAGTTCGAGTACCGGGCGGTGGCCGCGGACGGGCGCGCGGTGTGGGTGCGCGACATCATCCACGTGTTGCGCGACAGCGCGGGCCGGCCGCGCCAGCTCCGCGGGCTCACCGTGGACCTGACCGAGCGGAAGCGCGCCGAGATCGCGCTGCGCGAGAGCGAGGACCAGCTCCGTCAGGCGCAGAAGATGGAGGCGGTGGGCCAGCTGGCGGGCGGCATCGCCCACGACTTCAACAACCTGCTCATGGTCATCCAGGGCGACAGCGACCTCATTCGGCGCAAGATCGCCGAGGACCATCCACTGCGCCGGAACGTGGACGGGATCCGCGATGCCGCGCAGCAGGCGGCGGCTCTCACCCGACAGCTCCTCGCCTTCAGCCGGAAGCAGGTGCTGGCGCCCAAGGTCGTCGACCTCAACTCCGTGGTGGGCGGCATGCAGGCCATGCTCCAGCGGCTGCTCACCGAGACCATACAGCTCGTGTTCGTGCCCAAGGCCGACCTCGGCTACGTCAAGGCCGACCCGAGCCAGCTCGAGCAGGTGATCATGAACCTCGTGGTGAACGCGCGCGACGCCATGCCGGAGGGGGGCCGGCTCACCATGGAGACCGACCACCTCGACCTGGACGCGGCCAGCGCCCTCGGGCACGGCGAGGCGACGCCCGGCCGCTACGTGGTGCTCGCGGTCACCGACACCGGCACCGGCATGGACGACGCCACGCGCGAGCGTCTCTTCGAGCCCTTCTTCACCACCAAGGAGCCCGGCAAGGGGACGGGGCTCGGGCTCTCCACCGTGTACGGGATCGTGCGACAGAGCGGCGGCCACATCTGGGTGTACTCGGAAATCGGCCACGGCACGACGTTCAAGATCTGCCTGCCCGTGGTGGCCGAGCAGCCGGAGCGCGAAGCCGCGCCCGTCGAGGCCGCCGCGGGCGGCGCCCGCGGCCCGGAGACGGTGCTGCTCGTCGAGGACGCGCCGCGCGTGCGCGCGGTGGTGCGCGAGATCCTGGAGATGAACGGCTATCGGGTGCTCGAGGCGCACGACGGGCAGGGAGCCATCGAGCTCAGCCGACAGCATGGGGGGCCCATCCACTTGATGGTCACCGACGTGGTGATGCCGCAGATGAGCGGGCGCGAGCTGGCCCAGCACCTCGGGCGCTCACGCCCGGACATGCGCGTGCTGTTCATGTCGGGCTACACCGACAATGCCATCGTGCGCCACGGTGTGCTGGAGGCGGGCACCGCGTTCCTCTCCAAGCCCTTCACGCCCGACGCCCTCGCCGCCAAGGTACGCGAGGTGCTGGACGCCCCGCGGCCCCCGCGGGTGACCGCGCCGTGAAGCCCATTCGCGTGCTCGTCGCCAAGGTGGGGCTGGACGGGCATGACCGGGGGGCCAAGGTGGTGGCCCGCGCGCTGCGGGACGCGGGCATGGACGTGATCTATACCGGCCTTCACCGCTCGCCCGAGGAAGTGGTGGCGGCGGCGGTGCAGGAGGACGTGGACGTGCTGGGGATCAGCATTCTCTCCGGCGCCCACATGACCCTGCTGCCGCGGGTGCGCGAGCTGATGCGCCAGGCCGGCGCCGACGACATCATCCTGGTGGGCGGCGGCGTCATCCCGGACGAGGACGTGCCCGCGCTGAAGGAAGCGGGTGTGGCCGACCTCATCCTCCAGGACACACCCCCCGACGCCATCGTGACGCGCATTCGACAGCTCGTCGACGAGCGGACGACCCGGTAGCGCCGTGCCGTTGTCGCTTTCCGGCTGGCCCCCGCGGTACGACCCGGCCTATCGGCCGGCCGTATGCGCGGAGTACTGGGACAAGGACGCCGAGTGCGCGGACCCGGCCGACCGTGATCGCCTCATCCTCGACAAGCTCCGGGGGCAGGTGCGCTACGCCTGGGAGAAGAGCCCGTTCTACCGGCGGCGCTGGGAAGCCGCCGGCGTCTCGCCCGACACGCTGAAGCGTCTCGAAGATCTCGCCCGCTTCCCGGTGATCCAGAAGGCGGATCTCCGCGCCGCCCAGGCGGCGCATCCGCCGTTCGGCGACTACCTCTGCATCGACGCCGCGGACGTCGCGCGCATCCACGGGACCAGCGGGACGACGGGACGGCCCACCGTGTTCGGCATCGGCGCGGAGGACTGGGGGCGCATCGGCGAAGCGCAAGCCCGCGTCATGTGGGCCTCGGGCCTCCGGCCCGGCGATACCCTCATGATCTGCTCGTTCTTCAGCCTCTATCTCGGCTCGTGGGGCGCGCTGGCCGGTGGCGAGCGCCTGGGCGTCACGGTCTTCCCGTTCGGCGCGGGCGTCGCCGGGCAGACGCTGGCCGCGGTGCAGTGGGCGCGCGACATGAAGCCCCGCGGCTTCTACGGGACGCCGTCCTACGCGCTCCACTTCGCCGAGACGGCGCGCAAGGAGGGCATCGATCCCCGCGCGCTCGGCATCCGCATCCTCCTCTTCTCCGGCGAGCCGGGCGCGGGCATTCCCGCCACCAAGGCCTTGATCGAGTCCACGTTCGACGGGATCTGCGTGGACATGGGGAGCATGGCGGAGATGACGCCCTGGATGACCAACGGCGAGTGCCGGCACCGCACCGGCATGCACCTCTGGCAGGACCTCGTCTACACGCAAGTGTGCGATCCGGAGACCTTCGCCCCCCTGCCCTACGGAGCGGAGGGGACGCCGGTGTACACGCATCTCGAGCGCACCTCGCAGCCGATGATCCGGCTCGTGTCGGGCGACCGCGCGCGCTGGACCGACGCGCCGTGCCCCTGCGGGCGCACCTACCCGCGGCTGCCCGCCGGCCTCTACGGCCGCTTCGACGACATGATCATCGTGCGCGGCGAGAACATCTACCCGAGCGCCATCGAGGACGCCCTCCGCGCGGTGCCGGGCTTCGGCGGCGAGTTCCGCGTGATCGTCTCCCGCCGCGACGCCATGGACGAGCTGCTGGTGCGCGCGGAGTACGCGGCCACCCACGCCGCCCCCGCGCAGGTCGACGCGCTCAGGACCGAGATGCGCGCCCGGCTGCGCGCGCGGATCGGCGTGCACCCCGTCCTCGAGCTGGTCCCCGAAGGCACGTTGCCCCGCACCGAGTTCAAGGCCCGCCGCGTGGTGGACGACCGCGACCTCTACCGGGCGCGGGTCCAGGGGACGCCCCGAACCACAACGTGAACAAGTCTGACCTCACGCCAGACGAATGAACGAAATCGGCGCACTCGCATCCGAGATCCCCGCCGGCTCGACGCGCGCGCTCGCGCGCGGGCTCACCTGGATCGAGTCGGGCGGCGAGCGCGCGGAGGCGCTGCTGGAGCGGCTCTATCCCCAGACCGGCCGCGCCCACGTGGTGGGGATCACCGGCTCGCCGGGCAGCGGCAAGAGCACGCTCGTGCGCGCCCTCGCCCGGGCGGCGCGGCAGCGCGGTCGCACCGTGGGCATCCTCGCCGTGGACCCGTCGTCGCCCTACTCGGGCGGCGCCATCCTGGGCGACCGCATCCGCATGAACGATCTCGCCCTCGACCCCGGCGTCTTCATCCGGAGCATGGCGACGCGGGGCGCGCTGGGCGGGCTGGCCCGCGCCGCCGCCGACGCCATCGACCTCATGGACGCGGCGGGCCGCGATCCCATCTTCGTGGAGACGGTGGGCGTTGGGCAGGACGAGGTGGAGATCGCGGGCGCCGCCGACACCGTGGTGGTGGTGAGCGTGCCCGGACTGGGCGACGACGTGCAGGCCATCAAGGCGGGCGTTCTCGAGATCGCGGACATCCACGCCGTGAACAAGGCCGACCGCGAGGGCGCTGACCGCACCATGGCCGAGCTGCGCGCCATGCTGACGCTGCTCCCCGCGCGCGAGGGCGTGCGCGTGCCCCCGGTGCTCGCTTGCGTGGCCGCGCGCGAGGAAGGCATCGACACCCTCCTCGACGCCATCGGCGCCCATATGGACGAGCTGAAGGCGACGGACGCGCTGGAGCCGCGGCGGTCGCGTCGCGCGCGGCAGCGCGTGATCCGCATCGCCCACGAGGCGCTGACGCGCGCCATGGGTGATCCCACGCACGGCGACTTCGCCGCGCTCGTGGCGCGGGTGGCGCGGCGCGAGCTCTCCCCGCACGCAGCGGCCCGCGCCCTGCTCGACGCCGTGCGCGGCGCATAGGAGGTGGCAACCCATGTTCGACCGTGACGCCATCGATCGAGCCCGGCGGCTCCAGGCGGCCTGGGAGGGGAACGAGCTGCGCGCCTTCATGGAGCGGCAGCCGGAGTCGGTGACCGACGGGCGGACCCTGTCCGGCCTGCCCGTGCAGCGGGTGTACACACCGGCCGACGTGGCGGCCACGCCCTTCGAGGAGATCGGACTACCCGGGCAGTACCCGTTCACGCGCGGCCCCTATCCCACGATGTACCGCGGTCGGCTCTGGACCATGCGCCAGATCGCCGGCTTCGGCACCGGCGAGGACACCAACGGGCGCTTCCGCTACCTCATCGCCCAGGGCCAGACCGGTCTCAGCGTGGACTTCGACATGCCCACGCTGATGGGCTACGACTCCGACGACCCGAGGTCCATCGGCGAGGTGGGACGTGAGGGCGTGGCCATCGACACGCTCGACGACATGGAGGCCCTCTTCGCCGACATCGACCTCGAGAAGATCTCCGTGTCGATGACCATCAATCCGTCAGCGTGGATCCTCCTCTCGATGTACGTGGCCCTCGCGCAGAGCCGCGGTTTCGATCCGAACCGCCTCTCCGGCACGGTGCAGGCCGACATCCTCAAGGAGTACATCGCCCAAAAGGAATGGATCTTCCCCATCCGGCCTTCGATGCGGATCATGCGCGACATGATCGTCTACTCCGCGCGCAATCTCGCCCGCTACAACCCCATCAACATCAGCGGCTATCACATCAGCGAGGCGGGGGCGACGTCGGTGCAGGAGGTCGCCTTCACCATGGCCAACGCCATCGCCTACGTGGAGGAGGTGACGCGCGCGGGCGTGCCCATGGACGAGTTCGCGCCACGCCTGGCCTTCTACTTCGTGGCCCAGGCGGACTTCTTCGAGGAGGTGGCGAAGTTCCGCGCGGCCCGGCGCATCTGGGCCAAGCTCGCGAAGAACCGCTTCGGCGCCACCAAGGCCGAGTCCATGCGCCTCCGCTTCCACTGCCAGACCGCCGCGGCGACCCTCACCAAGGCCCAGCCCATGGTGAACGTGGTGCGCACCGCTTATCAGGCGCTCTCCGCGGTGCTGGGCGGCGCCCAGTCGCTGCACACCAACGGGCTCGACGAGGCCTACGCCATCCCTTCCGAGGAGGCGATGAAGCTCGCCCTGCGCACCCAGCAGGTCATCGCCCACGAGACGCGGATCCCCCAGGTCATCGATCCCCTGGGCGGCTCCTGGTACGTGGAGAGCCTCACCAATCAGATCGAGGCCGCGGTGTTCGCCATCCTCGACAAGGTCGACGCGATGGGCGGCACCATCAAGGCCATCGAGACCGGCTGGTTCCAGCGCGAGATCGCGGACTCCGCGTACGAGACGGCGCGCCGGCGCGCCTCCGGCGCCCAGCCCCTCATCGGCGTGAACATGTTCACCGAGCCTCCCGCGCCGGTCCCCGTGCCCATCCATAAGGTCGCCGCCGACGTCGAGAGGCGGCAGATCGCGCGCGTCAAGATGGTGCGGGCCCGGCGGGACGGCGCGCGCGTGAGCGAGCTGCTCGAGTGCCTCGCCGACACCGCGCGGGACCCCGCCGCCAACCTCATGCCCCTCACCATCGAAGCGGTGAAGGCGCGGGCCACCATGGGCGAGATCGTGGCGCGGCTGCGCGAGGTGTGGGGCCACTACGTCGAGACGCCGGTCTTCTGACCGCCCCGAAGGAGACGCTTCATGGCCGACATCCGCCCCTTCAGCGTCGCGGTGCCCGAAGCCACCCTGACCGACCTGCGCGAGCGTCTCACCCGCGCGCGCTTCCCCGACGAGCCGCCCGGCGCGGGCTGGCGCTACGGCTCCGACCTCGCCTACGTGAAGGCGCTCACCCGGTACTGGCGCGATACCTACGACTGGCGGCGGTGGGAACGGGCGCTGAACGGCTTCCGTCAGTTCACGGCCCCCGTCGCCGGGATCGAGCTCCACTACATCCACGAGGAAGGCCGCGGGCCCAAGCCCATGCCGCTCCTCCTGTCGCACGGCTGGCCGGGCTCGGTGTGGGAGTTCTACAAGATCCTGCCCATGCTGACCGACCCCGCTCGCTTCGGCGGCGATCCCGCCGACGCCTTCACCGTGGTGGCGCCCTCCCTGCCCGGCTACGGCTTCTCGTTCGCGCCCGGCCAGCCGCGCTTCGGCGTCCCGGAGATCGCGGACGCGTTCGCGTCGCTCATGAGCGAGGTGCTCGGCTACCGACGCTGGGGCGCGCAAGGGGGCGACTGGGGCGGCTTCATCACCGCCGTGCTGGGTTTCCGCCATCCGACATCCCTCACCGGCATCCACATGAACCTGCTGCCGCTGCGGCGCGACGTCGCCCGGCCGGACGCGCCCACCGAGGAGGAGAAGAAGTACCTCGACGAGCTGGGCCACTTCCTCCGGGAAGAGACGGGCTACCAGATGATCCAGGGCACCAAGCCCCAGACTCTCGCGTACGGCCTCACCGACTCGCCGGTAGGCCTGGCCGCCTGGATCGTGGAGAAGTTCCGCACCTGGAGCGACTGCGGCGGCGACGTGGAGCGGCGCTTCACCAAGGACGAGCTCCTCACCAACATCACCATCTACTGGGTCACCGGAGCGATCGGCTCGTCGTTCTGGCCGTACTACGCGCGCCTTCACGGCAAGTGGCCGCTGCCCGACGGCGCGCGCACCGAGGTGCCCACCGGCTATGCCGCGTTCCCGTGCGAGATCGTCAAGCCGCCCCGGCCCTGGGCCGAGAAGGTCTTCAACATCCAGCGCTGGTCCGTGATGGAGAGCGGAGGGCACTTCGCGGCGATGGAGGAGCCGGAAGCGCTCGCCCGCGAGATCCGGGAGTTCTTCCGTCCCCTGCGGGGGGCAGGCGCCCGCTCCGCGGGGGAAGGCGCCCGCTGAGCTGAGCGGCGGCCGCGGCGGACTTGCATGCCGTCCCGGCGGGCGCGCCGCCGACTCCTGATCAACGGGCTGATCGCCGGCCTCGTCGCCGCGCTTTGCACGAGCGCGCTGCTCGCCGACGTGCTGGCAACGCTCCGGGCCCAGACCACCGATCTCCTCTTCGCGACGCGCCCGGCCCGGCCGGCGCCGTCGGTCGTCATCGTCGGCATCGATCAGCCGAGCTACCAGGCCCTCCTCGGCCGCCACGGGCCGCTGTCGGCGTGGCCGCGCACGCTCTACGCTCGCGTGGTGGACGGCCTCGTCGCGGCGGGCGCGCGCGTCATCGCCTTCGCGGTGTTCTTCGACGCGCCCAAGCCGGAGGACGGCGAGCTGGCCGCGGCCATGCGCCGGGCCGGTAACGTGGTGTTGCCCGTGCTTGCGCAGGGGCCGCGCGGGTTCGATCCGCGCCCTGGAGTCGCCCAGGAGTTCGAGACCTTCATCGGCGCCGCGCCGGCGCTTCGCGAGGCGGCGGCCGCGGAGGGCGTGGCGAACGTCACCACCGGCCGGGATAGCGTGGTGCGGAGCCTGCCCATGCTCCTGCAGGCGGGGGGCGAGATCCTGCCCTCGCTCGCCCTCACCGTCGCGGCCCGCCACGCGCGCCGGCCCGCGGTGCTCGACGCGCCGCCGGCGCATGGCACGATCTTCGCCGCCGGACGCGCCATCCCCCTCGCCGAGCACGACACCATGCTCATCAACTTCCTCGGCGCGCCGGCGGGGCCCCGGCGTCGTGGCCCGTTCTCCATCGTCTCGTTCGTGGACGTACTGGAAGGGCGGGCCGACCCGGCCCGTTTCCGCGACCGGGTCGTCCTCATCGGCCCGACCATTCGCGGCGTGGACGAGCACGCCACCCCCACCACCCGAGATACGCGGATGTGGGGCGTGGAGATCCTGGCCAACGCGGCGGACACCATCCTGCGGCAGCGCCACCTCGTGCCTCTGCCGCGGCCCGTCGCGGTCGCGTCCATCGTGCTGCTCGCCGTCGTGGGCACCGCGCTGGCCGCGGCCTGGCGGCCCGTCCTCGCCGGCCTCGCCGTGCTCCTCCTCCTCGCCGCCTACCTCACGCTTGCCGCGGTGCTGTTCGACGCCGGCTGGGTGGTCGATCTCGTGCTGCCGCCCGCCGCGCTCCTGGTCGCCTTCGCCGCCGCCCTGGGCTACCGCGTGATCTTCGACGAGGCCGAGCAGCGCGTGCTCCAGGACGCGATGGCGCGATACCTCTCGCCGGCGGTGAGCCGTTGGGTGCTGGAGGACTTCGACCGCCTGCGCCTTGGCGGCGAGCTGCGAGAGATGACGGTGCTCTTCAGCGACCTCCGCCGCTTCACGACCTTCGCCCACGAGCTCCCGCCCGAGGTCGTGGTCTCCCTGCTCAATCTCTACCGGACGGCGATGACGGAGCGGGTGTTCGCCGAGGACGGTGTGCTGGCACAGTACGCGGGCGACGCCATCGAGGCCTTCTGGAACGCCCCCATGGACCAGCCCGATCACGCCCGCCGCGCGTGCGCGACGGCGCTCGCCATGACGGACGCCCTTCGCCGCCTCCAGCCGGAGTTCGCGCGCCGAGGCTGGCGGGATCTCGACATGGCGGTGGGCATCAATACCGGCCCCGTGGTGGTCGGCAACGTGGGGTCGCGCGCGCGGCTGGAATACACCGCGGTGGGGGATGCGGTGAACGTGGCGGCGCGGCTCGAGGGCCTCTCCAAGGAATACGGCGCGCGCCTCGTCGTGGGCGAGGCCACGCGAATCGCCGCGGGACCGGCGTTCGAGTATCGCTTCCTCGACGTGGTGGCGGTGCTGGGGCGTGACGCGCCGCTCACCGTCTACGAGCTGCTCGGGCCCGGCGGCGGCCTCTCTCGGGAGGCGGAGCGCCGGCTCGCCCGCTACCACGAGGCCCTCGCCTGCTATCGGGCACGCCGCTGGCCCGAGGCCCTGGCGCTCTTCAACGACCTCGCCGCGGACACGCCGGGCGACGGGCCGGTCCAGGTGTACCGGCGGCGCAGCCGGGAGTTGCTCGAGAATCCGCCGCCGCCGGACTGGGACGGCGTGTACGTCTCGCGGACCAAGTAACGCTAGGGCGGCGCCGGCAACACCACGCCGGGGGGCACGCCGCCCAGGCGCTCGTCGAACGCGCCGAGCCAGCCGTCGACGATCCGGGCGGAGCGGGGATCGGCGCGGTCGAACTCGCCGAAGCGGTGCACGATCTCCGCGCCCCGCCGCTCGCCCGCCCGCGTCCGGAGCCGCCGCTCGGTCCAGTAGACGACCCGGTCGCCGCTGCGGCCCGTCACCGTGACGGTGGCCGTGGCGGCGCCGGTGCCGGCGAGCACGAGGCGATAGGGGCCGGGCAGACCTCCCGGGACCTCGATGACGCGACGGCCGTTGCGCTCGCCGGAGAACGACCCGAACACGTGATTGACCTCCAGCCCGTCCGCGGTGAAGCCGGCGGCGCGGGTGCCGTCGGGCATCACGAGCAGCGGCGCCACCGGCCCCTGAGTCACGATCTCGATCGTGCTCGCGGTCGGGGCGAACGTTTCCCGCACCGCCGCGCCCGTGGCGGGCAGCGTCCCCTTCTCGCCCGGCGCGAGCACCAGCCGCGTCTCGCCGGCGGCGTCGCGCAGCACGACCTCGCCCGCGCGCGTCCAGCTCACGAAGGCCCCGTCATCGCGCGCCTGCGCGCCGATGAGGCCGTCGCGCGCGGTGGCCGAGTAGGTGTTCGATTCGAGGGTTACGGTGCCGCGGCCGCCGAGCCAGCCGCCCACGCGCGCCCAGAGGGTGCCCGCGAGGATGAGCAGGCGTACGCGCGCGGGCTCCCCCGTCCCCCGCATGAGCTCCCGCACCGTCACGGTCGAGCCGGGCTCCACCGTGACGGTGGTGCCGTCGAGGAAGGTGATCAGCGCGCGGCTGTCCGGGCCCGTGACGATGCGATCCCCCTCGACCAGATCGATGCCGCTGGCCGCGCGCGCCCGCACGCGGTCGGCAGCCCGCACGTGCTCGACCTCCCCGCCGAGAATGGTGAGCGTCGCGGACGTGGGAGCCCGGGACGCCGCCGCGGGGAGCGCGATCTCCGGCGTGACGAGCGACCACACCACGAGCGCCGCCACCACTGCTGATCGACTCGCGCGTCGTCGCGCCATCGGGCCCCCCGTTCAACCGCTGAGCGAGCAACCTGTGTGCCAGTGGCCGCCCGCTTGCAAGGGCTCCTCGCGACGCCGTCGAACGTACACGTTTCCCAGACACGATGCCCGCCGCGGGGGCGGGCGGAGGCAGATTGCCCGATCGCGGCCGGCGCCGGGAAGCAGCCCGGCTCCCTTTGCTATACTCGCCAGCGCGGCGCCGCCCCACGCGCCGGAAAAGGAGACCCCCTATGATGCGTGTCCGAGCCCGCCTTGCGCTCGTCATCACCGCCCTGCTCGTGAGCGTTCCGCTCGCCGTCCGCGCCGACGAGACGTGCAACTCGCCCTACATGGCCAATCTCATCAAGGGCCAGGAAGACTACGTCTACGTGTGGGCCCTCGGCATCAAGGATCTCGGCGACGGCTCCGACAAGCTCGTCACCATCGACGCCAATCCCAAGTCCAAGGACTACGGCAAGGTGATCCACAAGCTGTCGGTGGGCGGCCGCGGCGAGGCGCATCACATGGGCTTCACCGACGATCGCCGCTTCCTCTGGGCAGGCGGCCTCGACGACAGCAAGATTTACGTGTTCGACGTCGGGACCGACCCCGCCAAGCCCAAGCTCGTCCGGCGCATGACGGACTTCGCCGCGAAGACGGGCTTCGTGGGCCCGCACACGTTCTACGCGATGCCCGGCCGGATGCTCGTGCAGGGGCTCTCGAACACCAAGGACAATGGCGGCGTCACCGGCTTCGCCGTATACAGCAATCGGGGCGAGCTGATCAACGTGGTGTCCATGCCCACCGACAAGGGCGGTGACGGTTACGGCTACGACCTCGCCATCAATCCCCAGAAGAACGTGATGCTGTCCTCGAGCTTCTCCGGCCGAGCGAACTATATGCGCGAGCTCGGGAAACTGGTCGCGGACGCCGAAGCGATGAAGAAGTTCGGCAACACCATGGTCGTCTGGGATCTCAAGGCCCTCACGCCCAAGAAGGTGCTGGCGGTGCCCGGCGCGCCGCTGGAGATCCGCTGGTCGCTGCGGCCCGAGGACAACTGGGCCATCACCGCCTCCGCGCTGACCTCCAAGCTCTGGCTGGTGAAGCAGGACGCCTCCGGCGAGTGGGTGGCCAAGGAGGTCGGGACCATCGGCGATCCGGCCAAGATCCCGCTCCCCGTCGACATCAGCATCACGCGCGACGGCGCCGGGCTCTGGGTCAACACCTTCATGGACGGGAAGACCCGCTACTTCGACCTCTCCAACCCCGAGCAGCCCAAGCAGGTCTACGAGAAGGTCACCGGCAAGCAGGTCAACATGATCTCCCAAAGCTGGGACGGCAAGCGCGTGTACATCGCCTCCTCTCTGCTCGCCAACTGGGACAAGACCGGCGACGACAACGAGCAGTTCGTCCGCGCGTTCAAGTGGGACGGCAAGGAGCTGACCCCGGCCTTCGAGGTGGACTTCATCAAGGAGAAGCTGGGACGGGCCCACCACATGAAGTTCGGCGCCAAGGGCGTGAAGCTGGCCTACCCGCCCGGCCCCCGCACCGCCGCGCTCGAGGCTGGCCGGTGACGGTTCGCTCCCTGCTCGTCGCCGCGGCGGCCGCCCTCGCCGGCCTCGGCGCGGGCGGTCTCGCGGGGGCGCACGAGCCGCTGGAGGAGTCGGATCCGCCCGCGGTAATGGATTTCGTGCCGCCCGCGCCCGGCACCTATCGCCTCTACCACATCATGCCCGCGCCCGACGGCGCCGTCCTCGACGTCGAGGGCCGCCGCGCGCGGCTCGCCCGGTTCACCCGCGGCAAGGTCACCGTGCTCTCGTTCATCTACACCTCGTGCGCGGACGCGCGCGGGTGTCCCCTCGCCTATCAGGTGCTCCACACCGTCCGCGACCGCCTGAGCGCCTCGCCCGAGCGGCGTGACCGGGTGCGCCTCGTCTCGCTCTCCTTCGATCCCGCGCGCGACACCCCCGCGGTGATGCGCCGGTACGCGCGCGAGCTGGGCGCCCACGCACTGGGCGCGGCCGGCGTCGAGTGGGCCTTCCTCACCACCGCGTCCGTCCGCGATCTCCTCCCCCTGCTGGACGGCTTCGGGCAGGACGTGCGCCGCCCGCCCACCGCCCGGGCCGGCGCGGCCCAGCTCGGACATGTGCTCAAGGTGTTCCTCATCGATCCGCGCGGCTCGGTGCGTGAGATCTACACCACGTCGTACCTCTTCCCCGAGGTGGTGCTCAACGACATCGAGACCCTGGAGCGTGAATGACGGCGGGGACGGCGCGGCGGTGAAGCTCGGCTGGGCACTGAACGTGGCGGGCGCCTGGGCCACGCCGGAGAACCAGGTGCGCGTGGCCAAGCATGCCGAGTCCCTCGGCTATTCCGGCCTCTGGGTGCTGCAGCGCCTGCTTTACGCCCTCAAGCCCAAGGGCGACTATCCGCCCATGCCGAATCAGCCCTGGCCGAAGATGTTCGAGTCGGTCGCGGATCCCATCGTGTCGCTCGCCTTCGTGGCCGGGCAGACGTCGCGGATCCGGCTCGGCACGAGCGTGCTCATCATGCCGTACTACTCCCCCATCCTCCTCGCCAAGCAGCTCGCCACGCTGGATCAGGTCTCGGGCGGCCGGCTCGACGTGGGTCTGGGGCTGGGCTGGTCCGAGGACGAGTTCGACGCCTCCGGCGTGCCCTTCAAGCAGCGCGGTCGCCGGGGCGACGAGTTCCTCCGCTGCCTCAAGGCGATCTGGACCCAGGACGAGGTAGAGTTCCACGGCGACTTCTACCATGTCCCCCGCGCCCGGGTGCTGCCCAAGCCGCGCCAGAAGCCGCATCCGCCCATCACCATCGGCGGCTACAGTGACGTGGTGATCCAGCGGGCCGTCAACCTCGGCGACGGCTTCAACGGGGGCAACATGCCGCTGAGCGACGTGGGGCCGCTCATCGGCAAGATCCGCGCCGCCGCGCAGGCGGTGGGGCGCGACCCCGCCGGGCTTCACGTGGTGTGCCGCGGCTCCTTCCGCATCCACGACACGCCCCAGGGCCCGAGCCGCCGCGCGCTCTGGGGAACGCTGAACGAGATCCGAGAGGACATCCAGCGCTACGCGGAGGCCGGCCTCACCGAACTCTTCCTCGAGGGCAACTTCACCCTCGCGGAGGCGCCCATCGAGCGCGCCCTCGAGGTGATGACGCAGCTCGCGCCCCGCTAGCCGCGCTTACTTCAGCCGCGGGTCCAGCGCGTCGCGCAGCCCATCGCCGAAGAGATTGAAGCCGAGCACGGTGACGAAGATGGCAAGGCCGGGGAAGAGCGAGAGCCAGGCATTGGACTGGATGAAGGACACGTTGGCCTTGAGATCCCAGCCCCAGCTCGGCGTGGGCGGCTGAGTTCCGAGGCCCAGGAAGGACAGGGTCGCCTCCACGATGATGGAGGTGGCGATCCCGAGGGTCGTCGTCACGATGATGGGAGCCAGGCAGTTGGGCAGCACGTGGCGGAAGAGAATCCACGGATCGCGCACCCCCAGCGCCCGGCACGCCTCGACGTACTCCTTCTCCTTGACGGAGAGGACGCTCCCCCGGACCAGCCGCGCATAGATCGGAATGCGCACGATGGCGATGGCGCCGGTGACCTTCATGGTGCCGAGGAGTCCGGCGGTGGGCGTGAAGATGATCATGAGGATGATGGCGAGGAGATAGATCGGGAAGGCCAGGATCAGGTCCATGATCCGCATGATGACGGTGTCGACCCGGCCGCCATAGTATCCGGCGACCATCCCGAACGGTACGCCGACGAGCAGCGCGAGCAGCACGGATGACACCCCGACCAGCAGCGAGATGCGCGTGCCGTGGATCAGGCGGCTCAGCATGTCCCGGCCGAGCTGATCGGTGCCCAGCGGGTAGTCCCAGCTCGGACGCTCGAACGTGTGCTGCTGGTCGGCACTGGTGGGGCTCTGGGGCGCCAGCACGTCCGCGAAGATCGCTACCACGAGCAGGAGGCCCACGATGCCCGCGCCCAGCAGCGCGGTGACGCTGCGCCGGAGCCGGCGTATCCCCTCGGCGAGAGGCGACGTCGACGCCTTGGCCCGCCCGTCGAGGACGACTCCCGCCGCGGACGGGAGCTCGGCCTCGCCCACACTGCCACCGCTGATCGGCTTCGACGCGAGCCCGTTGTCTTCCCTGGTCATGGTCTCCCTCAGGCGTACCGGATCCGCGGATCCAGGAACGTGTAGGTGAGGTCCACGAGGAGGTTCATCACGACGAAGGCCAGGGCGGTAACGAGCGCGAAGCCCTGCACCTGTTGATAGTCCCGGGCGATGATGGCGTCGATGCCGAAGGTGCCCAGCCCGGGCATGGCGAAGAGCGTCTCCACCACGATGGCGCCTCCGATGAGAAAGCCGATCTGCAACCCCATGACCGTCACCGTCGGGATCAACGCGTTCTTCAGCGCATGCTTGAAGACCACCGGCCGCTCAGACAAGCCCTTCGCGCGCGCGGTGGTAACGTATTCGGTGCGGATCACCTCCAGCATGCTGGCCCGGAGGAGCCGGGTGAGAATGGCCGCCCGGCCCACACCGAGCGCGACGGCGGGCATGGCCACGTGGAGCGCGTTGCCCCAGAGACTCGCCGCGCAGATCATGGACGGGCAGGTGCCGGGCAGGTACACCCAGCCCGAACTGGGGAGGAGTCCCCCCATTCCGATGGAGAAAAGCAGCAGCAGCAGCACGCCGATGAAGAACTCCGGGATGGACACGCCGATCATGGCCACGGAGGTGGCAGTGTAGTCGGCCCAGGTGTTCTGGCGCAGGGCACCGATGATGGCGGCGGGAACGGCGATGATGAGCGCCACGCTCATGGACAGCACGATCAGCTCGAGCGTGACGGGGAGGCGGATCAGGACGTCCTGGAGCACGGGCCTCCCGGTGAGGATCGATGCCCCCCAGTCGCCCCGGAGGAGCTTTCCGAGCCAGATGAAGTACTGGACCATGACGGGCCGGTTGAGGCCGTACTCCTCACGTGCGCGCTGCGCGTCTTCTTGGGTGTACGCGTCCCCGAGCAGTGCCACCACGGGGTCACCGGGCACCGACCGCATCATCACGAATACTACGAAGGTGATCATGAGGACCGTGGGAACGATCCCGAGCACCCTTCTCAGTATGTAGACGCGCATCGGGTTGTCCGCCGACGGGACCCTCCCGGGAAGGAGAGTCCCGTCGGGGCCGCCTCTACTTGTCCAACCAAACCTTGTGGTAGTGGACCTCGAACTCCGCGTTGTACGTGTACCCCTTCATCCACGGCTGCGCCACCATGTAGAAGGGTGAGCCGGAGACATTGTTCCAGTACATGTTCTCGGCCATGTACTCCAGGAATTCCTTCGCGAGGGCTTTCCGCTTGGCCGGATCCAGCTCTTTCGCGTAGCGCGCGTAGTAGTCGTCGACCTTCGTGTCGGTGTGGCGTGGATGGCTCCATGCCGACGACTTGCTCGAGACAAAGGCGGTCGAGAGGTAGCCGTTGCTGTCGATGGTGAGGAGCGAGAGCAGATCCTCGACGTACATGTCCCATGGCCCGTCGCCCAGCGTCGTGTTCATCCACGAGACCTTGTCCACCAGCTTGATGTTGGCGGTCACGCCGATCCGCGCGAGCTGATCCTTGATGACGGTGGCGATGACGTTGAACACGCTCTTCTCGGTGTCGGCCATGAGCTCGAAGGACAGTGGCTTGGAGGGCCCGTACCCCGCCTCGGCGAGGAGGGCCTTGGCCTTCGCCTGGTCATAGGGGCAGAGATGGTTGACGTTGACCGACTCGAGCGTGCCGGGGGGCGCCATGCCGACCCACGGCGTGGCCTGACCCTTGAAGGCGATCTTCACGATCTCTTGCCGATCGAGGCCGAAGCAGCCGATGGCCTTGCGAACCCGCAGGTCGCCGAAGATCGGATGCGGCGCGCGATCCGGCGACATGGGCTTGCCGTCCTTGGGGATCGTCACTTTCATCGCCGCCACCATCGGCGTCGTTTCCTTGCCGGTCAGGATCTGCGCCTTCGGGCTCTGGGCCCGCAGGGTGTCGACGTGCTCGGGCGAGAACGAGGCGATGAAGTCCACCTCGCCGTTCTTGAACGCCGCCATCTCGGTGACGGGGTCCTTGATGACGCGGATGATGACCTTGTCGAGATAGGGCAGGCCGGGCTCGAAGTACTTGTCGAAGCGCTCCAGCGCGAGATGGCTACCCTTCACCCACTCGACGTACTTGAAGGGACCGCACCCGATGATGGCGCCCGCCTTGCCCTGCTTGCGGTCGGCCTCGGTGAACTTCTGGATGGACGCCGGCGAGAGCAGGATCAGCCCCGTCCGGTACGCCGAGAGCATGTGCAGGAAGAACGCATAGGGGTGCTTGAGCCTGATCTGGACGGTCTGCGGGTCCAGGATCTCCACGCTGTGGACGGGTTCGTAGAAGGGCCGCATCCCCGACTTGGTGGCGGGGTCCCGCATGCGGTCGATGTTGAACTTGACCGCGGCGGCGTCCATCGGCGTGCCGTCGTGGAAGAGAACGTTCTTCCGCAGCTTGAAGGTGTACAGGAGACCGTCCGACGACGTCGTCCAAGACTCGGCCGCGTCGCCCACGAACTTTCCGTCCGGGGTGATGTTCGTGAGGCTGCACCCCACGTTCATCGCCACCCACATCATCTCGTAGCCGGGGGCGGTGTGGAAGTCGAGGTTGGCGACCTCGTTGCCGTAGGACACGCGGAGCGTGCCACCGCGCTTGGGGGCTTGCGCCTCACCCGGGGGCGGAGCAACGAGAAGCCAGGCCAAGGCGGCCAGGACGGTGAAACCAACGGGACGGAGCCGTGGGCGCATAGTGTCCTCCTGCCTATCGGAACCGGGCCAGAGAAGGTACTAGCGGTGGGATCCCGCGATTGGTGGAACGTTACACGACTTCGGGCGCGTGTCAACCCAGTAAACGCCGGGCGGCCTCCTCCCCCGAGTGGACGCAGTCCGCGATGCCCACCCCCCGATAGGCGCCCCCCGCGAGGGCCAGTCCGGGGTGCCGGCCGGTCGCCGCCTCGATGGCATCCACACGGGCGATGTGCCCCACCTCGTACTGCGGCATGGCTTTCCAGTAGCGGCTGACCCGGCTGAAGAGGGGGTCGCCGCGCACGCCGAGGAGCTCGGTGAGCTGGGTGCGGGCCGTCGCCACGAGAGCCGCATCATCGGCCGCGAGGGCCGCCTCGTCCAGCGCGCCCCCCATGAACACGCGCAGGAGCGCCATGCCCTCCGGGGCGCGGCCCGGGTATTTCACGCTCGAGAAGGTGCCGGCGATGACGGGCCGCCTCTCGATACGCGGCACCACGAAGCCGAAGCCGTCGAGCGGGTGGGTAATATCGACTCGGCGATAGGCGAGGGTCACGGTGGCCGACGAGGCGTAGGCAATGCCCTCGAGCAGATGGGCGAGGCCAGGATCGAGCCGGCGCAGGAGCCGCGCCGCCTGATAGGCCTCCGCGGCCACGATGACCGCATCGGCGTCCACGGCGGCGCCCTCCGTGGTGATGAGCCGCCAGCCCGCGTCGCGCCGCTCCGCCGCGGCCACGCGCTCCTTGAGGCGCGCCGAACCCGGAGGCAGCCGCCCGGCGAGGAGGTGGACCATCGCCTCCATGCCGTCGGCGAAGGTGACGAAGAGCGACCAGCGCGCGCCGCTCACTCCCCCGCGGTCCCCGGGCGCGGCGCGTCCGGCCCGGCGCATGGCGAGGATGACGCTGCGGTGGCGCCGCTCCATCTCGAGAAAGCGCGGCATGGTGGCGGCGAGGGAGAGCGAATCGGGATCGGCGGTGTAGATACCGCCGATGAGCGGCTGCGCCACGCGCTCGAGGGCCTCCCGGCCCAGCCGGCGCCGGACGAAGGCACCGAGGCTCTCGTCGCGGTCACCGCCGCGCGGCAGGACGAGATCCAGCGCCATGCGCGCCTTGCCCCGCCAGGAGAAGAGCGGCGACGTGAGCAGCGACGCCAGCCGCGTGGGTGCCATGAGCTGGAATCCCTCGGGCAGCGCATGGAGGCGTCCGCCGAGCACCACGAAGGCGCTGCGATAGCGATCGTCGGTGCGCACCAGCCGGTGCTCGACGCCGAGCCGGCGGCAGAGATCGAGCGCCCACGGCTTCTCGGAGATGAAGGAGTCGGGCCCGCACTCGACGAGGAAGCCGTCGCGCCGCTCGGTCTGTATGGTCCCGCCGAGCCGATCGGCGGCCTCGAGCACGGTCAGGTCGAGGGCGAGGCCCCGCTCGCGCGCCAGCTCCACGGCGCGATGGGCGGCGGCGAGTCCCGTGATGCCGCCGCCGACGATGGCTAGACGCATGGCTAGCGAGCGCTCATCTCGTGGACCATGTCCACGAGGGCGCGGACGTGATCCACCGGGGTCTCCGCATGCACGCCGTGGCCCAGGTTGAAGACGTGGCCGGGGCGGCCCGCGGCGCCGTCGAGCACGGCGCGGGCGGCCCGGCGGATCTCGTCCACCGGGGCGAGCAGGATGGCGGGGTCGAGATTGCCTTGCACCGCCACGTCGGCGCCGAGGCGGTCCCACGCCGATCCCAGATCCACGCGCCAGTCGAGCCCGATGACGTCTCCGCCGGCCTCACGCATCACCTCCAGGAGCGCGGCGGTGCCGGTGCCGAAGTGAATGGCGGGCGCGCCGGGCGCGAGCCGCCGGAACACCGCCGCGGTGTGGGGCTGGACGAACTCGCGATAGTCGGCGAGCGACAGCGTGCCCACCCAGGAGTCGAAGAGCTGCACCGCCTGCGCGCCCGCGCCCAGCTGGCCGTTGAGGTAGTCGCCGGTGATCTCGGCGAGCCGGCGCATGAGGGCGTGCCAGGCCGCCGGCTCCGCGCGCATGAAGCGCTTGGTGTGGAGGAAGTCACGCGAGGCGCCGCCTTCGATGAGGTACGAGGCCAGCGTGAACGGCGCGCCGGCGAAGCCGATCAAGGGCACGCGCCCCGCGAGGGCCCGGCGCGCCAGCCGCACCGTCTCGAACACGTAGCCCACCGAGGCGCCCACGTCCACGCCGGGAAGGTGCGCCACGTCGGCGGCGTTCCGGATGGGTCGGGCGATGTGCGGGCCCTCGCCGCGCGTGAACTCGAGTCCGACGCCGAGGGGCTCCAGGACGAGGAGGATGTCGGCGAAGAGGATGGCCGCGTCCACGCCCAGGCGCTCCACCGGCTGCAGTGTCACCTCCGCCGCCGCCGACGGCGTCCGGCAGAGCTCGAGGAAGGCGTGCTTGGCGCGCAGCGCGCGATACTCCGCCATGTAGCGCCCGGCCTGGCGCATGAGCCAGATCGGCGTGAACGGAGCCTTCTCCCGGCGGCACGCGCGCAAGAACGGCGCGTCGGCGTTCGTCATCGCGAATGCAGCGTAGCGAGCGCCCCTGGCGGAGTCAAGGAAGGGACGGTATCATCCCCGGCGAGGAGGAGTCCCCACCATGCCATTTCTCTCCGGCAAGCAGGCGTTTCTCCAGATCCTCAAGCAGGAAGGCGTGGAGTGCATGTTCGGCAACCCGGGCACCACCGAGCTGCCGTTGATGGACGGGCTCGCCCGCGAGCCTGGGGTCCGCTACATCCTCGCGCTCCAGGAGTCGGTGGCCATCGCGATGGCCGACGGCTACGCGCACGCGAGCGGCAAGCTCGCGGCGGTGAACGTGCATACCTCCCCCGGCCTCGGCAATGCGATGGGCATGCTCTACGACGCCCGCATGTCCGGCGCGCCCATGCTGCTCACCGCGGGCCAGCACGATCAGGCCATGAACCTCACCGAGCCGATTCTCTGGTCGGATCTGCCGCCGGTGGCGCGCCCCTACGTGAAGTGGGCACACGAGATCACCCGTCTCGAGGATCTCCCCCGCGCCGTCCGCCGCGCCGTGAAGACGGCGCACGCGCATCCCAGCGGCCCCGTGTTCATCTCGCTGCCGGTCGACGTGCTGAATGCCGAGCGCGAGCTGGACCTTCTCGCGTCGACCAGGGTGGCCCCGCGGATACGGGGCGACGCCGCCGCCGTCGAGGCCGCCGCCGACCTGCTCGTTCGCGCCAAGCGGCCCGTCATCGTGGCGGGCGACGCGGTGACCCAGGGGGACGCCCTCGGCGAGATGGCGCAGGTGGCGGAGCTCCTGGGCGCGCCGGTCTACGGCGAATGCGTGCCGTCCACGTGCTCCTTCCCCTTCACCCATCCGCTCTACGCGGGCCCCTTCCCGCGCTTGGGCCCGCCCATCCGCAACATGCTCATGGGCCACGATCTGCTCTTCTCGGTGGGGGGCGATCTCTTCACCCTCTCGCTGCCGTCGGACGTGGAGCCCATGCCCGAAGGCCTCACCGTCGTGCACATGGACACGGACCCCTGGCAGCTCGGCAAGAACTATCCGGCCAACGTCGCCATCCTCGGCGACCCCAAGGCCACGCTGCCCGATCTCGCGGAGGCGCTGCGCAAGCGCATCGGCCCCGGCGGTCTGAAGGAGCGGGCGGCCAAGGTCGCCGAGCTCACCGCGGCGCACGCCGCCGCCACCGAGAAGCTGCGCGCCAAGGCGCGCGCGGAGGCGCAGAGCTCGCCCATTTCTCCGCTCGCGCTGGTGGGCGCGGTGGCCGAGGCGGTGCCCGACGACGCGATCATCGTGGACGAGTCCATCTCGTCGAGCCACGGCGTGCGGAACCTGTTCCGCGCCCAGGATCACCGAAGCTTCTACGGGTTGCGCGGCGGTGGCATCGGCTGGGGCCTCCCCGCCACGCTGGGGGTGAAGCTCGCCCAGCCCGGCCGCCCGGTGGTCGGCCTCATCGGTGACGGCAGCGCCATGTACACGATCCAGGCGCTGTGGACGGCGTCCCACGACTCCATTCCCTGCGTGTACGTGATCTTCAACAACGCCTCCTACCGCATCCTCAAGCAGCGCACGCTGGCCCTCAAGGGCTTCTCCGCCGAGGACGACCAGTACGTGGGCATGGACCTCGTCCATCCGCGTATCGACTACGTGGGGATGGCGAAGTCGCTCGGCGTCCCCGGCGAGCTGGTGGAGAAGGGCATGGACATCGGGCCCGCGGTGAAGCGCGGGCTCGCCTCGGGCGGCCCGTACCTGGTGGACGTGCACATCGACGGCAACTTCAAGAACTGAGGTGGCCGGCCGCCTGGCGGGCAAGGTCGCGATCGTCACCGGCGCGGGCTCCCGCGGGCCCGGGCTCGGCAACGGCAAGGCCGCCGCCATCCTGTTCGCCCGCGAGGGCGCCTCGGTGCTCTGTGTGGATCAACAGCTCACCCGCGCCGACGAGACGGCCGGGCTCATCGCGGCCGAGGGCGGGTCCGCCTCGGCGTTCGCCGCCGACGTCACGCGCGCCGCCGACTGCCGGGCCATGGTGGCGGCGGCGCTGGAGCGCTACCGCGGGCTTCACGTCCTCCACAACAACGTGGGCATCGAGTCGCGCAAGGACGTGCTCGAGACCACCGAGGAGGACTGGGACCGCGTGATGACGGTGGATCTCAAGTCCATGCTGCTTGCCACCCAGGCCGCCATCCCGGCGATGGCCGCGCGAGGGGGCGGCTCCGTCATCTGCGTCTCGTCGGTGGCGGCCATGCGCGGGCACGGCCGCACCGCCTACGCCGCCGCGAAAGCCGGAATAATCGGCTTTGTCCGAAGCGTCGCCGCCCAGGTCGGGCGGCAGGGCATCCGGGTGAACGCCATTGCGCCCGGCATGGTCTGGACGCCCATGGTGGAGGATCTCGGTCCCGAGGCGCGCGAGCGCCGCCGCCAGGCGAGCCCGCTCGGGACCGAGGGCACCGGCTGGGACGTGGGCTGGGCCGCGGTGTTCCTGGCCTCGGATGAATCGCGCTGGATCACGGGACAGACGCTGGTGGTGGACGGCGGCGTCACCCTGACCACCGCCCATTGATCGACCGTCACCGGTGAACGTGCGCCCGGCTGCGCGTGGCGCCGAGGAGACATCACCATGGCCATGACCTTCGGCATTCACGTGGGGCATCTCGGCGGGCCCATGGACGAGCTGCGCAAGCTGTGGCGCTTCGCCGACGGCGCCGGCTTCGACTGGACCTCGGTGGCCGACCACTTCCAGGAATCGCCGCCCCAGGGCGGCGACGGCGACTGCTTCGAGGCCATCGCCTCCTATACCGCAATGGCCATGGAGACCCGGCGGGTGCGGCTGGGCGCGCTCGTCTTCTGCGTGAACTACCGCAACCCCGGCCTCCTCGCAAAATCGCTGTGCACCATCGACCACATCTCGGGCGGGCGGGTGGAGTGCGGCATCGGCGCGGGCTGGCACGAGGCGGAGTACCGCGGCTTCGGCATCCCCTTCGAGCGCATCGGCGTGCGCGAGGACCAGCTGGAAGAAGCGGTGCAGATCCTCCGCCTGCTCTTCGACCAGAGGGTCTCGAATTTCGACGGCAAGCACTTCAAGCTCGTGGAGGCGCGCTGCAATCCCAAGCCGCTGCAGAAGCGCCTGCGCATCTGGATCGGCGGCCAGGGCGAGAAGCGCACGCTGCGCGCGGCGGCGAAGTACGCCGACGGGTGGAATGCGCCCTACATCGATCCCACGGTGTGGGCGGCCAAGAACACCGTGCTCGACGACTGGTGCGCGAAGGAGGGCCGCGACCCCACGGCCGTGCTTCGCAGCGTGAACGTGGGTTTCTATCTGGGCGCCGACGCCGCCGGCGCCGCGCGGGGCGAGGCGCTCTACCTCAAGCACTGGGGACCGAACAATCCGCGCGGCGGCTTCTTCCGCGGCACCGCCAAGGAGGTCCTCGCCATGTGCGAGGCCTACGAGCAAGCCGGGGTGCACCGCCTGAACATCGCGCTGCGCGAGGGGCCCTACGACTGGGAGGCCTTGCAGGCCTTCGCGGAGGTGGTGCTCCCCGCGTTCGGGGTGCGCCGGCCGGCTTAGCTGGTCGGGGCGCCGGCGGAGGCGCCGTCCGCGGCCGCGCGCGGCGGCTGGGCCATCAGCTCGCGCACCTTGACCACGAAGTCTTCCAGGTCGAACGGCTTGGAGATGAAATCGGCGAGGGCGTTGGCGAGGGCGCTCGGGGAGTAGATGTTGCTGGCGAAGGCCGACATGTAGAGGATGCGGAGGTTCGGCCACTGCTGGGCCAGGTTTCGTCCCAGCTCCTGCCCGCTCATCTCGGGCATCACCATGTCGGTCACGACGAGATCGATGGCGCCGTTGTGCTTGCCGGCGATGCCGACCGCCTCGACGCCGTTGCCGGCCTGGAGCACGGTGTAGCCGAGACCGGTGAGCAGCTCGGAGAGAACGGACCGCACACCCTCTTCGTCCTCCACGAGCAGGATGGTGCCGTGACCCGGGCCTTGCGTCATGTCCTCTATTGTATCTCTATTGCGCTCTTACCAGGCCGGGGTATACCGTCTATCGCGCAGGCTTGGACCGGAGGGATTCCCATGACCGAAGGCAGCACGCTCATCCGCGGGCTCGAAGGCGTGGTCGCCGCCGAGACCCGTCTCTGCGACCTGGACGGCCGGAACGGCCGGCTGGCCTATTGCGGCTACGACATCGACGAGCTGGCCCGACTCGCGACGTTCGAGGAGGTCGCCTACGTCCTCTTCCACGGGGAGCTGCCCAAGCCGGCGGAGCTCGGCCGCTTCCACGCCGAGCTCCGGGGGACGCGCCTCATCCCCGCCGCGCTGACCGAGGTCTTCCGCCTCCTGCCCCGGGATACCGACCCCATGCGGGTGCTCCAGGCGGCGGTGGCGGTACTGGGTATGTACGACCCGGACGCCACCGACAACTCGCGCGAAGCCAACCTCCGCAAGGCGGTCCGCCTCACCAGCCAGTGCGCCACCGCCATCTGCGCTCACCATCGCGTCCGGAGCGGCGAGGCGCCAGTGCCGCCCGCGCCGGATCTGCCCCACGCCGCCAATTTCCTCTACATGCTCACGGGAAAGCGGCCCTCGGAGGTGGTGGCGAAGGCGCTGGACGCGAGCCTCACCCTCTACGCCGAGCACGAGCTCAACGCCTCCACCTTCACCACTCGCGTCATCTCCGCCACGCTTTCCGACATGCACTCCGCGGTGGCGGGCGGCGTCGGCGCGCTCAAGGGCACGCTGCACGGAGGCGCCGGCGAGGCGGTGATGCGGACGCTCATCGAGATCGGCCGCGTGGACAACGTGGAGCCGTGGGCGGACAAGGCGCTCGCCGAGAAACGGCGGCTCATGGGCTTCGGGCACCGCGTGTACACCGCGGGCGATCCGCGCGCGGCCATTCTCAAGGGCATGGCGGAGGCCGCGTGCCGGCAGTCCGGCCAGGGCATGTGGTACGACATGGCGGTGCGGCTGCACGCCAAGATCCACGGTGCCAAGATGCTCATCCCGAACGTGGACTTCTACTCCGCGCCGCTCTTCTACTCCATCGGCATTCCCGTGGACCTCTTCACGCCGGTGATCGCCGCCGCCCGCATCGCGGGCTGGACGGCCAATCTCCTCGAGCAGTACGACGACAATCGCCTCATCCGGCCGCGGGCCGACTACAAGGGCTATGCGCGCCGGGCCTACGTGCCGGTTGAAAAGCGCTAGCCTGACCCGGAAGCTGATCGAGTCGCATCTGGTCGCCGGCAAGGCCGACGCGGGCGAGGAGATCGGGCTTCGCGTCGATCAGTGCCTGCTCACCGACACCAACGGGAGCATGGCCTGGCTTCAGTTCGAGGTCATGGGCTTCCCGCGGGTGAAGCCGCCGAGGGTGGTCACCTACATCGACCACAACGTGTATCAGACCGATTCCCGCAACACCGATGACCACCGCTACTTGCAGACGGCGGCGCGGCGCTACGGCTCCTGGTTCTCCAAGCCCGGCAACGGCATCTGCCATCAGGTGCATTTCGAGACGTTCAGCGTGCCCGGGCAATTCGTGCTCGGGACCGACAGCCACACGCCCCTCTGCGGCTCCACCGGCATGCTCGCCATCGGCGCGGGCGGCCTCGACGTGGCGGTGGCGATGGGCGGCGGCGCCTATCACCTGCCCATGCCCAAGGTCGTGCAGGTGTGGCTCACCGGCGCCCTCGCCCCCTGGGTGCACGCCAAGGACGTGATCCTCGAGCTCCTGCGCCGCTACACGGTGCGGGGCGGCAGCGGGAAGATCTTCGAGTACGCGGGCCCGGGCGCGACCGCGCTCTCTCTGCCCCAGCGCGCCACCATCTGCAATATGGGGGCGGAGCTCACCCTCACCACCAGCGTGTTCCCGTCGGACGAGGAGACCCGCCGCTACTTCGCCCTGCTCGGCCGCGAGCGCGAATGGACTCCGCTCGCCGCCGATCCCGATGCCGAGTACGACGAGCGCATCGAGCTCGACCTCTCCGCGCTGGAGCCCCTGGTGGCCCTCCCCGCCTCGCCCGACAAGGTGGTGCCGGTGCGGGAGGTCGCGGGGACGGCGATCGAGCAGGTGATGGTGGGCTCCTGCACGAACTCCTCCTGGGAGGACATGTGGGCGGTGGGCCGAGCCGTGCGCGGCGGGCGGGTGGCCCCCACGGTCTCCTTCGTGGTGTTCCCCGGCTCGAGCCGCATTCTCGAGATCATGGCCCGCGAGGGCCTCCTCACCGATCTCCTCGCCGCCGGCGCTACCGTGTCGGAGCCGACGTGCGGCTCCTGCGCCGGGATCGGCCACGTCCCGGCCGCGGGCGGCAAGAGCCTGCGCGCGTTCAACCGCAACTTCCCCGGGCGGAGCGGCGTCAAGGACGACCAGGTCTTCCTCTGCTCGCCGCTCACCGCCGCCGCCTCCGCGCTGACCGGTGTCATCACCGACCCGCGCACGCGCGGCGCCGCCCCGACGCGACAGTATCCGGCCTCGCTGACCGCCTCGGACGTCGGGCTGCTGCCGCCCGCCGCGCCGGCGGAGGCGAGCGCCACCGAGGTGGTGAAGGGGCCCAACATCAAGCCGGTGCCCCGAGGGCGGCCGGTGGACGCCTCGCTGCGGGCCACCGTGCTCCTCAAGCTGGGCGACAAGGTCTCCACGGACGACATCTCGCCCTCCGGCACCGCGGCCCTGGTGTTCCGCTCCAACGTGCCCGCCATCTCCGAGTTCACCTTCAAGAATCTCGATCCGGACTTCGTGACACGCGCCCGCGCCGCGGGCGATGGCGTCCTCGTGGGCGGCGAGATATACGGCCAGGGCTCCTCGCGCGAGGCGGCGGTGCTCTCCCCGCTGTATCTTGGCGTGCGCGCGGTGCTGGCCAAGAGCTTCGCGCGCATCCACCGCGCGAACCTCATCAACTGGGGCTTGGTGCCCCTCGAGTTCGACGATCCCGCCGACTACGAGGGCATACAGCGCGACGACGTGCTGCGCTTCGGCGATCTCCGCGACGCCCTGCAGGCCGGGCGCCGGGTGACTGTCACCAACGAGCGCACGGGCGCGACGTTCCACGCCCGCTGCGTGCTGACGCCGCGCGAGCGCGACCTTCTCCTCGCGGGCGGGCTGCTCGCCCAGACCGCCGCGGGAGGCGGACAGGAGGGGCGATGACCCAGCGCCGCATCCCCGCCGTGTACATGCGCGGCGGTACCAGCCGCTGCCTGGTGTTCCACGAGCGCGATCTGCCCCCCGCCGGGCGGGATCGCGACGCCATCCTGCTCGCCGCGCTGGGCAGCCCCGATCCGAGCGGACGCCAGCTCGACGGCCTGGGCGGCGGCATCTCGTCACTGTCCAAGGCGGTGATCATCGGCCCGGCCACCCTCCCCGGCGCCGACGTCGACTACACCTTCGCCCAGGTGGAGGTGCGCAAGCCGGAGGTGGACTACACCGGCAACTGCGGCAACTGCTCGTCGGCCGTCGGACCCTTCGCCATCGAGGAAGGCTTGGTGCCGCCGCGCGACGGCGAGACGGTGGTGCGCATCCACAACACCAACACCAAGAAGCTCATCGTGGCGCGCGTGCCGGTGCGGGAGGGCGAGCCGATGGCCCGCGGCGATTTCGACCTCCCCGGCGTGGCCGGGCGCGGCGCCCGCATCGCCCTCGACTTCGTCGAGCCCGGCGGGGCGGGCACGGGGCGCCTGCTTCCCACCGGCCGGGCGCGCGATCGGGTCGAAGGGGTCGAGGCCTCACTGGTGGATGCTTCCATCCCCATGGTGTTCGTGCGCGCCCGCGACCTGGGCCTCGCCGGCACCGAGTCGCCCACCGCGATGGACGGCGACGCGGCGCTCGGCGCACGCCTCGAAGCCATTCGCGTGGCCGCCGCCAAGCTCATGGGCATTCCCGGCAGCGCGGCCACGCCGAAGATCGCCGTGGTCACCGCGCCGGTCGCCTTCGTTGCCCTGGATGGTGCGGCCTACGAAGCCGGCGCGGCGGACGTGGTCGGCCGCGCAATCTCCATGGGCAATTGCCATCGCGCGTTTCCCCTCACCTCGTCCATGTGCCTGGCCGTCGCCGCGCGCATCGAGGGTAGCCTCGTGCACGAGGTCTCGACGGCGGCGCCGGGGACGGACGTGCGCCTCGGCCATCCCTCGGGTGTGCTGCCGCTGGATGCGGCGGTGACGCGGCCGGGCGGCGAGTATCACGCGGAGCGGGTGACCGTGTACCGGACGGCGCGGCGGCTCATGGAGGGCTGGATCCGCATCCCGTGAGCATCTTCACCCCCGAGCACGAGATGCTGCGCAAGAGCATCCGCGCGTTCGTCGAGAAAGAGGTCACGCCGCGCGTCGCGGCCTGGGAGGACGCGGGGCGGATCCCGCGCGACTTCTGGAAGCGGCTGGGAGAGCTGGGATTTCTCGGCCTGGAGTTCCCGCCCGAGTACGGCGGAGCGGGCGGCGATTTCGTCTCGAGCGTGGTCCTGGGCGAGGAGATGGCGCGCTGCCGCTCGGGCGGCGTGGCCTTCAGCGTGCTGGTGCATACCGACATGTCCTCGCCGTGGCTCACGCGCTACGGGACGGACGCGCAGAAGGCGAAGTACCTGCCCGGCATCGTCCAGGGCGACACCGTGTGCGCCCTCGGGATCACCGAGCCGGGCACGGGCTCGGACATGGCGGCGCTGACCACGCGCGCCGTGAGGGACGGCCGCCACTATCGGCTCAGCGGAAGCAAGATCTTCATCACCAACGGGGTCTACGGCGATCTCTACTTCGTCGCCGCGCGGACGGCGCCGGGGAGTCCCTCCCGGCGTCACGACGGCATCTCCATGTTCCTCGTGGAGCGGGGGTGGCCCGGTTTCACCGTGAGCCGCAAGCTCGACAAGCTGGGCATGCGCGCGTCCGATACCGCCGAGCTCGCCTTTCACGATTGCCGGGTGCCCGCCGAGAACCTGCTGGGCGTGGAAGGCCGCGGCTTCCAGCAGCTCGCCACCGGGCTGCAGCGCGAGCGCCTGATGGCCGCGGTGCTGGCCCTGTCCGGCGCCGCCCAGGCCCTCGACGATACGCTCGCCTATCTCCGCGAGCGTCAGGCCTTCGGTGAGCCCCTCGGCCGGAAACAGGCGCTGCGGCACCGGGTCGCCGACATGGCGACCGAGATCGAGGCGGCCCGCCAGCTCGTCTATCACGCGGTAGCCCGTTACCTCGCCGGCGAGGACGCCGCGACCCAGGTCTCCATGGCCAAGCTCTTCGCCACCGAAGTCGCGAACCGGGTCGCCTATCAAGCCGTCCAGCTCCACGGGGGCTACGGCTACATGCGCGAGTTCCCCGTCGAGGGCTTCTTTCGCGACGTGCGGCTCTGGACCATCGCCTCCGGGACGTCCGAGATCATGAAAGAGATCATTGCCAAGAAGCTCCTGCCGTGAGGAGACCCTGACATGAGCGCCCCGCCTCCGCTGCTCTACACCCACGTGATGGGGAGCCACGGTTTCCCCGGATGGTTCTGGACGGCGCTCGACAAGATCAAGGCGGGCGACTACGGGCAGACCGACGTCAAGGAGACCTTCGACGACGCCACCCAGCTCGCCATTCGCGATCAGGAGCGCGCCGGGATCGACGTCATCTGCGACGGCGAGATGCGCCGCTTCTTCTTCGTCCAGACCTTCTACGGGAAGATGGACGGGCTGGAGCCGATCGAGCCGCTCCGGAAGACCGGCCTTTACGCCTATGACAGCGTGCCGCGCTACCGTCCCACCGGGAAGATCACGGTGCCCAAGGGGCTCGGCACCGTTGAGGAGTTCACCTACCTCAAGACGCAGACCGATCACCCGGTCAAGGCCACCTGCCCCGGGCCGGTCACCCTCTCGATCCACGTGCAGACGCGTCCGGGCGACGCCTACAACAACGACCGCCTGGCGCTCTGCTGGGACCTGGTGCCCGCGGTCAACGCCGAGCTCAAGGCGCTGGCCGCGGCCGGCGCGGAGTGGATCCAGATCGACGAGCCGTCGGCGGCCATCGTGCCCGGCCAGGCTCCCGAGTACGTCAAGATGTTCAACGCCTGCGTGGCCGGCGTGAAGGCGAAGATCGGGTATCACGTGTGCTTCGGCAACCTCCTCTCGCGTCCCCGCGGCAAGCGCAGCTATCGGTGGATGTTCCCCGCGCTCCTCGACACCAGGTGCGATCAGTTCGTCTTCGAGTACGCCAATCGCGAGATGGCCGAGATCGAGATGTGGCAGGAGATCGGGGTGGACCGTGAGGTGGCGTGCGGGGTGGTTGACGTGAAGTCCTTCTACATGGAGACTCCCCAGGACGTGGCGGAGCGGATCCGGCTCTGCCTCGAGCACATCCCGGCCGAGCGCCTGTCGCTCGTGCCCGACTGCGGCTTCTTCCCGGTGCCGCGCTGGGTAGCGTTCGAGAAGCTCAAGCGGCTGGCGGCGGGCGCCCGGCTCGCGCGCGCCGCGCTGCAAGGCTAACCCCTTCAACGACGAGGGAGGTCAGGATGGCGACGAGCAGACGCGAGTTCCTCAAGGTGGCCGGCGCGGCGGCGGCCGGTGCGGTCAGCTTCCCCGCGGTGGCGCGGGCCCAGGCGCGGCCGGGCGTGCCATCCGATCCCGTGAAGATCGGCGTCCTCACCATCCGGGCGGGGATCGCCGCGCCCGTGGGCGCCGCCGGCCTCCGCGGGACGGAGTGGTGGGCCGAGCGGGTGAACAAGGCGGGCGGCATCCTCGGCCGCCAGGTGCAGCTCGTGGTCGAGGAGGAGTCGAACCCGAAGGATACCGTCGAGCGCTACCGCAAGCTGATCCTCCAGGACAAGGTGGAGGTGGTGGTGGGCGGGATCTCCACCGGCGTGACGCTGGCGCTGGGGCCCGTCGCCGAGGACATGGAGACGCCGTGGCTCGCCTGGGACGGCACGACCCAGAAGGGCGTGGAGGAGACCATGCCCAACCCCAAGTGGGCCTTCAAGAGCGTGGACAACGAGGTGGAGGCCATCGCCGCCGGCATCCTCACGCCCAAGTATTTCAAGGGCGTGAAGACCATCGCCGGCATCAACAACGACTACTCCTACGGCCATGACTGCTGGCAGTCCTACCAGGCGGTGCTCAAGAAGCTGGGGGTGGACGCGAAGCCCGTGGTCGAGCTCTTCCCCAAGCTCGGGGTCACCGACTTCACCTCGCACATCGCCACCATCCAGCAGGCCAAGCCCGATCTGCTCATGACGTCGTTCTGGTCGGGCGACGCGACGATCCTCATGAAGCAGGCCACCGCGGTGGGTCTCTTCAAGAGCATGAAGGCCGTGTTCACCACCGGCGGGGGCGTCCACGATTCGCTCAAGAAGGAGTTCACGCCCGAGGGCATCCTCCTCGGCTACAACTCCATGTACTTCGACGACCCGCGCGGCAGCGCGCTGCTCAAGCAGTTCGTGCGCGAGTACAAGGCCAAGCACGGAGAGTACCCGCCCTACGAGTGCGACCACGCCTACTTCTGCGCGGAGTCCTACAAGGCGGCGGTCGAGAAGGCCTACGCGGCGAGCAGGCAGTGGCCGAGCAAGGCCCAGGTGGTGAAAGCGCTCGAAGGCATCGAGGTGGAGTCGCTCTCGGGCAAGCGCTCGTGGCGCGAGGACCATGTCCAGATGTGCAACTTCTTCCAGGGGATCACCACCCACAAGAATGCCTACGACTTCGCCACTATCGACCCCATCGAGGTCGTATCCACCAAGCAGGCGATGAAGCCGGCGGGAACCAAGCTGTTCGACTGGATCAATAGCTGGAAGGTGTAGCCGCCACCGCGGTGAACGTTCCCACGGGGCGGAGGCGGGGCGAGCGCGCTCGCTTGCTCGGTACCCTATTCGCCGCGAGCACGCCCGCCCCGCCTCCGCCCCTCTCGCTGCGGTCCCACATCACGACCCACGCGATCCGCGCGTGATCGAACGCTCGGTTCTTTCGTGAGTGCGCATTTCGTCAGCATTCTCATGAGCGGCGTGTTCCACGCCGCCATCCTCTTCCTGGTCGCGGCAGGGTTGCAGGTCGTGTTCGGCGTGCAGCGGATCTTCAACCTGGCGTGCGGGTCGTTCTATGCGCTCGGGGCGTACGTGGGTGTGTGGGCGGTGAGCGTGTTCATCCAGGCGGGTGGACCCCCGCCGCTGTTCCTCGTTCCCCTCGCCGGCGCCGGGCTTCTGGTGGGCCTGGTCGGCTGGGTGGTGGAGCGCGGCCTGCTCCGCTTCGTCTATGACCGCGACGAGACGTTTCAGCTCCTGCTGACCTTCGCCCTTGTCCTCATGCTCGAGGACGCGATTCGCCTCACCTGGGGCGCGGCCCCCCAGTCCACATCCGGGCTCTACCTCGCCTACGGGCAGGTGCGCCTCGCCGGCGCCACCGTGCCCGTCTACAACCTCCTGGTCATCGGGGCGAGCCTGGCCATCGCGCTGGGGATCGGGTGGCTGCTGACCCGTACCGCCTTCGGTCGCATCATCCGGGCCACCGCCGACAACCGCGAGATGGCGGAGGCCCTGGGCGTGAACATGGGACGCGTCTACGCGAAGGTCTTCACCCTCGGCACCGCGCTGGGGACGCTCGGCGGCGCGCTCGTCATCCCCGCCACCGCGGCGATGAGCGAGATGGGCATCGAGCTGATCGTGGAGGCCTTCGCGGTGGTGGTGATCGGTGGGCTCGGCAGCATGCGCGGGGCTTTCGTGGGCGCGCTCGTCGTCGGCGTGCTGCGCGCCGCCGCCATCGCGCTCTATCCCGAGCTCGAGATGATCCTGATCTATCTCATCGTGATCGCGGTGCTCGTGCTCCGGCCACGTGGGCTGTTCGGCGCGGCGGTGGCATGACGGGCCGTCTCGTTCTCGCCGGCGCGGCGCTGGCGCTGCTCGTGGCTCCGCTCGTGGTTCCGACCTATCAGATCCTGCTGCTGCTGCCCTTCATGGCCTACGCGGTGGTCCTGCTGGGCCTGAACCTGCTCTTCGGCTACACCGGTCTCGTGTCCTTCGGGCACGCCCTCTTCATCGGCATCGGTGCCTACGCGGGCGCGGTGCTCACGAGCCACCTCGGCATCCGCCATCTCGAGGCCATCCTGCTGGTGTCCGCGGTCGCGGGCGGCCTCGTCGCCGCGCTGGTCGGCCTCCTCTGCGTGCGCTACGTGAAGATCTATTTCGGAATGCTCACGCTCGCCTTCGGCATGGTCTTCTACACGTTTCTGCTCAAGTTCTACCGTCTCACCGGGGGCGACGAGGGCATGCGCGTGCTGCGGCCGCTGCTGCTGGGCCAGGAGTTCGCCGACCTGGGCAAGACCGCCTACCTCGTGGGGCCGTACTACTACTATTGCCTGACGATTCTCGCGGTCGCCACGCTCGCCATGTGGCGCGTCGTGCGCTCGCCCTTCGGGCTCTGCCTGCGCACCGTCCGCGACAATCCCCTCAAGGCGGAAGCCCTGGGCGTGAGCGTCACGCGTTACCGCTGGTACGCCTTCGTCATCTCCGGCGTGTACGGCGCGGTGGGCGGCGCGCTGCTCGGCCCGCCCACCGGCAACGTCGATCCCACCTTGGCCTACTGGACCCACTCCGGCAACGTGGTGTTCATGACGCTGCTGGGCGGCTTCAGCCACTTCTGGGGCCCCGTGCTCGGCGCCTTCGTCTTCATCTACCTCCAGGATCTCGTCATGTCGGTGGTGCCCTACTGGCGCCTGGTGTTCGGCGTCGTCCTCGCGTTCCTCGTCATCGTGGCGCCGGGTGGGCTCATGGGCCTCGTCACGCGGTGGACCACGCCGGCGGCGGACGCGCCTCGCCCATGATGCTCGAGGCGAGCGGCCTCACCAAGCGTTACGGCGACTTCGTCGCGCTGGATGGGGTGAGCTTCACCGTGGCGGCCGGCGAGTTCGTCTCGATCATCGGCCCCAACGGCGCCGGCAAGTCGACCCTCATCAACCTCCTCACCGGCGTGGCGGCCCCCACCGCGGGCACGGTGCGCTTCAAGGAGCGTGAGGTCACCGGCATCGGATCGGTGGCGCTGACCCGGCTCGGCATGGCGCGCAGCTTCCAGCTCGTCCAGATCTTTCCCGAGCTCACCGTGCTGGAGACGCTCGAAGCCGCGGTGGTGTCCCGCCTCGGCCGGGGAACGCGCATGTGGACCAGTCTCGCCGGCGACCGCGCGGTGCGGGACGCCGCCGGCGACGTGGCGGAGCTGTTCCGTCTCGCCGACAGGCGGCACGCCCTCGCCCGCACCCTGCCCCAGGGCGACAAGAAGCTCCTGGACGTGGCCTCCGCCTTCGCGCTCCGGCCGGAGATCATCCTCCTCGACGAGCCCACCAGCGGCGTGAGCACTGCCGACAAGCACGCCATCATGGAGATCCTGGTGACGGCGGCCCGCCGCATCGGACTCCAGGCCATCATCCAGGTCGAGCACGACATGGACATCGTCTTCGGCTACTCCCGCCGCATCATCGCGCTTCACCAAGGCCGGGTCCTCGCCGACGCCACGCCGGAGGCGATCAAGGCCAACACGCAGGTGGTGGACACCATGATCGGCCGCGCGCGCCACCCCGCCGCCCCATGACCATGCTCGCGGTCCGCGACCTGGACGTCTTCATCCAGTCGAGCCACATCCTCCGCCGCGTCTCGCTCGAGGTGGGGCCGCAGGAGGTGGTCTGCCTGGTGGGGCGTAACGGCGCGGGCAAGAGCACCCTGCTCCGGACGGTGATGGGCTATCTGCGGCCCCGCGGCGGCAGCATCACGTTCAAGGGCGCGCCCCTCAGCGGCCGGCCGACCCACGAGATCGCCAAGGCCGGCATCGGCTTCGCCCCCGAGGACAGCGGCATCTTCGCCGACCTGACGGTGGGGGAGAACATCGAGATCGCCACCTGGACCCGGCCCGGCGGGCGCCCCGCCCGCGAGCGCGTGGAGGCGGCGTACGGCGTCTTCCCCGTTCTACGGACCTATGCGTCGCGGAAGGGGCCGGCGATGAGCGGCGGCGAGCGCAAGATGCTCTCCATCGCGCGTGCCCTCGCCCTGGACCCCGAGCTGCTGCTGCTCGACGAGCCCTTCGAGGGCCTGTCGCCCGCCATCATCCCCGCCGTCGCCGACGGAATCGGCGCCATCACCCGCCGCGGCCACGCCATCCTGCTCGCCGAGTCCAACATCCACCACGTGCCCGAGTTCGCCTCGCGCCTCTACGTGATCGAGCGGGGTGAGATCATCTTCGCGGGACGGCCGGACGAGGTGCAGCGCGACGGCGCCGTCATGCGGATCATCGGGGGAACCGCCTAGAAGCCGCCACACGCTCGACCGGCGAGGGCGGCGCCCGGGCGGGTCCTGTCGACAGGCGGCGCCGGGCGCGATGCGACGTCAACCGCGCCGCGCGGCGCGGATCTCGTCGAGGACGGGCGCCAGGTACTTCCGGAATTGCGCCGGATTCTCGCTCATCGGGAAGTGGCCGATCTCGCGCATCACGGTGAACCGCGCGCCTGGGATCTTCTCCGCAGTGGCGCGCGTGTCGTCCGGCGTGCACGAGAAGTCGTATTCGCCGGTGAGGAGGTAGAGCGGACAGCGCGACGTGTCGATCTCGCCCACCCGATCGCGGAAGTCGCCGTCCACCCTGTAGAACCAGAGGTCGCCCTTGAACACGCCCGGGCCGCCCTGCATGTAGCCCCAGAGGGTGTCCCAGCGGGTCTCGGACGGGCTCTGCGGCGCGATGAGACCGGCCATGAGAGCGCCCGCCACCTCGCCGCCGTGGAGGTCGGGGCGATGGAGGAAGCCGGTGTCGTCGTACCAGGGCGGTTGATAGGCGGCCGATTCCACGCCGATGAGCGCGCAGAAGCGGTCGGGATGGAGGCGCGCCAGCTCCAGCACGATCTTGCCGCCGATGGAGCAGCCGAGCAGCACCGGCCGCTCGAGACCCATGGCGTCGCAGAAGGTCAGGATCGTCTCGATGTAGCCCGCGGTGGTGAGCCGATACTCCTCGTCCTGCCAGCCCAGGGGCGGCAGGGACTTCCCATGCCAGGGCATGTCGAAGGCGAGCACGCGATAGTCGCGCGTGATCCCCGCATCGTTCAGGAGATGCCGGTACTGCCGGTTGTCCGCGCCGGCGGTGTGCAGACACACGAGTGGGATGCCCTGCCCGGCCTCCTCGAAGTACACGCGACAGGGCCGGCCGCCGAGGGTGAGGCGGAGATAGCGTCCGACAATCGGTTCGAGCGGAGCTCGGGGCTCGGGGTCGGCCATGGCTCAGGCGGCGGCCCGACGCGGGGCCGCGATCACGTCCTTGAGGTAGCGCAGGTGCGTCAGGAGCGGGATGATGTCCCCGTCCACGCTTGCCACGCCGAGCTTCTTCATGGCAAAGAGGTCATGGTAGCCGGGCGCGGGCACGGGCTCCCAGAAGCGGCACCACGCGTCGGCGGATGCGCGGAGGGCGAAGGTCCATGGACGCATGAGGAACGGGCCGCGCTCGATCGAAGCGATCCGCCCTTCCCGCACGCGAACGAGGTAGGATGTGTCCCCGGCCTCCAGCAGGAAGGTGGTCGAGCAGTGCCGGCCGCGGCGGACGAGGTCGACGTCCCCGTTGACCGTCTCGGCGATGGCGAGGATGCGCGCGTGGGTGTCGTCGCTCACGGCGCCGATCATACACGACGAAAGGACATGAACGATGGCTGAGCTGCCGCTGATTCCCTCCACCGTCGTCGGCTCCCATGGCAAGGGCGGGTGGTGGTACACCGCCGTGAAGGCCCACGAGGCCGGCCAGTTCGGCCCCGCCGATCTCGAGGAGATGTTCGACGATGCCGCCGACACCGCCATCCGCGACATGGAGCGCGCGGGGCTGGACATCATCACCGACGGCGAGGTGCGGCGGCTCGACGGCTACGTGGACTCCTACTACGCCATCATCAAGGGCATCGAGCCCATCGAGGTGCGCCGCAAGGCGGGCCCGTGGGGCTACGACCAGCAGACGCGCTACGAGGCCACCGGGCGCATCGAGACGCCACCGGGCGGGCTCGGCATCATCAAGGAGTTCGCGTATCTCAAGGGCCACACCGTCAAGCGCACGAAGGCCACGTGCGCGGGGCCCCTCACCTTCGGGTCGCGCATCCACCCCGGCAAGATGTACAAGGGCGTGGTCGACGTGGCGGAGCGCTTCGCCGAGGTCATCAACGAGGAGCTCAAGGGCCTGGTCGCCGCCGGCGCCGACTTCATCCAGCTCGACGAGCCCGCCCGTGGCAACGTATCCGGCGAGGAGATGGCACGCCTCTACAACATGGCCACCGAGGGCGTGAAGGCCAAGCTGGCGTTCCACGTGTGCTTCGGCAACCGCTTCGGGCGCTCGCGCTTCGACCGATCCTACCGGCCCTACTTCCCCGGCCTCCTCAAGGCGCGCGCCGATCAGTTCGTGCTGGAGTTCGCGGGACGGGAGCTCGCCGAGCTCGACGTGTGGAAGGAGTACGGCGGGGGCCGCGAGCTCGGCGCGGGCGTGATCGACGTGAAGGGGTTCTACACCGACTCCGCCGAGGATGTGGCCAAGCGCATCCGCCGCGTCCTCCACGTGTGCCCGGCCGAGAAGCTCTACGTGAACCCGGACTGCGGCTTCGGGTGGTCCCCGCGCTATATGTGCAATCAGAAGATCGGCGCGCTCGCCGCGGGCGCCGCCCTCGCCCGCAGCGAGCTCACCGGCCGCCGGCCCTAGCCTCTCGTCTCGCGCTGGCCGTGCGCGTCATCGTCGCGCTACTGCTATTGGCGCTCGCCGCCGCGCCATGCCCGGCGGAGCCGGCGCCGCTCCGCTTCCGGGTGGTGCCCGAGGCCAGCGAGCTGGGCTTTCACGCCACCTCACGGTTGGCCAACGCCGACGGCCGGTTCTCGCGGTTCGACGGCGAGGTGCTCGCCGACCCGGTCGATCTCAGCACCGCTCGGGTCTCGATGAAGGTCGAGGCGGCCTCCATCGATACCGGTATCCGCCGGCGCGACGATCACCTGCGCAGCGAGGACTTCCTCCACGTCGACCGCTTCCCCGCCATCACCTTCCAGAGCACGCACGTGGAAGCCACCGGGCGGCGCCTGGTGCTCACGGGGCGGCTCACCCTCCGCGGCGTGACCAAGGAGATCGTGGTCTCGATGGAGGTGAGCGTGACGGGGGATCGACTGGAAGCGCGCGGACAGCTCGACATCAACCGGGGGGACTACGGCATCAACTACCACTCGTCCCTCAATCCCATCGGTCAGCGCGTCCGCATCCGGTTCGCCTTCCGCGCCCAGGCCGTCCGGTAGCCCGGCGGATCCTCCCGGCGGCCTCCCTGGCCCGCTCCCTCCGTGCTATAAAGCCGGCATGGCTGGGCCCCCGATGAACGTCGACGCCACCGAGGATGTGCGGGAGTCGCACCGCTTCGACGTGGGACGGCTCGAGCGCTATCTCGCCGAGCGGATCGACGGATTCAAGGGGCCCCTCACCGTACGGCAGTTCATGGGCGGCCAGTCGAATCCCACCTACTACCTCGCCACGCCGGCGACGCCGTACGTATTGCGGCGCAAGCCCCCGGGGAAGCTGCTGCCGTCCGCCCACGCGGTCGACCGGGAGTATCGCGTCATCACCGCCCTCGCCGGCTCGGGCGTGCCGGTCCCGAAGACCTATCTCCTGTGCCAGGACGATGACGTGATCGGCACGTGGTTCTACGTCATGGAGTGTGTCGTCGGGCGCGTGCTCACCGATCCGCGGCTCCCCGACGTCCCGCCCGCGGACCGGGCCATGATGTACGACTCGATGAACGCGGTCCTGGCGCGGCTCCACTCAGTGGACTACAAGGCGATCGGGCTCGGCGACTTCGGACGCACCGGCCAGTACATCCAGCGCCAGATCCACCGCTGGACCCAGCAGTATCGCGCCTCGGAGACGGAGCGCATCGAGTCCATGGAGAAGCTCATGGCGTGGCTGCCCGAGCACATCCCCGTCGAGGACTCGACCACCCTCGTCCACGGGGATTTCCGGCTGGGCAACAGCATCGTCCACCCGACCGAGCCGCGCATCATCGCGGTGCTGGACTGGGAACTCTCGACGCTGGGACATCCCCTGAGCGATCTCGCCTACAACTGCATGCCGTATCGCCTCCCCGCCGACAGCATGGAGGGCTTCGAGGGCGCCGACCTCGCCGCCTTCGGCATGCCGTCGGAGCCCGAGTACCTGGCCGCGTACTGCCGGCGCACCGGCCGGGACGGCATCAATGACTGGGATTTCTACGTCGCCTTCTCGATGTTCCGCCTGTCCGCGATTGCCCAAGGGATCATGGGGCGTGTGGTCGCGGGCACCGCGAACGATCCCCACGCGCGCTCACGGGGCGCCCGCGCCCGCCCGCTCGCCGACGCGGGCTGGGCCCTCGTCCAGAAGCTCGGCTGAGCGATGTCGTGCCGCGTTCGACGTGTGTCTATCGGGATACGCTTGCCGGCCGCCGGCGCTCACTCGTAGAGTAGGCACGTGGACGCCGACACCCGCGAGATGCTCCAGGCGATTCAGGCGCAGATCACCGATCTCCGGTCGGAGGTCCGCACCGACCTGCAAACCGAGATCGGTGGCTTGCGCGAGGAGGTCCGCACCGACCTGCGTGCCGAGATCGGCGGCCTCCGCGGGGAGGTCCGCACCGAGCTGCGTACCGGGATCGGTGGCCTCCGCGCCGAGATGCTGGCCGGCGATGAGGTAACGCGCCGCCACTTCGACGTCGTGGCCGAGAGCCTCCGCGCCGACATCCGAACCGTCGCGGAGGGGGTCGCCGCGAACACCGAATTGACTCTTCGCCTCCACCACGAGCTGAAGTCGGAGATGGATAGCCGCTTCCGGTCGCTCGAGGCCGTGCTCCGCGTCACCTTCGCCGACATCCGCCGGGAGATCGACGACCTCCGCTCCGACAACTGAGCCGACGGAGGTTCCCCTTGCGCGAGGCAAGGGAAGAGGTCACCATGTCCCCCTCACCGTCGCGACCATCCCGAGGGGGACACCATGGCAGATCTGGTCCAGTACGAGCGGCGCGGCGCCGTCGGCGTCATCACCGTCAACAATCCGCCCGTCAACGCGCTCAGCCAGGGCGTGCGGCAGGGCCTGGCGGAGGCGCTCGCCCAGGGCATCGCCGACGCGGCGGCCACGGCGCTGGTCCTGATCGGCGGCGGGCGCACGTTCATCGCCGGAGCCGACATCCGCGAGTTCGGCAAGCCGCCCATGCCGCCTGACCTGAACGGGGTGATCGCTCAGTACGAGGCAAGCCCCAAGCTCGTGGTCGCCGCCATTCACGGCACCGCCCTCGGCGGCGGCCTCGAGGTGGCGTTCGGTTGCCACTATCGCTGCGCCGTCGCGAGCGGCCAGGTGGGCTTCCCCGAGGTAAAGCTGGGCCTGCTTCCCGGCGCGGGCGGCACGCAGCGGCTCCCGCGCCTTACCGGCGTGGAGGCGGCGCTCGCCCTCATCGTGGCCGGCGACCCCATCCCCGCCCCCAAGGCCCGCGCCCTCGGCATCATCGACGAGGTGGTGCCCGGTGATCTGCTCGAAGGCGCGTGCGCCTACGCGGAGCGCCTGGTCGCCGAGGGCAAGCCGCCGCGCAAGATCCGCGACATGCAGGACAAGCTGCGCGGAACCGATCCCGCCGTCTTCGTGGAGTTCCGCAAGGGCCTGGAGCGAAGCGCCCGCGGCTTCTTCGCGCCCTTCCGCTGCGTGGACGCGGTGGAGGCCGCCGCCACCCTCCCCTTTGACGAGGGCCTCAAGCGCGAGCGGGAGCTGTTCGCGCAGTGCATGCAGTCCACCCAGTCCAAGGCGCAGATCCACGTCTTCTTCGCCGAGCGCGAGGTGTCGAAGATCCCCGACGTGCCGAAGGAGACGCCGGTCAAAACCATCGGCAGGGCGGTGGTCATCGGCGCGGGCACCATGGGCGGCGGCATCGCCATGAACTTCGCCAATGCCGGGATCCCGGTGTCCGTGATCGAGATGAACCAGGAGGCGCTGGACAAGGGCCTCGCGGTGGTGCGGAAGAACTACGCGGCGACCGTGGAGAAGGGCCGGCTCAGCCAGAAGGACATGGACACGCGCATGGGCCTCATCCGCGGCATGCTCGGTTACGACGCGGTGGCCGAGGCCGACATCGTGGTGGAGGCGGTGTTCGAGGAGATGGACGTGAAGAAGAAGGTCTTCGCCGCCCTCGACAAGGCGGCGCGGCCCGACGCCATCCTCGCCAGCAACACGTCCACGCTCGACATCGACCAGATGGCGAACGCCACCTCGCGGCCGGGCCAGGTCATCGGCACGCACTTCTTCAGCCCCGCCAACGTCATGCGCCTCCTCGAGATCGTGCGCGGCAAGGCCACGTCCAGGGAGACCATCGCCACCACCATGGAGCTGGCCCGGCGCATCCGGAAGGTGGGCGTGCTGGTGGGCAACTGCGACGGCTTCGTAGGCAATCGCATGCTCGCCCCGTATCTCCGCGAGGCGGAGTTCCTCGTGGAGGAAGGCGCCACGCCGCAGCAGGTGGACAAGGTGATCTACGACTTCGGCCTGCCCATGGGCCCGTTCGCGATGGGCGACATGGCCGGGCTCGACGTGGGCTGGCGCATCCGCAAGGGCAAGGAGGCCACGCGCGATCGCCGCCTCCGCTACTCTCCCGTCGCCGACCGCATCTGCGAGATGGGTCGCTTCGGCCAGAAGACGGGCGCGGGCTGGTACCGCTACGAGAAGGGGAGCCGCGTCCCCGTCCCCGACCCGGAGATCGAGGCGCTCATCGTGAAGACGGCCAAGGAGCAGGGCATCGAGCGCCGGACGATCGGCGATGAGGAGATCCTCAAGCGGTGCGTATACGCCCTCATCAACGAGGGCGCGCGGATCCTGGAGGAGGGCTTCGCGCTCCGGTCCAGCGACATCGACATCATCTACATCTACGGCTACGGCTTCCCGGTGCACCGCGGCGGCCCCATGTTCTATGCCGACACCGTGGGCCCGGCCGCCGTCTACGACGAGGTCTGCAAGTTCCAGAAGCAGCACGGCGAGCTGTGGCAGCCTGCCCCGCTGCTGGAGCGCCTGGCCCGCGAGGGGAAGAAGTTCCGCGAGCTCTAGGGCGCGGCGTTAGCGACCGTCGCCTCGGAGACGCGGGTCCAGCGCGTCCCGGAGGCCGTCGCCGAGAAGATTGAAGCCGAGCACCGCGATCATGATCGCGACGCCGGGAATGGTCGCGACGTGGGGCGCGACGAGCAGGAGGTCGCGCCCGGTGGAGACCATGAGTCCCCACGAGGCCGTCGGCGGCTGCACCCCCAGCCCCAGGAAGGACAGCGCCGCCTCCACCAGGATGGCGTTGGCCATGAAGAGCGTGGCGTAGACGATCACCGTGGGCAGCAGGTTCGGCAGCACGTGCCGGACCACCAGCCCCGGCCCGGTGGCGCCCAGCGCGCGGGCCGCGCCGACGTACTCGGCCTCGCGGAGGGAGAGCACCGAGCCGCGCACGAGGCGGACCACCGTGGGCGCGCCCCAGATCCCCACCGCGATGGTGGTGTTGAGCACGCCGGGGCCGAGCGCGGACACCACCGCGATGGCGAGGAGGAGATAGGGGAACGCGAGCAGGATTTCCATCGCCCGCATGATGAGGGTGTCCGTCCAGCCGCCGGCGAAGCCGGCCACGCTCCCCAGGACCAGCCCAAGCACGAGGGCGATGACGACGGATAGCGTGCCCACGAGGAGCGCCACGCGGGTGCCGTAGATCACCCGCGAGAGGATGTCGCGCCCGAATTCGTCGGCGCCGAGCAGGAACCTGGCGCCGGGCTTCGTGCGCTTCTCGATGAGGCTCTGCTTGGCGGGATCGCGGGGCGCGAGCCACGGAGCCAGCACCGCGGCTCCGAGCAGCGCCGCCACCAGCACCAGGCCCACGAGGGCGAGGCGGTTCCGCCGGAAGCTGCGCCAGGCGAGACGACCCAGCCCCCCCTCCGCCTCGCGCGCGGGCGCGGCGGCAAGTCGCGGGTCGGCCCCGACGGCGCGGTCCATCTCAGCCCTGCCGCGACACGCGGGGATCCAGCGCGCCGTAGGAGAGATCGACGAGGAGGTTGATCAGCACGAAGGCGAGCGAGAACACCAGCACCGCGCCCTGCAGCAGCACGTAGTCGCGGGCGAAGATGGCCTTGACCATGAGCCGGCCCAGGCCCGGCCAGGCGAACACCGTCTCGGTCAGGACGGCGCCGCCCATGAGCTGGCCCGCCTGCAGCCCCAGGAGGGTGAGCACCGGGATCGCGGCGTTGCGGAGCGCGTGCTTGGTCACCACCCAGCGCTCGCGCACACCCTTGGCGCGCGCGGTGCGCACGTAGTCCTCCCGCAGCACTTCCAGCACGCTCGAGCGCGTCATCCGCGCGATCATCGCGGTGGACGGCAGGGCCAGCGCCACCGCGGGGAGGATGAGATGGGCGAAGGAGCCGGTGCCGCCCACGGGCAGCCACGGCAGCCACCACGCGAAGATCACGATGAGGACGAGCCCGGTCCAGAACACGGGCAGCGAGAGGCCGAAGAGCGAGCCCAGCCGGGCAAGGGCGTCGAACACCGACGACGGCCACACCGCGGAGACTACACCCGCGGTCACCCCGAAGACGGCGGCGAGCAGGAGGGCGGCGAGCGTCAGCTCGAGGGTGGCCGGCCACGCCTCCGCGAGCTCGGCGGCGACCGGCCGGTTCTGCTGGATGGAGCGGCCGAGATCTCCGGTGAGGAGCCGGCCCACGTAGTGGACGTAGCGGGTGGCGAGGGGCTTGTCGAGCCCGAGATAGTCACGAAGCTGCGCCACCGCGTCCGGGGTGGCGTGCTCGCCGAGCATGAGGGCGACGGCGTCGCCGGGCAGGAGATCGACGGTGAGCATGACCACGAAGACCACGCCCAGGAGCACCGGCACCGCGAGCAGGAGACGGCGGACGATGAAGGTCAGCATCCGCCGTCTCCCCCCCGCGCGACTACTTGTCTAGCCAGGTCTTCCAGAGGGCCAGGTTGTACTCGACGGGATGGATGTGGAATCCCTTCACGCTGGCCCGCGTGGCGATGATCTCCTTGGTGGTGTAGACGGGGATCCACACCATCTCCTTGGCGAGGATGTCCTGCACCTCGGCGTAGAGCTTTTCCCGCTCGCTCTGGTTCAGGCTGCGCCGCGCCTGCTCCACCAGGGTGTCGA
>DATEDO010000101.1:0-28924 GCA_035281625.1 Candidatus Methylomirabilota bacterium
CGAGCAGCGCCGCCGTCCTGGCGATATTCCAGCCGGTACCCTGGAGCGCGGCTTCGAGGTGGCGGCGATGCGCTTCCGCCCGGCTGAAGCTCGCGGGCGGCAGGGCCAGCCGGCCCGGGGCCGGGGCACTGCCCGGACCGAAGCGCAGCCCTAGCGCGACCGCGTCCACGACCGGCGCGTCGGTGACGAGCACCGTGCGCTCCACCACGTTCGCCAGCTCACGGACATTGCCCGGCCAGTGGTGCTCCAGCAGCGCGGCGCGGGCGGAGCGATCCAGGCGTTTGGGCGGCGTCTCGTAGTCGCGCGCGAAGCGCACGAGAAAGCGCTCGGCCAACATCAGCACGTCGCGGCCGCGATCGCGCAGGGGCGGCAGATCGAGCGGGGTCGCGGCGAGGCGGCGGGCGAGATCGTCGCGGAAGCGCCCGGCGCGAACCGCCCCCGCGAGGTCGATGCTGGAGCCCGCGATCACATGAATGACCTCGTCCGGCCGGGTCAACGCGCGCGTCCCTCCGACCCGGCGCTCGATCAGGGCGACGAGCTCGGCCTGAAGCGCCTCGGGGAGGAGGCCGACTTCATCGAGGTACAGCGTGCCTCCCCGCGCCGGCGAGAACAGCTCGTCGGAGTGGATGGTCGCGGGCAGGGCCGCGCAGCTGACGTTGACGAACGGGCCGTCGCGGCGAGGGCCGCCGAGATGGATGAGACGGGCCAGCAGGCTCTTGCCCGTCCCTTCCTCACCCCGCAGGAGGACGCTTGTTCGACGTCGCGCGGCGCGCGCGTCACGGAGCAGCCGCGCGAGCCTCCGCCTGAGCCCGGCGATCGCGGGACTGGTCCCGACGAGGTCTTCGAGGGAGTCCGGGGCCACCGGCCGGTAGATTACTCCGATGGAAGACCCGAGTGCTCAAAAATCTAACACAATATAGGCAGGCCCACCGTCAGGCAGACGAAGAGTATCTATACTAAATAGTTGGCTTAATTACGCTTTGCTGGACTACCGCAGAGTGATAGGTCGTCGCCCGGAGCTCAGGTCTTCTTCATCGCCGCCGCGGGGTCGAACGACGGTGTCCCCACCCAGCCGGTCTCGGACACGTCCACGGTGACCCCGTCGGGGGCCGTGTACTTGACCTCGACATTGGCGTAGCGGGCATTGTCGCCCACGCCGAGCGCGGCATTGATGTCGTCGCGCGTCGGCGCCCCGGCCGCGGCGAGCTTCTCGGCGATCGCCTCGAGGCTCTCCACCTGGAAGCCGAAGTGGTGGATGCCCACCCAGTCCTTGCCGCGCTCCTCGCCGGCCACGCGGTCGTTCTTGAACTTGAGGATGGCGAGGTTGAGATCGCCGTCGGTGAGGAAATAGCCGCTCGTGTTCGGGTTCTCGATCTTGCCGACCTGCTTCATGCCGAACACGTCGATGTAGAACTGCGCGGTGGCGTCGGGATCCTTGGTGGTGAGGGCGATGTGCTTGATCTTCGCCATGGCGCTTCCCTTTCCGCCCCGCTCGGGCTCAGCCCCGCTTGGTTTCGAAGAACTCACGCAGCAGCGCTGCCGCGTCCGCGGCGCGCACGTCGCCGCGCACCTCCGCCTGATGGTTCAGCCGCGCGTCCTCGAGGAGATGATACAGCGTGCGCGCGGCGCCCGCTTTGGGATCGGGGGCGCCGTAGACCAGGCGCGCGACGCGCGCCAGCACGGCAGCGCCGCAGCACATTGCACAGGGCTCCACGGTCGCGTAGAGCGTCGCCCCGGGGAGGCGGTAATTGCCCGCCGTGTGCGCGGCCGCGCGCAGCGCGAGGACCTCGGCGTGCGCGGTGGGATCCTTGAGGCCAATGGGCTGATTGTGGCCGCGGCCGATCACCCGGCCCGCGAGGACGACCACCGCGCCGACTGGCACCTCGCCGGCCGCGCGCGCGGCGCGGGCTTCCGCGAGCGCCTCGTCCATGAATCGCTCGTCCGTCTGCGCGTCATGGCCTTCGGCCATGTCCAGCCCCTCGCGTGGTGGGTAGAGGGCGACAGGAGGACGGTCGCCCGCCCTCCTGCCCCCGAATGGCGCGCCCTAGAGGAGTCGAACCTCTGACCTTCGGATTCGTAGTCCGACGCTCTATCCAACTGAGCTAAGGGCGCATCTGGCGGAGAGGCCGGGATTCGAACCCGGGACAGAGGTTTTGCCCCTGTAACCGCTTAGCAGGCGGCTGCCTTCGGCCGACTCGGCCACCTCTCCAATCCGTAAAGCCTTCAGAGTATATCAGAACCGACACAGGCCCTATGCTGGGGGCCGGAGGACACCCCATGAGTCGCATGCGCTCGTTGTTCCGCGATGCCTGGACCATCGCCCGCCCCTACTGGTTCTCCGAGGACCGGTGGCGCGGGCTGGCGCTCCTCGCCGCGGTGGTCGGCCTGAACCTCGGCATCGTCTTCATCAACGTGCTGCTCAATCAGTGGAACAACGCCTTCTACAACTCGCTCCAGGACAAGGACTACGGCGAGTTCACCCGCCAGCTCGGGAAGTTCACCTATCTCGCCGCCCTCTACATCGCGCTCGCCGTGTACCAGCTCTATCTGAACCAGATGCTCCAGATCCGCTGGCGGCGCTGGCTCACCGACCGCTATCTGGCGACCTGGCTGCACGACAAGGCGTACTACCGCATGCAGCTCCACGAGACGGAGACGGACAACCCCGACCAGCGCATCGCCGAGGACCTTCGGCTCTTCGTGTCGATCACGGTGGGCCTCGGCCTCGGCATCTTGAGAGCCGTCGTGACCCTGGTGTCGTTCGTGGCCATCCTCTGGACGCTCTCCGGCCCGCTCACCATTCCCGGGCTCGGCGTCACCGTGCCGGGCTACATGGTATGGGCGGCGCTGCTGTACGCGATCGTGGGCACCTGGCTCACCGACCGCATCGGCCGGCCCCTCGTGACCATGAACTTCGACCAGCAGCGCTACGAGGCCGACTTCCGCTTCTCGCTCGTCCGCTTCCGTGAGAACACCGAGGGCGTGGCCCTCTATCGCGGCGAGGCCGACGAGCTGCGGGGCTTCCGCGAGCGCTTCGGCCACGTGGTGCGGAACTGGTGGGACATCATGCGTCAGACGAAGCGGCTCACCTCCTTCACTGCGGGCTATGCGCAGGTCGCCATCATCTTCCCCTTCGTGGTGGCCTCGCCCCGGTACTTCCGCGGCGAGTTCGCGCTGGGCGGCCTCATGCAGACGGCGTCGGCGTTCGGCCAGGTGCAGGACTCGCTCTCCTACATCGTCTCCACCTACACCGATATCGCCTCGTGGCGCGCGGTGGTGGCCCGCCTCGGCGGCTTCAATCGGGCGCTGGAGCAGGTGCGCGCGGAAGCCGCCGTCCAGGGCATTCGCCTCGAGCCGGCCGGGGGCGCCGGCCTCGACGTGGAGCAGGTCCACCTGGCGCTTCCGGACGGCCGGCCCCTCCTCGACGACGTTTCCTTCACCTTGCGCCGCGGCGACACCGCGCTGATCAGCGGGCCCTCGGGCGCGGGCAAGAGCACGCTGTTCCGCGCCATCGCCGGCATCTGGCCCTTCGGGCGCGGCCGCGTGCGCTTCCCCGAAGGCGAGCGCGTGCTCTTCCTGCCCCAGAAGCCGTATCTGCCGCTGGGCACTATCCGGGAGGTCGTGACGTATCCCGGCCTGCCCGGGGACGTATCGGACGCCGCGCTCGTGGACGCCCTCGACGCGGTGGGACTGCCGGCGCTCACGGACCGGCTGGACGAATCGGCGAACTGGGCCCTGCGCCTCTCCCCGGGCGAGCAGCAGCGGATCGCCTTCGCACGCGCTCTCGTGCAGAAGCCCGACTGGCTCTTCCTCGACGAGGCCACGTCGGCCATCGACGAGGATCAAGAGCAGCGTCTCTACGCCCTCCTGCGGCAGCGGCTGCCCGGCGTGACGCTCCTGAGCGTGGGACATCGCAGCACCCTGCGCGCCTTCCATGCCCGGCGGTTGAGCGTGGCGGCGGGCGAGGCGGGCAACGGCGCGGGCGCCGCGCGCCTGGTGGAGACGCCGAGCACGGCCTGACGCGAGGGCGGGAAGAGCTGGCGGAGGGGGAGGGATTCGAACCCCCGATCCCTTGCGGGATTCCGGTTTTCAAGACCGGCGCCTTCAACCGGACTCGGCCACCCCTCCGACGTCAGCGTACGCGTCCTGCATCGAGGCGGCCTGTCGAGTATAGCGCCCTTTTCAGCGACGCCCGTCGTCCGCCCGCGGCAGGGCCAGCGCCACGAGGAGATAGCCGAGCACGGCCGCGGCCACCGTCCCGGCAAGAATCCCCAGCACCGCGCTCACCGCCAAGGCCGGCGCCACCTCCGCGAACGCGAGGTTGGCGATGAAGAGGCTCATGGTGAACCCGATGCCGCACAGCACCGAGACGCCGAAGAGCGAGCCCCAGCTCGCGCCCTCCGGCATCCGCGCCACGCCCGTGCCGATGGCGGCCGCGCTCAGGGCGAACACCCCCACCGTCTTCCCGACCACGAGCCCGAGGAAGATGCCGAGCGGAACGGGCTCGAGCACGGCGCCCAGCGCCATGCCCTCGAGCGACACGCCGGCATTCGCGAACGCGAAGAGGGGAAGAATGCCGAACGCCACCATCGGGTGCAGGTCGTGCTCGAGGTCGCGGAGCAGCGAACGACCGCCGGGCTCGGCCGGCCGCAACGGGATGAACAGCGCGAGGGCCACGCCGGCCAGGGTCGCGTGGACGCCCGACTTCAGCACCGCGACCCAGAGGATCAGCCCCACGAGCACGTACACCCCGCCGGAGCGCACTCCGACCACGTTGAGGAGCGTCAGTATGACGAGCGCCCCGGCGGCGACGACCAGCGATATCCAGGACAGCTGCTCGGTATAGAAGACGGCGATGATCGCGATCGCGCCGATGTCGTCGACGATGGCCACCGTGACCAGGAAGACCTTGAGCCCCCGGGGAACCCGCGCGCCGAGCAGGGAGAGGACGCCGAGCGCGAAGGCGATGTCGGTGGCCGCCGGGATCGCCCACCCGCGGATCCCGACGGGGTCGCCCGCGTTGAGCCCCCAGTAGATGGCCGCCGGCGCGGCCATGCCGCCGGCCGCGGCGAGCGCGGGTAGGACGATCTGGGCGGGATTGGCCAGCTCGCCCTCCATCACCTCGCGCTTGAGCTCGAGCCCGACCACGAAGAAAAAGACGGCCATGAGACCGTCGTTGATCCAGAGGAGGAGCGGCTTCGCGAGGCGCAGCGCGCCGATCCGCACCTCCACCGGCGTGTCGAGCAGCGCCTGATAGAGGCCGCCGGCGGGGGTGTTCGCGATGGCCAGCGCGATCGCAGCCGCCAGCATGAGGACGATGCCCCCGGCCGACTGGAGCCGCAGGAACTCGCGGATGGCGCCGGCCGCGCGGTCACCGGCCTCGCTGAGAGAACGGACCGCCATCGCGCTAATGCCGTAGTGTCAAGGCCACCCGAGACGGGGCGCTAGGAGGCGGCCCTGATGCGCTCGACGCCGCCCATGTAGGGGCGGAGCACCGGGGGCACCGTGATGGTGCCGTCGGCCTCTTGGTAGTTCTCCAGCACCGCGATGAGGGTCCGGCCCACCGCGAGCCCCGAGCCGTTCAGCGTGTGGCAGAACTCCGGCCTGCCCCCGCCGGCCGGGCGGTACTTGAGATCCAGCCGGCGCGCCTGGAAGGCCTCGCAGTTCGAGCAGGACGAGATCTCGCGGTACTTTCCCTGCCCCGGCAGCCACACCTCGATGTCATAGCTCTTGGCGCCGGCGAAGCCCATGTCGCCCGCGCAGTGGAGCACGACGCGGTAGGGGATCTCGAGGCGCTGCAGCACCGTCTCCGCCTCGCGCACCATGGACTCCAGCTCGTCGTAGGACTGGGCGGGCGTGGTCAGCTTCACCAGCTCCACCTTGTCGAACTGGTGCTGGCGGATCATGCCCTTCATGTCCTTGCCGTAGGTGCCGGCCTCGCGGCGGTAGCAGGGCGTGAAGGCGGTGTAGCGGCGCGGCAGCGTCGCCTCCGCCAGCGTCTCGTCGGCGTGCAGCGCGGTGAGCGGCACCTCCGCGGTGGGGATCAGGTAGAGCAGCCGGTTCTCGTCGGCCTCGTGGGTCTTGAAGAGGCCGTCCTCGAACTTCGGGAGCTGCCCGGTCCGCAGCATCGTGCTGCCGCTCACCAGCTGGGGCACCCACACCTCGGTGTAGCCGTGCTCGCGCGTGTGGAGGTCGAGCATGAACTGGGTGAGCGCGCGCTCGAGGCGCGCCGCCGGTCCCCACATGACGGTGAAGCGCGACTTCGCGAGCTTCACCGCCCGCGCGAAGTCGAGCACGCCGAGCGCCTCGCCGAGGATATCGTGGGGCTGGGGGTCGAAGCCGAACTGCCGCGGCTGGCCCCAGCGGCGGACCTCGACGTTCTCCTCCTCGGTGGCGCCGGAGGGGACGGAGGGGTGCGGCAGGTTGGGGAGCTGGAGGAGCAGGCCCTCCACCTGCTCGTCCACGCGCTTCACGTCGGCGTCGAGCGCCTTGATCCGGTCGCCGACCTCGCGCATGCGGGCCATGACCGGCTCGGGGCTCTCGCCTCGCCGCTTGGCCTGGCCGATGGCCTCCGAGGCGCGATTCCGCTCGGCCTTGAGCGTCTCGACCTCGGCGATGAGCCGGCGCCGCTCCACGTCGAGGGCGATGATCTCCCGGACCAGCTCGGCCCCGCCCCGGTCGACCAGGCCGCGCTCCACCGCCTCGGGATTGTCGCGGAGGAGGCGGATGTCCAGCATGGTGGGACGCCTACACGGAGGCGGCGGGCGTCTGCTCGGCCTCGACGCGGGCCAGGCTGCCCACCTGGTCGTCGGCGTCGAGGTCCACGATGCGCACGCCCATGGTGTTGCGGCCCTGGAGCTTCACGTCGGTGACGGGGAAGCGGATCATCTTGCCCTTCTTGGTGACGAGGAGCACGTCGTCGCCGTCCCGCACCTGGAGCATGCCCACCACCGCCCCGTTCCGGCCCTCCGTCTTGATGTCGATGATGCCCTTGCCGGCGCGGCCCTGGAGGCGATACTCCTCGAGCGGCGTGCGCTTGCCGTAGCCCCGCTCGGTGACGGTGAGGATGCTCGCGCCCTCCTGGATCACGTCGCCGCAGATCACCGCGTCGCCGCCGTCGACGTCGATGCCGCGGACGCCCGAGGCGGTGCGCCCCATCGGCCGCACCTCCTCCTCGCTGAAGCGGATGATCATGCCGGTGCGCGTGGCGAGGAGCACCTCCTTCCGCCCGTCGGTGCGTCGCGCCGCCATGACCTCGTCGCCGTCCTCCAGCGTGATGGCCTGGATGCCGCCGGCGCGCGGGTGGGAGTAGGCCGCCACCTCCGTCTTCTTCACCTTGCCTTGGCGCGTGGCGAAGAAGATGTAGCCGCCGGTCTCGAAATCGCGAACGGGCACGCAGGTGGCCACCGCCTCGCCCTCGGCGAGGGCCAGCACATTGGCCATGGCCTTGCCCTTGGCCGCGCGCCCGCCCTCGGGGATCTCATGCACCTTGAGCCAGTGCACCTTGCCCTTGTTGGTGAAGAACAGGAGGTGCGAGTGGGTAGAGGCCACGAAGAGGTCGTCGACGATGTCCTCCTCCTTGGTCTCCATGCCGGTCACGCCCTTGCCGCCCCGGCGCTGGCTTCGATACGACTCCACGTGGGTGCGCTTGATGTAGCCCGAGCGCGTGATCGTGACCACCATGTCGTCGTCGGCGAGCAGGTCCTCGATGGTGAGGTCGGTGGTCTCGGCGAGAATCTCGGTGCGCCGCGCGTCCCCGAACTCCTCCTTGAGCTTGAGCAGCTCGTCCTTGATGATGCCCATGAGCCGCTGGTTCGAGGCGAGGATGCCCTTGAGGTCCGCGATGAGGGCCAGGGTCTGCTCGTGCTCCTCCACGATCTTGTGCCGCTCCAGCTGGGTGAGGCGCTGGAGGCGCATGTCCAGGATGGCGCGGGCCTGGATCTCCGAGAGCTGCAGGCGCCGCATCAGGCCCTCGCGCGCGGCGTCGGGGTTGTCGGACCCGCGGATGATGGCGATGACGAGGTCGAGCGCGTCCACCGCCTTGCGCAGGCCTTCCAGGATGTGGGCGCGCTCCTCGGCGCGGGCGAGGTCGTACTTGGTGCGCCGGGTGACGACTTCACGGCGGAACGCCACGAACTCTTCCAGCATCTGCTTCAGGTTCACGATCTGGGGGCGGCGGCCCACCAGCGCGAGCATGATGATGCCGAAGGTGATCTGCATCTGCGTGTGCTTGTACAGCTGGTTGATGACGATCTGGGGAATCTCGCCCCGTCCGAGCTCGAGCACGATGCGGATGCCTTCGCGGTTGGACTCGTCGCGCCGCTCCGAGATTCCCTCGATTTTCTTCTCGCGCACGAGCTCGCCGATCTTCTCGATGAGCGAGGCCTTGTTCACCTGGTACGGCAGCTCCGTGACGATGATGGCGTCGCGCGCGCCACGGAGCTTCTCCACGTGGGCCTTGGCGCGCAGGGTGATGATGCCGCGGCCGGTGGTGTAGGCCTCGCGGATGCCGCTGCGCCCGTAGATGTACCCCGCGGTGGGGAAGTCCGGCCCCGGGATCACCTTCATGAGCGCCTCGATCGGCGTCTGCGGATCGTCGATCAGCATCACGAGGCCGTCCACGATCTCGCCCAGATTGTGGGGCGGGATGTTGGTGGCCATGCCGACGGCGATGCCCGAGGAGCCGTTGACGAGGAGATTCGGCACTCGGGTGGGCAGCACGGTGGGCTCGCGCTCGGACTCGTCGAAGTTCGGGACGAAGTCGACGGTGTCCTTGTCGATGTCGGCGAGCAGCTCGTGGGCGATCTTGGCCAGCCGCGCCTCGGTGTAGCGGTAGGCGGCGGGGGGGTCGCCGTCGATGGAGCCGAAGTTCCCCTGCCCGTCCACCAGCGGGTAGCGCAGGGAGAACTCCTGCACCATCCGGACCAGCGCCTCGTACACCGGCGTGTCGCCGTGCGGGTGATACTTGCCGAGCACCTCGCCCACCACCTTCGCCGCCTTGCGGTAAGCGCGGTTCCAGGCCAGCCCCAGCCCGGACATGGTGTAGAGCACGCGGCGGTGGACCGGCTTGAGGCCGTCCCGCACGTCCGGAAGCGCCCGACCCACGATGACCGACATCGCGTAGTCGAGGTACGACTTCCGCATCTCCTCTTCGATGGGAACCGGGGTCTGCCGTTCGGGGGACATGGGACTCCTTGGAACCGGTGCCGCTCTAGACGTCCAGGTTCACGACGTCCAGCGCGTTCTTCTCGATGAAATCGCGGCGGGGCTCGACGGCGTCGCCCATGAGGACGGTGAACATCTCGTCGGCGCCGACCGCGTCCTCCATGGTGACCTTCAGGAGCGTGCGGGTCTCCGGATTCATGGTGGTTTCCCAGAGCTGCTCCGGGTTCATCTCGCCGAGACCCTTGTAGCGCTGAAGCGTGGCGCCGTCCTTGGCCTGGTCCATCACGAGCCGGAGCAGCTCGTCCAGCGTCTTGATCTCGGTCTCCTTGCCGCCGCCGTCGATGACCGTGCAGGGCCCCTTGTGGAGCGCGGCGATCTCGGCGTGCGCGTCCAGGAGCTGCGCGTAGTCGGGCGACTTGAGGAGATCGGGGCTGAACGCGGCCGGCTGCGGACCGGTCACGTGGAGCAGCGAGGCGTCGCCGTTGTCGCCGCCGGTGGGGCGGACCTCCCAGCCCTCCCCGAGCTCGGCCACCACCTCGCGGACGGCGGCGATGATCTCAGTGTCCCCCACCCCGCGCTTGCTGCCCTTGAACTTGCGGCGGAGCAGCCCGTCGATGATGGGCCCGGGGATGCCGCGGCGCCCGAACTTCCCGAAGAGGGCGCGGAACTCGAGGGCCCGCTTGAGGGCGTCCAGGAGCGCCGCCTCCTTCAGCGCGGTCGCCTTGCCGGGCACCTTGATGCCCGCCTTTTCCACCCAGGTCTCGAGGAGGAACTCTTCCATCTCGCGCTCGCTCATGAGGTACCGCTCCGCCCGGCCCTTCTTCACCTTGAAGAGTGGCGGCTGGGCGATGAAGAGGTTGCCGCCCTCGATCACCGGCACCATGTGACGGAAGAAGAAGGTCAACAGCAGCGTGCGGATGTGGGCGCCGTCCACGTCGGCGTCCGTCATGAGGATGACCTTGTGGTAGCGCAGCTTGGTGACGTCGAATTCCTCGGGGCCGATGCCCGTGCCCAGCGCGGAGATGAGGAGCCGGATTTCGTTGTGGGACAGGACCTTGTCGTAGCGCGCCTTCTCCGCGTTGATGATCTTGCCGCGCAGCGGGAGCACCGCCTGGGTCTTCCGGTCGCGCCCCTGCTTGGCCGAGCCGCCCGCGGAGTCTCCCTCGACGAGGAACAGCTCCCGGAACTGGGGCTCGCGCTCGGAGCAGTCGGCGAGTTTGGCGGACAGGCCCTCGTCGTCGCGGCCGCCCTTGCGGGTGAGATCGCGCGCCTTACGCGCGGCTTCGCGGGCCTGCGCGGCGCGGACGGACTTGTCGGCGATCTTCCGCGCAGTGGTGGGATCCTCCTCGAAGGCCTCGCCGAGGCGGTCGTTGACGATCTGCTGGACCAGGCCCTTGACCTCGGAGTTGCCGAGCTTGCCCTTGGTCTGGCCCTCGAATTGCGGATCCGGGATACGCACCGACACAACGGCGGTCAAGCCCTCGCGCACGTCGTCGCCGGACACGTCGCCCTTGAAGCTCTTGAGGAACCCGTTGGCCTTGGCGTAGTTGGCGATGGTGCTGGTCAGCGCGGCGCGGAAGCCGGTGAGATGCGTGCCGCCCTCGCGGGTGTTGATGTTGTTGGCGAAGGAGAACACGCTCTCCTGGTAACCGTCGTTGTACTGCAGCGCGACCTCCACCTCGATGCTGTCACGCTTGCCCTCGAAGAAGAGCACCTTGGGATGTACCGGCGTCTTGTTCTGGTTGAGGTGCTTGATGAACTCGATGATGCCGCCCTTGTAGAGGAAGGTGTGGTTCCGCTCGTCCCGCTCGTCCTCGATGACGATCTTGAGGCCCTTGTTGAGGAAGGCGAGCTCGCGCAGGCGGTTCGAGAGCGTGTCGAAGGAGAACGTGGTCTCCTCGAAGATCTTGGCGTCCGGCTTGAAGCGGATGATGGTCCCGTGCTTGCTGGTCTTCTCCCCGGCGGCGAGCTCGCCGGTGGGCACGCCGTACTCGTAGCGCTGCGTCCACACCTTGCCGTCGCGGCGGATCTCCAGCTCCAGCCACTCGCTGAGGGCGTTGACCACGGACACCCCGACGCCGTGGAGGCCGCCGGATACCTTGTAGGCGGAGTGCTCGAACTTGCCGCCGGCGTGCAGCACCGTGAGCACGACCTCCGCCGCCGACTTGCCGCTCTCCTTGTGGAGGTCGACAGGGATGCCGCGGCCGTTGTCGCCCACCGAGCAGGAGCCGTCGGAGTGGAGGATGACCCGGATGCTGTCGCAGTAGCCGGCGAGCGCCTCGTCGACGGAGTTGTCGACGACCTCGTACACGAGGTGGTGGAGCCCGTAGGCGCCGGTGTCCCCGATGTACATGGCGGGGCGCTTCCGGACGGCCTCGAGGCCCTCCAGGACCTTGATGTCACTCGCGGTGTAGGTCTCGGCGCTCATGCGGCTCCCTGTACGGGTCTCGGAGTCGGATCGAGGACCTGCCCCTCGCGCACCTGCCACCAGGCCGCGTGCCGCGCCGGCATCGCGTCGTCCGCGGTGGTCAGGAACACCTGTCCGGCCCCCTCGACATGGCGCAGGACGTTCACCTGCACGGTGGGATCGAGCTCGGACAGGGCGTCGTCGAGCAGCAGCACGGGGCTCGAGCCGACCGCCCGCTCCACCGGCCGCGCCTCGGCCAGGCGCAGGGCCAGCGCCAGCAGGCGCTGCTGTCCGCGCGAGGCATAGAGCCGCATGTCGCGCCCGTCGAGGTCCACGCTCATGTCGTCGCGATGCGGCCCCACGAGCGTCTGCCCCCGGCGCATCTCCTCGACCCGGTGCTTCCGCAGCGTGTCCACGAACGTCCCCTCGTCGGCGCCGTCCGGCAGTGAGCTGCGATAGCCCAGGCTCAGATCTCCCGCGCCCGCCATCTCAGGATAGAGCGCCCGCACCTCGGTCACCAACTCTTCCAGCGCCTGGCGGCGGCGGGTCAGGATCTCGATCCCCACGCGCGCGAGCTGGGCGTCCCATGGCTCGAGCGCCTCGTCGATGACCATCGCGGGCTTCCCCGACTGCAGCAGATGATTCCGCCGCTCGATCACCCGCCGATAACGCCCCACCGCCGCCGCGTGCGCGGGGAAGAGCTTGGCTCCGAACCCATCCAGGAAGCCCCGGCGCGCCTGCGGCCCGCCGTTGAGCAGGGCCAGATCCTGCCACCCAAAGGGGATGGCCCGGGCCCACGGGCATCCCTCGCCCAGTACCGCCCATACCCCATCTTCACGCGGCGCGATGGAGCGCCGCACCAAGCGCGCCGCGTCCGCCCGCCGGATCTCACCCTGCACGGCCGCCCCGGGGGCGGCCCAGCGGACCAGATCGGCGGCTCGGCTGCCGCGAAAGGATCGCCCGGCGAGGAGCAACCCGAGCGATTCGAGGAGATTGGTCTTGCCCTGTCCGTTCGGGCCGACGATTACGTTGAGGGTGGGAGTGGGTAAATAGGAGAGCGTCGAATACGACCGAAATTCAGACAGCTCTATCCATTCAACATGCACCCTCGACTCGCTCCTCCAGAGCTAAATCACGTCCTAAATACGCATGGGCATTATAACACACAGCGACCCCTCCTCCTCGAAGCTCCGCACCACGCCGGGGCTCATTCCGTCCTTGAATTCGAGCACCACTTGCTCCCCCGGCTGCGCGCCGAGCGCGTCGAGGAGATAGCGCGAGTTGAAGCCGATGGTGACCTCTTCGCCGGCGAGCTCGACCTCCAGGCTCTCCTCCGCCTCGCCGTAGTCCGGGTGATAGGCCGAGAGCTTCAGGAGGCCCGGGGAGAGGGTGAGCTTGACCGGCTTGGTCCGCTCCTCGGACAGGACGGAGACGCGGCGCAGCGCCGCGGTGATGGCGGCCCGGGCAATGGTCACCTTTCGGGGATGCGCCTTCGGCACCACCTGCTCGTAGTTGGGAAAGGTCCCCTCGATGAGGCGCGCCATGAGGAGGGTGCTGGGCATCTGCAGGACGAACTGGTTGTCGGTGACCGCGACCTGGACCTCCTCGCCCGAGCCCACGATGCGGGCGATCTCCTGCACCGCCTTGCGCGGCACGATACCGGACACGCTCGGCCCGTCACTCACGAGCGGCCGGCTCGCCACCGCCAGCCGGTGCCCGTCGGTGGCGACCAGGCGGAGCTCCTTGCCGATCACCGTGAAGAGGACACCATTCAGCGCGTAGCGGCTCTCGTCGTGAGAGATGGCGAAGCTCGTCTGGGCCAGCATGTCGCGCAGCACCTTGCCGTCGAGGCTGATCCAGGCCGCCGCCTCCCCCGCCCCCACCGCCGGGAACTCGTCCGGCGCGAGCCCGACCAGCTTGTAGGAAGCGCCCCCGCACTTGAGCGCCACCCAGGCATTGTCCTGGACGCGGATCGACAGCGGCGCCGCCGGCAGCTCCTTCACGATCTCGGTGAGCTTGCGCGCCGACATGGTGATGGTGCCCTGCTTGGCCACCTTCGCCGGCACCGACACCCGCACGCCGACCTCGAGGTCGGTGGCGGTCAGGCGCACGGAGTCCAGCGATGCCTCCACGAGCACATTGGCGAGGATCGGCAGGGTCTGCCGCGGCTCGACGATGTTGTGGACGAGCTGGAGGCCCCGGATGAAGGCATCACGGTCCACATGGACTTCCATTAGGGTTCTCCCTTGGTCAGTAAGAGAAACAAGAAACTACCGTCGTCGAGGTAGGCGGAGGACATGGGGACGGTGGGGAAGACGAAAATTCGCCGCGGGAACGCGCCCTTCGAGCGCCATCGTGCTGTGGACGCCGACGTGGACGCCGCGGGAAATCGTGTGGGTCACAGGGTGATGCTCTGGGTAATCGAGTCGATGGTCTTCTTGAATTTGGGATCTTCCTGGAGCATCTGCTGGATCTTCTCCACCCCGTGCAGGACGGTGGTGTGGTCCTTCCCCCCGAACGCGCGGCCCACCTCGCTCAGCGAGGCGTGGGTGAGCTGGCGCGAGAGGTACATGGCGATTTGCCTTGGAAACGCGATGGCCTTCGTGCGGTTCTGGGCGCGAAGGTCCGTCAGCTTGATGCCGAAGAACTCGGCGACCTTTCTCTGGATGTGGTCGATGGTGACGATACGCTCGTCCTCGCCCCAGAGATCGGCCAGCACTTCCTGCGCGAGCTCCACGGACATGTCCCGCCCGCTGAGGGCACAGAAGGCGATCATCCGCGTGAGCGAGCCCTCGATCTCCCGGATGTTGGCCTTGATGCGGCTGGCGATGAGATAGGCGACGTCGTCGGGCAGGCGCACGCGCTCGATCTCGGCCTTCTTCTTGAGAATCGCCACCCGTGTCTCGAAGTCCGGCGGCTGGATGTCCGCGATGAGCCCCCACTCGAATCGGGAGCGCAGCCGCTCCTCGAGATCGGGGATCTCCTTGGGGGCGGCGTCCGAGGACACCACGATCTGCTTCCGGGCTTCGTAGAGATCGTTGAAGGTGTGGAAGAACTCCTCCTGGGTGCGCTCCTTGCCGGAGATGAACTGGATGTCGTCGATCAGGAGGAGGTCGATGTTCCGGTACTTCGCGCGGAACTCCGCGGTGCGGTCGTAGCGGATGGCGTTGATGAGCTCGTTGGTGAAGCGCTCCGACGAGAGGTAGAGCACGAGCAGATGCGGATACGAGCGGGAGATCTGGTGCCCGACCGCGTGGAGCAGATGCGTCTTGCCGAGACCCACTCCGCCGTAGATGAAGAGCGGGTTGTAGGCCTTCGAGGGCAGATCGGCCACCGCCTGGCAGGCGGCCTGCGCGAACTGATTCGAGTTGCCCACGACGAACGATTCGAAGGTATAGCGGGCAGAGAGCCCGGTGGCCGGCGCGGGACCGGCTTCGATCGGCGCGGGGGGCTCGGCGGGATCGACCAGCGCCGGGGCCTCGCGGGCCACGTCGAACGTGATTCGCGGGTTTCCGCCCAGGACCTCCCGCGCCGCGGCCTGGAGCGTGTCCGCGTGATGCTGCATCAGCCAGTCCCGGGCGAACTTGCTCGGGGCCGTGATGCGAAGATGGTCGCCCTGCAGGCTGCCCAGCTGGCAAGGACGGACCCAGTTCTCCAGCGTGGTCGACGGCAGGCGGCGTTCGAGCACCGACAACAGGCGGGTCCAAAGAGTGTCAAGCATGGTAGAGCATCAGCCTCCACAGGCAGTTGGAGGAGTTACGCACAGACTTATCCACAGGAGTGGATAACTCGGGTGACTTCCTGGTTGGCGGGGGGTGCTACCGGCGCGACGACTACGGCATCCTGCGACGTCCAATCGGTGCCTTTCCGTCTCGAGCGGCCGAGTCGGATGATTGCGAAGGTAACGAGGATGCGAACCTACCACACGCCGAAATCACGCCGCAAGAGGGTCGCGCGCCTTGACTTGCTCGACGGGGGTCAGTAGGCTACGGAGGTTGCACGACTGAAAGGAACCGAGAATGAAGCGGACGTTTCAGCCGAATGTACGACGCCGGAAGAAGACGCACGGCTTCCGGGAGCGGATGAAGACCAAGGGTGGGCGCAAGGTCCTCAAGCGGCGGCGAGCGAAGGGACGCAAGCGGCTCACCGTCTAGCTCACGCGCGCTGCCGCGCGCGGAGCGCCTCCGAAAGGCCGGAGAGTTTCAGGCGATGTTCGAACGGGGAAGGCGCCTGGAGCGGCCGGCCTTCGTTCTCCTGTGGAGCCTCACACCCCGTGCGCGGAAAGTGGGGTTCACCGTCAGCCGACAGATCCGAGGGGCCGTCAATCGCAATCGGGCCCGCCGGCGGCTTCGTGAGGCGTACCGCAGTCGAGACCTCTCGCATCCTATTGATACATCAGTTGTTTTGATAGCTAGAGCCCCGGCGCTCACCGGGTCGTTTCCCGCCCTCGTGCGAGCGGTGGACGATGTCCTGCGCCAGCTCGGGCGCCTCCGCGCGCGGGGTGAGGGCGCGTGAGCGCGGCGGCCTGGCTGGCGGAGCGGGCGGTGCGCGGGTATCAGCTCCTGATCCGCCCGGCGCTGCCCCGCGCGTGTCGCTTCGAGCCCAGCTGCTCGGAGTACGCGCGGCTGGCGCTGGTCGAGCACGGACTGGTCCGCGGGCTCTGGCTGGCCGCCAGGCGTATCGGACGCTGTCATCCGTTTCATCCGGGCGGGTATGATCCACCGCCTCCACGGCGAGTGACCCCGCCACACGGCGAGTGACCCCGCCCTCACGGCGAGTGACCATGGAGCGACAGGGACGGTAGATGGAAAAGCGCGTGATCTTGGCCGCCATGCTCATGGCCGGCCTGTTGATGGTCTACCAGATGTTCTTCCTGCCGCCGCCGGCGCAGACGCCGCCGCCCGCCAAGACGGAGGCGCCGGCGCCGGCTCAAGCGCCCCCGCCGCCGGCAGGCCAGTCCGCGCCCGCGCAGCCCTCGGCGGCACCCACTCCCCCGCCCGTCGCGGCCGCCACGCCCGCCGTGCCGGACCGTGCCGTGCGGATCGAGGGGCCGCTTTATCAGGGGACGGTGACCAACCGCGGCGGCCAGCTCCGCGACTGGGAGTTGAACTACCGCGGCCAGAAGCCAATGGTCGTCCCCGGCCTCTCCGAGCCCACCGGCCTCACCGTGGAGCGGGCGGGTGCGCCGGCGCAGGTCGTGACCTACTCGCTCGCCTCGGATCGCGTGGACCTCAAGACGGCGCAGGAGGGCGAGGTCAAGCTCACCGGGGACGACGGCTTCGGCCTGCGCATCACCGAGACGCTACGCTTCCGGCACGATAACTACACCCTCGAGCGTCTGCTGCGCGTCGAGAACCGACATAGCGTGCCGCAGGCGGCGGAGCTCGTGCTGACCTGGCGCGCCCCGGTCGAGTGGCCGAAGGAGCGGCTCGAGCAGTTCCAGGGCCAGCACCCGGTGCGTGTGGTGGGGCTCTTCGCCGATGGGCTGCATCGCGAGGAGCTGTCGAAGGAGCGGCGCCGCCTCGCTGACGGCAAGTGGGTCGCTCTCGAGAGCGAGTGGTACCTCGCCGCATTCATCCCGAAGAGTCCCGGCTGGAAGCTCGCGGAGGCGCCGGCCAACGGAGCGGCGACGGTGGGCGTGCGGGCCACGCTTCCGACCCTGCAGCCCGGGCAGACGTGGGAAGGCCAGCTCCTGCTGTACGTGGGGCCGAAGGAGTACGACCGCCTCAAGGCATTCGGCGTGTCGCTCGAAAAATCTATATATTTCGGTGGGTTCCCGCTCCCGGAGTCCTACGGGGGCCTTCCGATGGAGTGGGTCACCCTTCCCCTGCTCTGGTCGCTCCAGCTCTTCTATCGATGGACCGCAAACTATGGCGTGGCGATCATCATCCTCACGGTGATCGTCAAGGCCCTCTTCTTCCCGCTCACGGTGAAGAGCATGCGGTCGATGAAGGCGATGCAGGCGATTCAGCCCCAGGTGAATCAGCTGCGCGCCAAATACAAGAGCGACGCCGCCAAGCTACAGCAGGAGACGATGGCGCTGTACCGGCAGCACGGTGTGAATCCGCTGGGCGGCTGTCTCCCGATGATCGTGCAGATACCGGTGTTCTACGCCTTGTACGTCGCGCTGTCGGTCGCCGTCGAGATGCAGAACGCCGCCTTCATCTGTTTCGGGCGCGCGCCGTCGTGGCTGCCCCTGCTCGGCGGCAAGGATCTCTGGATCTGCAATCTGGCCGATTACGATCCAACCTATGTGCTGCCGCTCTTGATGGGCGTGTCGATGTTCATTCAGCAGAAGATGACGCCGGTGATGGGCGATCCTCGTCAGGCCAAGATCATGCTGATGATGCCCATCGTCTTCACATTCATGTTCCTCAACCTGCCCTCGGGCCTGGTGCTCTACTGGACGCTGTCGAACGTCCTGCAGATCGGTCAGCAGTACTACATGGACCGAGGCACCGCCAAGACCGCGAAAGTGGCCGCCCGCGCCGCGAAGAAGGCGTGACCGCCAAGCGGTCCAGCGCCGCTCTCGACGCGCTCCTCACCGCGATCCCCGTCCTCCTCGGCCGCGCGCCCTCCGTGGACGAGGAGCGCCGCTTCGCCCGCTACCTCGAGCTACTGCTTGAGTGGGACAAGGTCCACGACTTGACCGGCCTTCGTAGCGCCCGCGACGTGGTCCAGGGCCTGTTTCTCGATTCGCTCCTGTTCCTGACCCCGATGCCGAAACAGCGACCGCTTCGCGTGGTCGACATCGGCTCGGGAGCCGGCATTCCCGGCCTTCCCCTCCGCATCGTGGACTCGGGGCTTCAGCTCACGCTGGTGGAGTCGAGGCGAAAGCGCATCTCCTTCCTCGCCACCGCTCGGCGCGAGCTGGGGCTGCTGGATGTCGATATCCGAGAGGGGCGGGCCGAGCAGATCATTGCCGAGGCCCCGGAGCTGGCCGGCGCATTCGACTGTGCCCTGCTCCGGGGCGTCCGGCCAACCCCTGCCCTGCTTTCGACCTGCCGGGCCTACCTTGAGCCCCGTGGCGTAGTGGTCGCGGCCGGCCCACCGGCCGACCGCGCCCCTGCTCCGGCGCAACAAGGCGTCCGGATAGCCATGGTCGAGCACCCGAAGCTGGCCATCCGGCGGCTTTTTTTCGTCGCCCAGCGCGGAGAATCTTGATCCGGAGGCCCAGATAGGAGTACTGTGAGCCGCGAAGCCGACCCGGAGTGTTTCACGTGAAACGTCACTGCGAGCGGTGTTCCACGTGGAACGTAGGAGTGGAATGGCAAAGGTCATTGCGGTCGTCAATCAGAAGGGCGGAGTCGGCAAGACAACGACCGCAGTGAATCTCGCAGCCGGCCTGGCGATGGCCGAGCGCCGGACCGCCCTGCTCGACCTCGATCCCCAGGGCAACGCGACCACCGGCCTGGGTCTGAACAAGTCTGAGCCCCGGCAGACCATCTACAACGTGCTCCTCGATGGTCTCCCCATCAGCGAGGCCACCGTCCAGACCGAGCTCCCCTACCTCAAGATCGTGCCCTCAGAGATGGACCTGGTGGGCGCCGAGATCGAGCTCGTGGGCACGGCCGAGCGCGAGCAACGGCTCAAGGTCGCGGTCGAGCTCGTCCGCGATCAGTTCGACTTCATCGTCATCGATTGCCCGCCCTCGCTGGGGCTACTCACGCTCAATGCCCTCACGGCGGCGGACTCCGTCATGATCCCGCTACAGTGCGAGTACTACGCCATGGAGGGCCTCGCCCAGCTGATCCGCACCATCGACATGGTGCGCGAGCGGCTCAACCCCAAGCTCGCCATCGAGGGCATTCTCTTCACGATGTACGACGGCCGCACGAGCCTGGCCACCCAGGTTCGCAGCGAGGTGCACCAGCATCTCGGGGGCCAGACCTTCTCCACGGTCATTCCAAGAAACGTGCGACTCACCGAGGCACCCAGTCATGGGCGCCCGGTGTTCATGTACGATCTCCGTTCGTCGGGCTCCATCGCCTACCTCGAGCTGACCAAGGAGGTTCTCGCGCATGGCTAATCGTCACGGCCTGGGACGCGGTCTCGGCGCCCTCTTGCCCCCATCTGCCTCGGCGCCGACGGCGGCCGAGCTCTCGGGGGTACAGGAGATCTCGATCGACGCCATCGCCCCGAACCCGCAGCAGCCGCGAAAAGACTTTAATATCAATGCTTTAAATGAGCTAGCGGGCTCGCTCCGGCAATCCGGCGTGATCCAGCCGGTCGTGGTCCGCAAGGTCGGCCCCGGCTTTCAGCTCATCGTCGGCGAACGGCGCTGGCGTGCCGCCAAGCTGGCGGGTCTCACCCACATTCCCGCGGTGGTCCGCGAGGTGTCCGACGCCGAGAGCCTCGAGCTGGCCCTGGTGGAGAACCTGCTGCGCGAGGATCTCAACCCCATCGAGGAAGCCGAGGCGTATCAGCGGCTGCTCGCCGAGTTCGCGTGGACGCAGGAGGAGCTGGCGGAGCGCGTGAGCAAGGATCGCAGCACGATCTCGAACGCGCTGCGGCTCTTGAAGCTGCCCGAGCTGATCCAGAGCGATCTGCGAAGCGGACGCCTCACGATGGGGCATGCGCGCGCGCTGCTGTCCCTGGGCTCGGCCAGCGAGCAGCTGCGGTTGCGCGAGGAGATCCTCGCTCACTCGTGGTCCGTCCGCGCCACCGAGGAAGGCGTGCAGAAGCGCGCGATCCTGCCGCGCCGCGCGCCGCGGCGCGCGCCCGAATTGACCGCGCTCGAGGACGCCTTCCGCGAGGCGCTCGCCACGCGCGTGCGCCTGGTCGGCAACGAGCGCCACGGGCGGATCGAGATCGCCTACGCGTCGCGCGAAGAGCTGGACCGCCTCGCCGAGCTCATCACGGCCCGCCGCTGACGTGAAGGAACGTGTCATCGTCGGGATGAGCGGGGGAGTGGATTCCTCCGTGGCTGCCGCCTTGCTCGTCGAGCAGGGCGTCGACGTGGTCGGCGTCACCCTGCGCGTGTGGCCCTGGCGCGAGCCGGACGAGGCGAGCCGGCGGTTCGGCTCGTGCTGCTCGCCCGAGGCCGTCGACGACGCGCGCGCGGTGGCGCGCCAGCTCGGCATCCCGTACTACCTCCTCAACAGCGAGCGCGAGTTCGACGACACGGTGATCGCGCCGTTCGTGCGCGACTACGCCGAGGGCCGCACGCCGGTGCCGTGCGTGGCGTGCAATCGCCACGTGAAGTTCGGCTCGCTGCTGGCCCGCGCGCGCGCCTGGGACGCGTCCGCGGTGGCCACCGGACATTACGCGCGCATCACGCGCGATCCCGCCAGCGGGCGTCATCTCCTCTGGCGCGGCCGCGACCGACGCAAGGACCAGTCGGACTTCCTCTGGCCGCTCACCCAGGCGCAGCTGGCGGCGGCGCGATTCCCGGTGGGCGATCTCGACAAGGAAACGGTGCGCGCGACGGCGCGGGCTCTCGGCCTCGCCACCGCGGCGACGCCGGAAAGTCAGGAGATCTGCTTCATCCCGGACGATGACTATCGGGGCTTCGTCCGGCGGCGGGCGCCGGAGGCCTTCCGCGAAGGCCCCATCGTGGACGGGCGGGGGAGGGAGCTCGGCCGCCACGGCGGGCTGGCCGCCTTCACGGTGGGCCAGCGCCGAGGGCTCGGCCTGGCCGCGGGCCGGACCCTCTACGTGACCGCGCTCGATCCCGCGCGCAATGCCGTGGTCGTCGGGCCCGCGGAGGACCTCGAGGCCGATCGTCTCTGGGTGGAGGATCTCAACTTGATCTCCGTGGCCGCGCTCGAGGCGCCCCTGGCCGTCGAGGTCAAGATTCGCCACAGCCACGCGCCGGTGGCGGCGACCCTCCGGCCGACTCCCGCCGACCTGCGCCGCGCCGAGGTGCGCTTCGCCGTCCCGCAGCGGGCGGTGACGCCCGGCCAGTCGGCGGTGTTCTATCAGGGGGACCTGGTCGTCGGCGGCGGGGTCATCGCGCGCGGGCCCGGGGGGCAAGCCCCTTGACAGTTTTCTCGGCGCCGTGATACTTGTCTAGCGTTTGTCCCTAATTTCACAACGTCGAACCGCCGGAGCCACCACCATGTACCGCACGCTCGGCCTCGTCGCCCTCGCCGTCCTCGTCCTCGCTTCGCCCGCGATGGCCGCGGAGGGGGGGCTGATCAACCTGGACAAGTCGCTGTTCATCCAGGTCATCAACTTCCTCGTCCTGCTCTTCATCCTGTGGAAGCTGCTCTACAAGCCCCTCGTGGCGAAGATGGAGGAGCGTACCCAGGCCATCAAGAAGTCCCTGGAGGAGGCGCAGGCGGCGCGGGCCGAGACCGAGCGCCAGCGCCAGCAGCACGCCGCCCAGATCCAGGCTGCCATGGCGGAGGCGCAGTCGATCCGGGCCACCGCGCTCAAGGAAGCCGGGGACGAGCAGCGCCGGCTCGTCGAGGCGGCGCGGGCGGAGGCGGCCAAGCTGGTATCCAGCGCCAAGGCCGAGATGGACCAGGACGTCCGCCGGGCGCGGCAGCAGCTCCGGCAGGAAGTCGGTGACCTCGCGGTACAGATCGCGGAGCGGCTCATCAAGAAGAGCCTCCGCGAGGACGACCATCACCGGATCGTGCAGGAAGCGCTGTCCCGCGTCGATCGGGTCAACTAGATGAAGTCCCGGCAAGGGACGGCGGCGCGCTACGCGAAGGCGCTGTTCTCGATGAGCACGGAGGCCGGCAGCGCGGAGGCGGTCGGGCGCGAGCTCGAGCAGCTCGGCGCCGCGCTCGCCGCGAGCCCGGAGCTGGCCGCGATGCTCCAGCGGCCGTGGATCAAGCCGGACGATCGTCAGGCCGTCGCCACCGAGGTCGCCAGGCGCGCGGGCTCGGGCGCCACCGTGCAGAAGGCGGTGGGACTCCTCGCCGCCCGCGGCCGCATGGACCACATGCCCGAGCTGCTCGACGCCTACCGCGCGCTCGTGGACGAGGCGATGGGCCGCGTGCGCGCCTCGGTGCGGACCTCCGTGGCCCTCAGCGACGAGGAGAGGCGCCAGCTCACCACGCGGCTCGGCCGCGCGCTCGGCAAGCAGGTCATCGTCGAGCAGACCGTGGATTCTTCGCTCCTGGGCGGATTCATCGCCCAGGTCGGCAGCCTCATTCTGGACGGCAGTCTCGACGGGCAGCTGGCGCGCATGCGCGAGCGCCTCGCAAGGGGATAGGACATGATCAAGGCGGAAGAGATCAGCGAGATCATCAAGCGCCAGCTGCAGGGCTTCGAGGCCGAGATCGACCTCAAGGAAGCGGGGCGCGTGATCGAGGTGGGCGACGGCATCGCCCGCATCTACGGGCTCGAGAAGGCCCTCGCCGGCGAGCTGCTCGAGTTTCCCGGCGGCGTCTACGGGCTCGTGCTGAACCTCGAGGCCGACAACGTCGGCGCGGTGCTCCTGGGCGACGACACCAAGATCAAGGAAGGGGACCCCGTCACCCGGACCAAGCGCATCGCGCAGGTGCCGGTGGGCGAGGCGCTGATCGGGCGTGTCGTCAATGCCCTGGGTCAGCCGGTGGACGGCAAAGGTCCCATCGAGTCCAAGGAGTTCCGCACCATCGAGCGCTATGCGCCCGGCGTGGTGGACCGGCGCTCGGTGAAGGAGCCGCTCCAGACCGGCCTCAAGGCCATCGACGCCATGATCCCCATCGGCCGCGGGCAGCGCGAGCTCATCATCGGCGACCGCGGCACCGGGAAGACCGCCATCGGCGTGGACACCATCCTGAACCAGAAGGGGCAGGGGGTGTACTGCTTCTACGTCGCCATCGGCCAGAAGAAGTCCACGGTGGCCCAGGTGGTGAAGATCCTCGAGGACCAGGGCGCCATGGCCTACACCACGGTGGTCGTCGCCTCCGCCTCCGAGTCCGCGCCGCTGCAGTACCTGGCCCCGTACGCCGGGTGCGCGATGGGCGAGTACTTCCGCGACACCAAGCGCCACGCCCTCTGCATCTACGACGACCTCTCCAAGCACGCCACGGCCTACCGCCAGCTCTCGCTGCTGCTGCGGCGGCCGCCGGGGCGCGAGGCATATCCCGGCGACGTGTTCTACCTCCACTCGCGGCTGCTCGAGCGCGCGGCCAAGCTCAACGACGAGCTGGGCGGGGGCTCGCTCACCGCGCTGCCCATCATCGAGACGCAGCTCGGCGACGTGTCGGCGTACATCCCGACCAACGTGATCTCCATCACCGACGGCCAGATCTATCTCGAGTCGGACCTCTTCTTCTCCGGCATCCGGCCCGCCGTCAACGTGGGCCTGTCCGTTTCCCGGGTGGGCGGCTCCGCGCAGATCAAGGCCATGCGCCAGATCGCCGGCACGCTGCGGCTGAGCCTCGCGCAGTTCCGCGAGCTGGCCGCCTTCGCCCAGTTCGGCTCCGATCTCGACAAGGCGACCCTGGCTCAGCTCGCGAGGGGACAACGCATGGTCGAGCTCCTCAAGCAGGGCCAGTACGTGCCGCTGTCCGTCGAGAAGCAGATCGCCATCATCTTCGCGGGCGCGCAGGGCCTGCTCGACGATGTTCCCGTCGATCAGATCCGGCCCTTCGAGGAGTTCTTCCTGCCGTGGATGGAGCGCCGCCAGGCCGCCCTCCTCGGGGAGATCGCCAACAAGAAGGAGCTGACCGACGATCTCCGCCAGAGCCTCACCAAGGCGGTGAACGACGCCAAGGCCGAGTTCGTCGCCGCGCGCGGCATCAAGGCGGCGTAGCGGGATCTCCCCATGGCCACGCTTCGGGACATCAAGCGACGGATTCGTTCGGTCGAGTCCACGCAGAAGATCACCAAGGCGATGAAGCTGGTGGCGGCGGCCAAGCTCCGCCGCGCTCAGGACCGCATCATCGGCGCGCGGCCCTACGCGCAGAAGATGGGCGAGCTCCTGCAGAGCCTCGTGGCCCGCGTGGGCGACGACGGCCACCCGCTGCTCGTCCGGCGGGCGGGCGCGCGCAAGCGGCTCGTCGTCATCACCGCCGACAAGGGACTCTGCGGCGCCTTCAACTCCAACGTGCTGCGCGCCTCGGTGAGCTTCCTTCGCGAGTCCACGAGCGAGGTCGACGTCACGGTGGTGGTGGTGGGCAAGAAGGCGCGCGACTTCTATCGCCGCCGTCAGTGGACGGTGAAGTCGGAGATGCTGGGCTTCTTCGACCGCCTCGCCTATTCCCACGCCCAGGAGCTGGCCAACGAGCTGATGGCCGACTACCTCGCCGGCGCGGTCGACGAGGTCCACCTCATCTACAACGAGTTCCGCAGCGTGGCCGTGCAGCGGGTGACGCGCCAGCAGCTCCTGCCGATCATCCAAGGGGACGTTCAGCCGGGTGAGGCGGGGGAGGCCGCCACCGGCGAGTACATCTTCGAGCCGGGGCCCGAGGCCATCCTCGCCTCGCTGCTGCCCCGTCACGTCACCACCCAGGTGTACCGCGCGCTGATGGAGTCGGTGGCGGGCGAGTTCGGGGCCCGGATGACGGCCATGGAAGCCGCCACCAAGAACGCGAAGGAAATGATCGGCGTCCTGACCATCCAGTACAACAAGGCGCGTCAGGAGCGCATCACGAAGGAGCTGCTCGACATCGTCGGCGGCGCAGAAGCGCTGCGCCAGATGACCGAGGCCTAAGGGAGAGCACATGAACACGGGCAAGATCGTCCAGGTGATTGGGCCGGTGGTGGACGTGGAGTTCGAGCCGGGCAAGCTGCCCGCCATCTACAACGCGCTCGAGGTCACGGGCGCGGGCTCGACCGACGTCTTCGCATACTCCGCCAAGCTCGTGCTCGAGGTCGCGCAGCACCTCGGCGAGAGCCAGGTGCGCGCGGTGGCGATGGCTGCCACCGACGGCCTCATGCGCGGCATGCCCGTGCAGGACACCGGTCAGCCGATCTCCATCCCGGTGGGGAAGGACACGCTGGGCCGCATCATCAACATCACCGGCGAGGCCGTGGACAAGGCCGGCCCCATGAAGGTCACCAAGACGTATCCGATTCACCGGCCGGCTCCCGACTTCGAGCAGCAGTCGACCAAGGTCGAGATGTTCGAGACCGGCATCAAGGTCGTGGACCTCCTCGAGCCCTACACCCGCGGCGGCAAGACCGGTCTCTTCGGGGGCGCCGGCGTGGGCAAGACCGTGCTCATCCAGGAGCTGATCAACAACATCGCCAAGCAGCACGGCGGCATCTCCGTGTTCGCGGGCGTCGGCGAGCGCACGCGCGAGGGCAACGACCTCTATCACGAGATGAAGGAGTCGGGCGTCATCGACAAGACCGCGCTGATCTTCGGCCAGATGACCGAGCCGCCGGGCTCGCGACTCCGGGTGGCGCTGACCGCCCTCACCGCCGCCGAGTACTTCCGCGACGAGGAAGGCCAGGACGTGCTGCTCTTCATCGACAACATCTTCCGGTTCACCCAGGCCGGCTCCGAGGTGTCCGCGCTCCTCGGCCGGATGCCGTCGGCGGTCGGCTACCAGCCGACTCTCGGCACCGAGATGGGCGCGCTGCAGGAGCGGATCACCTCCACGACGAAGGGCTCCATCACGTCGGTCCAGGCCATCTACGTGCCGGCCGACGACATCACCGACCCCGCCCCGGCCACCGCGTTCGCGCACCTGGACGCGACCACCGTGCTGTCGCGGCAGATCGCCGAGCTCGGCATCTACCCGGCGGTCGATCCGCTGGCCTCGACGTCGCGGATCCTCGACCCCAACATCATCGGTCAGGAGCACTACCAGACGGCGCGGGCGGTGCAGTCGATCCTGCAGCGCTATCGCGACCTGCAGGACATCATCGCCATCCTCGGCATGGAAGAGCTGTCCGACGAGGACAAGCTGACCGTGGCCCGCGCCCGGAAGATCCAGCGCTTCCTGTCCCAGCCGTTCTTCGTGGCCGAGCAGTTCACCGGCTCCCCGGGCCGGTACGTGAAGATCGCCGACACGGTGAAGTCGTTCAAGGAGATCGTCGAGGGCAAGCACGACGAGCTGCCCGAGCAGGCCTTCTACATGGTGGGCGACATCGGCGAGGCGATCGACAAGGCCAAGAAGCTCCGCGAGGTGCAGTGAATGGCCGACCGCCTCACGCTTGAGCTGGCCACGCCCACCCGGCTGGTGGCCTCGGCCGAGGTGGACGAGGTGGTCATCCCCGGCAGCCAGGGCTACTTCGGCGTGCTGCCCGGGCACGCCCCGCTGCTGGCGACGCTGGGGACCGGCGAGCTGACGTACCGCATCGGCCGGGACGAGTATCACGTGGCGACGTCGGGGGGCTTCGCCGAGGTCCGCAACGACAAGGTCATCGTCCTGGCCGACGTCGCCGAGACGCCGGCCGACATCGACCGCGCTCGGGCCGAACGCGCCCGGGACCGCGCCGAGGCGCGGCTGGCCGGCCGCGGCAGCCAGGAGGAGGTCGACTACACACGGGCGATGTGCGCGCTCGCGCGGGCCCTGACGCGCCTGCAGGTCGCCGCCCGCGGCCAGTGAACGGTCCGACCGAGATCCCCCGGGTCCCTGGGAACCGTAGGCCCGGCTGAAGCGTTCCCGAGCCCATCCACCCCTGAGCGAAGGAGGCCGTATGAAGCGCCTGTTGCGCCCGCTCGCCCTCGGTGCCCTCGCCGCGCTCATCCTGGCCGCGCCCGGCACGGCCGGCCCCGACAAGGTGGAGTTCCCGGCCAACTGGAAGGACGGGGTGCGGTACCTGACCGTCGATCGCCACGACATCAAGCAGCACCGCGAGCTCTACGCCAGCTCCCAGGCCGCCGTGGACGCCATGAAGGCCGGCCGTCCCTTGCCGGACGGCACGGTCCTCACCCTCGTGCAGTACAAGGCGCAGCTCGACGCCACCGGCGCGCCGGTCAAGGACGCCAACGGCCGCTTCGTCAAGGGCGACTTCGTCGCCTACACCGTCATGCAGAAGAAGGCCGGCTTCGGCACCGAGTACCCGCCGGAGCTGCGCAACGGCGACTGGGAGTACGCCGTGTTCAACGCCGAGGGCAAGCTGAACGAGAAGGCCAACTACAAGGCCTGCTTCGAGTGCCACAAGCCCCACGAGAAGATGGACTACGTGATCTCCATGGCCGCCGTGCGCGGGGTGGCCATGGGCACCATGGCCGCACCCAAGCCCGACGTGACGATCGCGAACTTCGCGTTCGGGCCCAGCACTCACAGCGCGACCGTCGGCCAGCCGGTCACCTGGGTGAACAACGACGACTCGCCGCACCAGGTCACGGTCGTCAAGACCAAGGAGCGCTCCCCCATCATCACCAAGGGGCAGAGCGCCGTGCTGCCCTTCAACGCCCCGGGGACTTATGAGTACATCTGCGGCCTCCACCCGCAGATGAAGGGGACGATCGAGGTCAAGTAGCCGCCACCGCCCAGCGGGGCGGGCACTCTGCCCGCCCCGCGCAGCACTCCCGCGTCCGCCGTCACGTCGAAGTCCGCACTCCCGCGCGCGCCGCGCGTGGCCCTTCGCTTGCTCGTGCTGGCCGCCATGCTGACCATCCTGATCGCCGACGACGAGCCGCACGTGGTGGAGCTGGTCCGTGTCACGCTGGAGGACGATCGCGTCCACGTGGTGGAGGCGGCCGACGGCGCCGGCGCCCTGCGCCTGGCCGCCGACCTCGAGCCCGAGCTGATCTTCCTCGACGTCCACCTGCCGGACATGAGCGGGCTGGAGGTTTGTCGCCGCCTGCGCAAGCAGTCGCGGGTGGCCGGCGCCCAGATCGTGATCCTGACTGCCGCCGCGCAGCAGGACGACATCGCCCGCGGTCTGGCCGCCGGCGCGACCCACTACCTGACCAAGCCGTTCTCGCCGGTGCGGCTCCTCTCGCTGGTCGAGCAGCTGTTGCCGGGGGCGGCATGGCAGCGCGACTAGCCGCCGATCTGCAGGCGCTGCGCTACGCCGAGGACGTCCGGCGGCTCTACCAGCAGCTGCGCCGCTCGATCTGCCAGTCGCTGCTGGGCCTGGCCAACGCGCTGGAGGCGAAGGATCCGTATACCCGGGGCCACTCCGAGCGGGTCGGCGCCCTCAGCCGCGAGCTCGCCGCCGCGCTCGGATTGCCGGCCGCCGACGTCGAGTGCGTCACGCACGCCGGGCTCCTGCACGACATCGGCAAGATCGGCGTTCCGGAGTCGCTCCTTCGCAAGCGCGGAACGCTGACGGGCGAGGAGTGGGCCGTCATGCGGCAGCACCCGGTGATCGGCGCCCGCATCGTCGCCCCCTTCGAGTTCTTCGCGGGTGGCGCCATGGTCATCCGGCACCATCACGAGCGCTGGGACGGCAGCGGCTATCCCGACGGCCTCGCGGGCGGCGCCATCCCGCTGGGGGCGCGCGTGGTGGCCGTCGCGGACGTCCTCGACGCGCTCACGTCGGATCGCCCGTATCGCGCGGCGC
>DATEDO010000102.1:0-3727 GCA_035281625.1 Candidatus Methylomirabilota bacterium
GAGACCAAGATCGTGATGCCGTCCGCGTTCTCGCCCCTCAAGTAGAGAGCGCCCCTTCGGGAGCATCGGCCGGCCCGATCGGCGACGCCGTAGCGGGGCGTCGCCGATCGCGCGTCCGGGCCGGGGAGCGCGTTTCACTGAAACGCCCGCCCCCTCGCCGAGCGGACGATCGTGAACTCTTTGCGTGGTGGCCAGGGCGCACATAATTCATACGAGTCGGTGATCGTTACAGCTCCGCGACAGCACCCGTAGTTCTGCTCTGGAAGTCCGCGATTCGACACACATCGGTGTCCTGGCACAGACCCTGCGGTAACCCCCTTCGATCGAGACGCCGTCAAGCCGCCCAGCCGGAACGAGGCGGCACACAGGGGGATCGACGCGATGATCGTCACGAGAACGAAGGGGCTGCTGGCCGCGGCGGGAGCCCTCGGGCTGTCGCTTCTGCTGTCGGCGAGCGCCCATGCCTTCACCTTCACGCAGAGCAGCGGCTTCGTTGACGGCACCGAGACCCACACGTCGGGTCCCGCGGGCTCCGGCATCCGGTTCTTCGGGCCGTCCACGGTGACCACCGACGGCTCGACCACCGTCCCGACCGGACTTTCCGCCTACAGCGTCATTGCCTGGGGGAATGGGCTGGGCGCGGGGGTGGATGCCAACCTCGCCAACGCTCCGTCGTTCACCGCCATTCCCGGGGGCGGGCCCAACGCCGGCCGGAGCGGCCTCATGCTGCTGGACCATAGCGGCACCATCAACCCCGGCGACACCGTCGTCCTCGCCGAGGTCTTCCACCGCAATCAGCCGATCACGGATCCGACCCTCCGGCACGTCGACATCTTCTCGATCCTGAGCATCTTCGATGGGGCCACGCAGCTCCTGGCCGACTCCAACAACGTCCCCATCGACTTCCACGAGACGCCGAACGCGGCGCCGTGCAACCCGGCGACGCAGATCTCGGCGACGGCCTGCGACGACTACTTCACGTTCCCCCTGGGGCCGTTCGCGTCGCTCAACTTCAGCGACGGCGAGCACGACTACACGCTGTCGTTCGAGCTCCAGTGCCTGTCGTCGGACACGGGGCTGGCCCGCTGCGAGATCCCCAATCCGGACGACCCGACCGGGGGCCGCATCATCACCGCGGAGTCGCGGATCAACCACCTCGCGATTCTCATGACGCTGACCCAGAACACCGTGGAGGTGCCCGCGCCGCCGGCGCTGCTCCTGCTCGGGCTCGGGCTGGTGGGCGTCGCGGCCGCGGCGCGCCGTCGCGGTTAGGCGGAGCCCAACCCCCAGCTCCGCACCGCGAGCGGCACGACCCGGAACATCACCCGGTTGGCGGGCATCGCGCGCCCGCCCCACAGCCGGGCGAGGTCCGGGTCGTAGCGCGTCAGGAACCGCTCGGCGAAGGCCCGTCGCTCCGGCCCCTCCGGCAGGAACTCCACGCGTCCCTGGAGGGCCACGCCGCGGATGTCGCCCCGCGTTCCCGCCTCCGCCACCACGCTCACGCGCGGGTCGCGCCGGAGATTGCGGACCTTGGCGAGCCCGTCCACGCTGATCATCACCAGGGCGTCCGGCTCGGGCAGGTGCCACATCGCCATCGCGACGGGCGCTCCGTCGGGCTGAAGCATGGCCAGGGTGACGATCTCCCGGCTCGCCAGGAAGGTCTGGATGGCGGGATCGGCGAGCCTCGCGCCGCTCACGTGGGGAGCCCGAACAGCGACGTCATGCGCGCCGCGCCCTGCATGGACAGCATCTCCTCGTTCGAGGGCCGGCCCGCGTAGCGGCCGGCCGCCTCCAGGACCAGGGGCAGGAGCGAGAGATCACCGGCGGTGTTGAGGAAGGCGCCGGGCACCTCCATCGCCCAGTGGAGCGCCCGCGCGATGTCCGCGGGCCGCTCCAGCGGCTGATACCACGTGGCGTGGCTGCGCTCGGTGGTCGCCCACGGACCACGGGCGATGGTCTTGATCAGCTGCACCGCGACGCTTCGCTCGCGGCAGATCGCCAGCACCTCCTCCACGCTTCGACGATACCGCTCGTTCTGCGCCATGAAGAAGTTCCAGGGGAGCAGGATGGAGTCGAAGTCGAAGCGGGCGAGGCTCCGCCGGTGCATGGCGGCGATGGTCCAGCCGTGCCCGGTGACGCCGATGAATCGCACCAGGCCCTGGGCGCGCGCCTCCACGAGGGCCTCCAGCGCGCCACCCGGCCCCATCGCCTCGTCCCAGTCGTCGGGATGGGCGAGCGAGTGGAGCTGGACGAGGTCGACGTGGTCCACGCGCAGCCGCTCCAGCGAGCGGTGGAGGTCCTCGCGCGCGGCGGAGGCGCCGCGGCTCCCCGTCTTCGTCGCGAGGAAGAAGTCCTTGCGGTGCCGGGCCATCCACGGCCCGATGCGCAGCTCCGAGTCTCCGTAGCGCGCGGCGGTGTCGATGTGATTCACCCCGTGGCGGAGGAGCAGCTCCAGCGCGCGATCCGCCTCGGCCTGGCTCACCTGGGCCAGCGCGGCGGCGCCGAAGACGGTGACGGTGCTGCGATGGCCGGTGCGGCCGAAGGGACGCTGCTCGATCATGAGACACCTCCTCGGTGGAGGATACCGCACGGAGGCCGGCGCGTCGCCCGTGCGCCGGGTCCCCCTCCGCGCTATCATCGATCCGTGCGCCGGATCGCCGCTCTCAGCGTGCCCCTCGTCATGATGGTGGTCCACGTCGCCCTCGCCCAGACGACGGTCCGCGTCCGGGGCGCCGTCCTCGGCCTCTCCGGCCAGATCCTCACTGTGAAGTCGCGCGAAGGCGCCACCGTGCCCATCCGGCTCGCCGACAACTACGCCCTCATGGAGGTCAAGCGGGCCAAGCTCGCCGACGTCAAGGTCGGCGACTACGTCGGCGCCGCGGCGGTGCGCCGCCCCGACGGCACGTTTCGAGCGCAGGAGCTCCTGATCTTTCCCCCCTTCGCGCGGGGCAGCGCCGAGGGTCACGGCCCGTGGGATCTCACGCCCGACAGCACCATGACCAATGCCACCGTCGCCCAGGTCGAGGCCAAGGGCGACGGCCGGATGCTGCTCCTCACGTACAAGGGGGGCCAGGTCACGGTCCATGTCCCCGCCGCGGCGCCCGTGGTGACCTTCGGCGTCGGGCACATCTCGCAGCTCGTGCCGGGCGCTCACATCTTCATCCAGGGCACCCGCCTGCCCGACGGCACCATCACGACCACCAGCGTGCTGGTGGGCCGCGACAAGCTCGTCCCGCCCATGTGAGCGGACGCGGCGCGAGCGCCGCGTCAGCGGGTGGCGCCGCTGAGCTCGCGCACCTTCGCGATGAAGGCCTCCGCCTCGAAGGGCTTGGCGAGGAAGTCGGCCTCCTCACCCTCGATGGCCTCGCGCGCGCTGCCCTCGTCCACGAAGCCCGACACGTAGAGCACGCGCACGCCGGGCCGCAGCTTGGTGAACCGCTGCGCGAGCTGCCGGCCATTCATACCGGGCATCATCATGTCGGTGACGAGAAGATCGATCTTGCCCGTCTGCTGGCCCGCCTGATCCAGGGCCGACTGCCCGCTCTCCGCTTCGATCACCCGGAAGCCGGCCGGCCGCAGGATGTTGGCGGCGACGAAGAGGAAGCTCGTGTCGTCGTCCACCAGGAGCACGGTGCCGATGGCCTCGCCCGGCGCGGGATCGGGCGCGCGCGGGCCCGTCGGCACGGGCGCGGCCTCGGCCGCCGGCGCGGGAACCGGCGGGGGAGAG
>DATEDO010000103.1:0-6264 GCA_035281625.1 Candidatus Methylomirabilota bacterium
CGCTGGGACCAGGCGCAGATCGAGGAAGGCGCCACGCTGGTGGAGGCGGCGCTGCGCTCCGCCGGCCGCGGCGCGGGGCCATACGCGCTCCAGGCCGCCATCGCCGCCCTGCATGCCGAGGCGCCGACGGCGGCCGCCACCGACTGGAAGGAGATCGCCGCCCTCTACGGCGTGCTCGCGGAGGTGCATCCGACGCCGGTGGTCGAGCTCAACCGTGCGGTGGCCATCGCCATGGCGGGAGATGTGGCGCGGGGGCTCTCGCTGGTGGATGCGATCGAGCGGCGCGGCGAGCTGGCGGGCTACCACCTCCTGCCCACGGCGCGGGCGGAGCTGCTCCGGCGTCTCGGGCGGCGGGGCGAGGCCGCCAAGGCCTACCGCCGCGCGCTCGAGCTGGTGAAGAACGAAGCCGAGCGCCGGCACCTGGAAAAGCGGTTAGCCGAAGTCGCCTAACCCTCCATCTCTCCTCCCCTCGGGGGAGAGGGCAGGGTGAGGGGCGTGGGCGCCCCTTCGGCGCCCGTCATAGCCCCATGTCCGCGCCCTGGCCGGGGTCGAGGTACTCGCACCGGATGGGCCCGGGCGCTCCGGCCGGAGTCCGCGCCCGGTGACACGATGCCTGATAGGGCCCGGACGCCTCGATCTCGACCGGGGCGGCGGCGCGGAGCGCGAACGCGGCGAACATGCCGGGATCGTCGACGGAGATGTCGATCGTCCCCGGCGGCCGCAGTCGATCACGGAGCGGCACGAGGAACCGGTACGTGACCTGACCTTCGGCGGTGCTGACCCTCAGAGCGGTCGGCGGGTCCAAGGCGACCGGGCTGCCGTTGAAGGCGATCTCGATCTCGAACGGCACCTGTCGCAGGCTCCGCTCGTGATGGGTCAATCCCCTCTCCGGATCGCCCGCGGTACGCAGGATGACCGCGCTGAACATCGGATCGAACGTGAAGACGAATCCGACGCGGTCCACGCCCTCTGGCGAAAGGGGGAGCACGATCGAATAGACGACGAGGGCGTGCGGGTGAGCCTCGACGCCGGCCGCTCCCCACGCCAAGGCGATGCCCAGAAGCGCGGCGACGCGCCGGCTAGTTGCCCTGCGGCTCCACATGCGTCGCCTCCATGACATAGGACGCGCTCGCCAGATCGTTCCGCACGAGCTGGGTCCGCAGGCGGCCGGTGACCGCGACCGTCTCGAACATGTGCTTGATCTTGAACGGCTTGGCGGCCGTGCGAACCAGCACGATCTGGTTGGACGGCGGCGGGGGCACGTGAAGGCAGGCGCCGAAGAACGGCACCAGGAGGAACTCGGACACGGCCTTGCCGTCGCCCTCGAGCGTCACCAGGAACCCCGACAGCTTCACCATCTTGTTGTTGAGGGCTTCGACCACGGGGGCATTCTCCCAGGCCTTCCGCACCGCTGCGGCCAGCCGCTGAGCCCGGGGGTCGCTGTCCGACAGATTCGCCACGTCGTCGTAGTATTTCTTGAGCAGCCGATCCGGATCGTAGCCCGGGGGCACCAGGTCCTTCCACGTCACGGCCTGCACGCTGCCGGGGTCGACCTTCGAAGGCTGCGCCTCGAGGCCTCGCCCCGTCCCCACGCCGAGCCCGATCGCCACCAGCAACACGAATACGGTTGTCCGACTCATCACGTCCCCTCCTGGTGATGTGAGTGATCACACATGGACGGTCATGCCGTCGACCAGCGAGTATCGGTAGGCCTGGATCGCGGGCCAGAGACCGGCCATCACGCTCGCCAGCAACACGCTCGCGAGGAGCAGCCATTCGTACCGGCTCGGCAGCCCGATCTCGATGGCAAGGCCGATGTACGTCTGAATGAAGGACTGCGCGACGAAGAGCCCGAGGTAGAGGAGGACGACGCCCAGCGCGAGGCCCGCGGCGGCGAGCGCGCCGGCTTCCCCGACGATGAGTGCCAGAACGTGCCGGGGTCGCGCCCCCACCGAGCGCAGCACCGCCATCTCGCGCCGCCGCTCGTTGAGACCGGTCAGCAGCGCGGTGACCATCCCACCGAGGCCGACCAGGGCCACGAGCCCGGAGACGCCCAGCAGCGCCTGCTCCGCCACCCCGATGGCGTCCCACAGCTCCTGCAGGACGATCCCCGGGATGACCGCGAGCAGGGGCTCCTTGCGGTAGTCGTTGACGGACCGCTGCACATGGAAGACGGCCGTCCGGGAATCCAGCCCGACGAGGAACGCCGTGATGCTGCGAGGCGTCAGGTCCTGCCGGCGCGCATCGTCCGCCGACACCGAGGCCCCGGGCGCCCGCATGCCGCTCTGCCAGCCGATATGAATGGCCTCGAGACCGGCGAGGCTCACGTGCACGGTGCGGTCCACGGGAGTCCCGGTCTTCTTCAGGATGCCGACGACGCGGAAGGGCTTGTCGTCATGTCGAGCATGGTCCACGTCCACCGCGCCGTGGGCGACCACGAGTGAGCCGTCGACCCGAAGATCGAGCTCCTGTGCGACGGCCGCGCCGAGCACGGCGTCGTAGACGTCGTCGAACGGCCGTCCCGACGCGAACTCGAGCCCGTGGTGCCGCGCGTACTTGTAGTGACGGAAGTAGTCCTGGTTCGTGCCGAGGACCGCGAACCCACGGACGGAATCGCCGAGCGAGAGCGGGACCGTCCAGCGCACGCGCGGGTGGCGCGCGATGTCCTGATAGCTCGTCCACGACACGTTGTTGGTCGCGTAACCGATGCGAAAGACCGCGTGCAACAGGAGCGCGGTCGCGCCGGTCCGGGCGCCGACCACGAGGTCGGTGCCCGAGATCGTGTTGGCGAACCCGGCGCGGGCCTGCGTCCGCAGCCGCTCGACGCCGAGCAAGAGCATCACGCTGAGCCCGATCGACGCCACCATCAGGCCGGCGGTGAGCCGTCGATTCAGCAAGCTCTTGACGGCCAGCCCCAGGATCGGCATCTCAGGCGTTCACCGGGGCGGGCCGGTAGCCGATGTCGTCGAGCGCCAGCGAGCGGTCGAACAGGCACTCGAGGCTCCGGTCGTGGCTCACGAAGAGCAGGGTGGCCCGTTCGGTCTCGCACTCGCGAAAGAGCAGGCGCAGGAAGGCCTCGCGGCGGTCGGCGTCGAGGGCGGACGTGGGCTCGTCCGCCAGCACGATCTCCGGCCGCCCGATGAGGGCCCGGGCCGCAGCCACGCGCTGCTGCTGCCCCACGCTCAGGCGCATGACGGCCCCGGGCAGCTGCGCCGTGGCCGCCAGATCGAGGTGGTCGAGCAGCCGGCGAGCCTCGGCCTCGACCCCGCCGCGGGCCTTCGCCTGGCGGCGCCGGCGCTCGGAGAAGCGGCAGGGCAGGGTGACGTTCTCGACGATCGAGAGGTAGGGCACGAGATTGAACATCTGGAAGATGATGCCGAAGTGGTCGGCACGAAACGCGTCGCGGGCGGCCCCGGCCAGCCCCGGCAGCTCGGTCCCGAGCACGCGGAGCGAGCCGCGCTGCGGGAGGACGACGCCCGCGAGCAGGCTCAGCAGGCTGCTCTTGCCGCTGCCGCTCGGCCCATGGACGAAGACGCGCTCGGTCGCGCCGACGGCGAGGTGGTCGATGCGAAGGAGCGGCCGGCCCGGGGTCCAGCCGAATTCCAGATCGCGCGCCTCGATGACCGATCCCGTCACGAGGCGATCTTCAGACGGGCCGCGCCCGGCTTGAGGGTCGAGGTCATCTGGCCCTGCCGCGTGACGATCTCGACCTTCAGCTGCTTCAGCCGAGGAAAAGTCTTGAACAGGCCGCCGGCGTCGATGTGGGTCAAGGCATTCGGCTGCTTGCACTCCCAGCGCCACTCCGCCTCGATCTCGGAGTGCGTCTCGCCGCTCCCGGCCGTGGGGAGCTTCATGTCGACCCGGGCGGATTGGGACCGACACTCGGCGCCCGGCGTGGTCGTGAACAGCTGCAGGGGCTGCTTGAGCTGCTCGTCGGCGCGCGCGACCGTCTTCTTTTGCGCCTCGCTGCGGGGCGCGTGCTCGAAGCCCAGGAGATTGTCGGCGGGGCTATCGAGCGCGACGTGCAGGGCCTTCCCTTCGAGGCTGACTTGCAGGCTGGCCGCGCCGTGCCGATGCGCCTGATGCTTGTCCTGCGCCTCCGTGCGGGTTGCCAGGGCGTACGTCGTCGCGAACAGAACCGCGAGGATGAGGGTATCGACTCGCCGCATGGGACTCTCCTGCGCACCCGGCCCGTGGGCTCGGGGCGTCGATCTGAGATGGGTCCTACGGCCGCCTGATGGCGGCGCCGGATCCGAGAAACGTCAGGAGAGGCGGGGAGGAGCGCGGGCGCCGCTGGGCCGGGCGGCTGGCGAGAGCGGGGCCCCGTCGGGCGACCACGCGAGGCCACCGGCAGGCGGGGGTGCCGCGGCCGTATCCGGCACGTACGCGATGTCCATGGCCAGCAGATCGGCCGCGACGTGAAGCCCGCATGGGGCGTCGTGCTGGTGCAGGACATGCTGGATCTCGTGGGCTAGGGCCACGGCGTGGACGGAGACCAGGACGACGACGAGCAAGAGGGACAGCCATCGACGTGCGGGCATACCAAGACCGACCCCGGGGAACGGGGCGGAGATCTCGCGCCTACCGGCAGTGGAAGTGATCACCGTGGGGCCAGCACGTGGCGCCGCCATGATTGTAGTCGGGCATCCCGTCCATGGTCGAGCCCTCGCGTGCTCCGTCGAGGCGGGAGCCGGGCCAGAGCCGCCACGAGCCCATGCGGGGAGGCGGCGTCGGGATGGCGGGGGCCTCCGCGGCTTGGGGAATCGACGTGGCGCCGCGGACGGCGTCCACGGGCTCGGTAACGGCTTCACGATCTCCCGCCGAGGGGCGGGTCGTCTCCGAGCCGGCCGGCGAAATGGTCGCTCCTAGCGCGAGCCCGACCGTGGCCAGCGCCACGAGGAGGCGTCGCGCGGGCCGCGGTCCCGCTGAGATTCGCGTGGGTGGCGCGCTCATGACCCCGATGTCCGAGAATCTGCCGAAAGAGACGCCCCGTCAAGTGGCGGCCGGCCGACCGGCGCACGGTAGGGTGAGGGGGGCGAGCCTCCCTATTCGATCACCTCGTCCGCCTGCCGCAGCAGCGACGGCGGCATCGTCAGGCCGAGCGCCTTCGCGGTCTTGAGATTGATCACCAGCTCGAACTGAGTCGGCTGCTCCACGGGCAGGTCGGCGGGCTTGGCGCCCTTCAGGATCTTGTCCACGTACGCGGCGCTGCGCCGGTGGAGATCCAGAAAGCTCGGCCCGTACGACATGAGCCCCCCGGCCTCCACACTCTCCCGGACGGCGTAGGCTGCCGGCAGGCGGCTCCGGGCGGCGAGCTCCGCGAGCCGTGTTCGGTGGGCGTTGAACATCACATCTGACAGGACGAGGAGGCCGCCCGCGCGCTCTTTGGCCATCGCCGCGAACGCGGCGTCGAACTCGTTCGGACCGCGAGCCTCCAGGAGCTGGAGCTGCACGCCCAGCGACCGGGCCGCGACGTTCGCTTCTCTGATCGCGAGCCGGTGGTACGCATTGGCCGGGTTCGAGAGGACGGCCACCCGGCGGAGCTTGGGAACGGTCTCCTTGAGCAGCTCCAGCTGCTTGGCGACGATTTCCAGGCCGGCGTAGCCGGACACCCCGGTGAGGTTCCCGCCCGGGCGCGCGAGGCTCGCGATGAGCCCGGTGCCCACCGGATCGCGAACGGCGATCATCACGATGGGGATAGTCCCGGTGGCCTTCTTGGCGGCCGTCACGCCTTGTGTCCCGAACGATACGATGACGTCCACCTTGAGCCGGACCAGCTCGGCCGCCAGATCGGGCAGCCGGTCGTCCCGATCCTCGGCATAGCGGTAGTCGATGGCGATGTTCTGGCCCTCGACCCACCCGAGCTCGCGCAGCCGTTGCCGGAACGCGTCGATCAGAAGCGGCCGATCGGCAGGGGACGTCGCGCTGAGCCAACCGATCCGAGGCGCCTTGTCCGCCTGCTGCGCCTGGGCGGCGCGCGGCGTGGCCAGCAACGCGACCGCGCCCCCCAGGAACGCACGCCGCGAGGTTCTTATCGCGTCCCGCCCGCGGCGCCTACCGATGCTTTCCCCCGGCCGCCACCATCTCCGACAGCTCCGGGTGGCCCCAGATCGAATCCACGGACTCGTAGTGGCCCACCTGCCAGCACGCGTCGTTGATCGTCCGGCCGCCCCACCCGTACTCGATCGCGAACTGCGAGGGGTTGGCCACGTAGAACGACACCATGTGATCGTTCATGTGCTTGCCGAGGTCGATGACGATCGG
>DATEDO010000104.1:0-5868 GCA_035281625.1 Candidatus Methylomirabilota bacterium
CCAGCGCCGTCGCCTCGCGCTGGGCGCGTCGCGCCACTTCTCGCGCCGCACGCTCGGCTCGTCGCGCCGCCTGTCGCGCCTCGCGCTCGGCTCGGCGCTGGCGACGCCGCTCGGCCGGCGCGCTCGCGTTCGGCGACCTGACTGGCGCTCTGGCGCGACGGGACACCGCCGGGGTCGACCCCAGCGTGAGCATGTCGAAGCCGGCCGCGCCCCGCTCCTCCGTCAATTCGCCGGCCAGGAGCGCGGCGCGCAGGCGTCGATCGGCGCCGGAGGCCACGAGGGTGTCGTGAAGGCGGCGCTCCAGCTGCGGCGACACGCGCAAGCCGACGCGTGTGAGCTGTTCGGCCGCGCTCCGGATGATCGGCGCGATCGCGGCGCGGAGCCGCTCCATCGCGGGACGCAGCGCACCCTGCCCGAGCTGAGTCTGCCGGAGGCGACTCACCGCATCCGCCAGCGCGGCCACCTCGTGCGGTGTCGCCGCGGAGTTGTTCAGCGCCCAGACCACGGGGGAGGGGCGTCGGCGCCGCCGCACCTCTCGGGCTTCGGCCGCTTTTCCGTCCCGTTCCAGTTTGGCCGCCAGCGCATTCCGGGCGCGGACGAAGTCGCGGGGAGGCACGGCCCGTAGCCCGGCGGCTTCATTGCCCTTGGTCATCGCTCTCACCCGCGGGGGTCCCCCACCGTATATTGTGGGTCTTGATCATGGAGCCCACCAGGGATAGACTCCCCGGCCAGGGGGTGCCTCATGAGCCACGTGACCCATCAACCACACGAGTTCATGATCATCGACTACAAGCGCGTCCTCGCCGAGGAGACGCCGGAGGCGGTCGCCGACTGCGAGTGGCTGCTGCCGATGGCGACGCGGCTGGTGGAGGGAGAAGCCGCACGTCTGGGGCTGTCGGAGCATCAGCTGCTGCACAACCGCGACCGGATCGATGACCTCGCGGTGCAGCGGGCGCTCGACATCCTGGATCACGGCGGCTTCATCGCGCCCGATCCGCGCGACTGAGCGGCGCGCCCGGCCGGTCCCGCCCCAAGGGGACCGAAAGGTCGGACCCGTACGACCTGCGGGGAGAAACTACCCCGTCGCCCCGGCTCGCCGCCAGACCACGCTGACCTGAAACCCTCCGTTTTCCCTGCCGTTCCAGGACACGACCGGCTGGTCGTGCGATTGCAATCCTCCCTCGCATGCTGCGGAGCCGCTCCTCGTGGGTCCAGATCGTGTGCACCCCGGGCTCGGGGAACGGCCGGGCGGCCCGGGTGGCGGCCCGGATCGCCCGCCGCCTGGAGCGCCGCGGGCGGGCGGCCCGCATCGACTGCTTCCAGAGCGCTCCGGATCTCTCGGCCTGGAGCGCCACGTGCGCGGGCGGCTTCTCGGAACTCCTGTGCGTGGGCGGTGACGCCACCGTCAGCGCGGCCGCGCCGGCGGCGATGCGGCTCGGCGTGCCACTCCTGCCCGTGCCCATGGGGTTCGGTAATCTCTTCGCCGACTCGTTCCGGCTGCCCGCGGAGTCGCGCGGCGCGCTGGGCGTGCTCGGGAGGGGCGCGGTGCGCGACGTCGACGCGGGCATCGTCGGCGGCGAGGTGTTCCTGTGCCATGCGAGCTACGGCCTCCTGGCGGACATCGAGAAGGCCATGGAGCGTGGGCGAGCCCGCCCGCGCGAGCGCTGGAAGCGCCATCTCGCGTACTACGCGATCGCGCGCGACATGCTGGTGGACGCCCCGCTGCCGTCCATTCACGTGGAGGTGGACGGGCGGCTGCTGATCCGCGACGCCGTCATCGCCACCGTGGCCAACGTGCAGACGTACCGTGGCTTCCTGAACCTGACCCCGGAGGCCAGCGCCACCGACGGCTGGTTCGACGTGGCGGTCATGGAGCGCGGCTCTCGCCTGCAGGTGTGGGGACGCCTGCTGCGCATGCTCCTGGGTGGATCGCTCGACCGGGCCGGGATTCATCGGTGCCGCGGGCGCCGGGTGCGAGCGCTCGTGGAGGGGCAGCCGCCCGTGCTCGCGCGGATGTTGCCGGCCGCGCTGCCGCTCATCGTGCCGCCCGCCGTGGCCGCGGCGATTCCCGCGAGCCCGACCGCGGCCGCGCTCCGGCGGCTCGCCGCGACACGCCGAGACGCGCCGCTCCGATGGCCCCCAGTCCCAGCAGGATCCACACCAGCTGCCGCGCTCGACGCAGCAGGCTGAACGCGAGCCCCAGGCTCGCCCCGAGGCCGAGCGCCCCGAAGGCCGCGGTGTTCGCGCCCTCGAGCGCGCCGAGGCCGCCGGGCAGGAAGAAGAGCACGAAGCGCACGCCCGATCCGATGGCCTCGAGCGCCAGCGCGGTGATCGCCGGCACGGTGTGGCCCAGCGCCCAGAGGATGACCCACACCTCGACCGCGCCGAGCAGCCGGCCGAGCAGGTGAAAGCCGAAAGCGGCCGCGAAGCGTCCGCGATTGTCGCGATAGTAGGTGCCCAGCACGCGGTCCATGTGCGTGGCCGAGCGCTCGCTGCCGCGCACGCCGAAGCGACCGAGCAACCGCCCGATCCAGGACATGCCGCCATTGAGCTGGCCGGCCACGAAGCCCAGGAGCGCGACGACCTCGATCGCGAGCAGGACGCCGAGGCCGACGACGAGACGCCGGTCGAGATCGATCGTGAGGGCCAGGAGCAGCGCGATGGCCACGAACGCCGCCTGGGCGGCGACGTTCGCGGTCTTGGCCACGATGAGCGACGGCACGCTCTCCTCGTAAGGCACCCATGGCCGCACCAGCCACGCGCGCAGCGGCTCACCGCCCACCGGACCCAGCAGCGAGGCCGCGTTCACCGCCTCTCCCGCCGCGCGCGCCAGGAACAGCCGGACGAACGGCGCGGTGCCACGCGGGAACGAGAACGACCACCCCGCGGAATCCGCCGCGAGCACCAGGGGGTACGACAGGCAGATCAGGGCGAACTGCCACCAATTGATCTTCCACATGGCGGCCAGGACCGGTGTGACGCCGGTGTGGGCGAAGAGGCCCACGGCGAGCGCCAGCCCCGCCACGATGCCGAGGGCCTGGAGCCATCGACCGTAGCGCATACCAAGCAAGCGGTCTGCCATTGCCAGCCGTGCGAGAATTCGAATCGTGAGCCGGAAGTCCCTCCTCACCCTCGCCTGCCTCACGGGGGCTGGCTATCTGGCTCTCGCCCTCATCGCCTCCCAGGCGCACGTGTATGCCTTCGAGCACGGCACGCGCGCGCTCGTCGCCGCCACGCGGGGACCATTCCTCGATCGTCCGATGCAGGCGGCGTCCGTGCTGGGCGACGAGTGGGGCCTGGTGCCGCTCATCGCGATGGGCACCGCCGCGCTCTGGACGCGTCACCGGCGCTGGGCGAGCGCGCTGCCGCTCATCATGCTGGGCACGGGCGCGCTACAGTGGCTGGCCAAGTGGAGTGTCGATCGGCCGCGCCCCAACCTCCTCCCGCTCGGCTTTCCCAGTGGCCACGTGCTGAGCGCGGTGGTGCTGTTCGGGCTCGCCGCGTACTGGCTCTGTCGCGCGCGCTCGGAGCGCTTCGCGCGCGGCATGGGCGTCGGCGCGGGCGCGGGGTTGATCGGGCTCGTCGCGTCGAGTCGCCTCTACCTCGAGGCGCACTGGTTTCTCGACGTGGTGGGAGGCTTGCTCCTGGGGGTGACCTATCTCCTGCTGCTCATCTGGGTGGGGGAGACGGTGGAAGCCCGCGCGCGCGGTCGCCGCGCGCTCTCGTCGTAAACTCCCGAAGCGGCGTCAAGGTTCCACGCTTCGCCCTGTAAATTCCCCGCGCCCGTCCCTCGTCTACTCCGTCAGCAGGACCGCACAAGGAGGAGACGATGAAGCGAACCCTCGTCCGAGTCCTCGGATTCGTCGCAGCCCTCGGTGTCCTGGGCGGCTGCGTGGCGGTCGTGGATCCCTATCCGGCTCGCGTGTACGTCCCGGGGCCGCGCCTGGTGGTCGCGCCGCCGCCCGTCGTCGTCGCCCCGCGCCCGTGGGGCTGGGGCCATCACCGGGGCTGGCATCACCGCGGCCACCGCTGGTAGCGCCGCAAACGGCCGGCCGCGGCTCAGTCCGCGGCCGGCCAGTCGTGGTAGCCGAGCCAGCGCGCCTTGAGCTTGTTGGCGAGCCACTGGGGCGCCCGGAGCGGCTTGAGGGCCGCGCGTCCCACGCGAGTCGCGCGCCTCCAGCCCCGCTCCACGCGTAGCGCGGTCGCCGAGGGGAAGACCCGCGGCAGCAGCCCGAGCTGACGGTTGTAGGCGTAGAGGAAGCGGCGGAACCGGCCCTGCTCGGTGATGTCGATCCCCCACTTCGTCTCGAAGTGGCGATACCCCTTCAGGATGGCGCGCATGTTCCAGCGCCAGTCGAACAGCCGGATGTCGTCGGGCTCGATGGGGGCGTCGATCCGGTAGTGCACCACCGACCGCGGCTCGAACCACATCGAATGGCCGGCCTTGGCCCAGATCAGGCCGCAGTCCACCTCGCCCACCTCGAGGATGTTCTCGTCGTACGCCTGGAGCCGCAGGGTCGGCTCGATCTCCACGAGCTGACAGTGCAGCTCGCCGTAGTCGGTGCGCTCGCGCTTGAGGTTCGAGCCGTCGTGATACGGCATGCCCTGCAGCCGCAGCTCCTTGTGGCCGTAGGCGCGGCCGTTCACGTAGGTGACGTAGAGCGTGTTGCCCGCGGTGTGGATCTCCCGCTCGCCCTCGAGGATCACGGGCACGACCATCACCGCGCCCGTCTCCCGCTGGCATTCCAGCAGCGGCCCCAGCCAGCCCGGTCGCACCAGGACGTCGTCGTCCATGAGGACGGCGAGGCGAGTGGTCGCCGCGCGCATGCCGATGTTGCGGGCCTCCGCCTGATTGAGGAAGCGCGGCTCGAGGATGAAGCGGACGCGGTCCCCGAATCGCCGTTGCCACTCGCGCCGGAGCCGCTCCGGCGCCCCGCCCGCCACCACGATGAGCTCGTGGGGCTCGGGCGTGCAGGCCTCGATGCGCTCGAGGCAGGACATCATCGGGGTGAAGCGGTCGCGGGTGTCGACGATGATCGCCGTGCGTTCCATCGCGTCCCTCACGCGGGCGCGCGCTCGATGAGCGCGGGGCCGTCGTTCTGGGCCGAGGAGACCAGAGAGGCGACGGGGTAGGCTTCCATGCGCTCGGCGGGCAGGGGCCGCAGCAAGGGCCGTAGCGCCGCGGCGTCCACGATGTGCCGGTCCAGCCAGGCGGCCTCCGCCTCCGGGTCCAGGATCACGGGCATGCGGTCGTGAAGGGGTGCCGCCAGCTCATTGGGCGTGGTCGTGATGATGGTGCACGTCGCGGGAATGGCGGCCTCGCGGCGGGGCGGCGTGTACAGGCCCGCGAACGCGAAGAGACCCCCGCCGCGCAGCCGCAGGTACCAGGGCTGCTTGCGCTTCCGGCCCGCCACCGCCTGCCACTCGTAGAAGCCGTCGGCGGGAATCAGGCAGCGCGTCCGCTGCAGCGCGTCGCGGAACATGGGACTGGTGGCGACGCTCTCGGCGCGAGCGTTGATGGGAGCGAGGCGGCCGTCGCGCACCCAGAGCGGCCGCAGCCCCCAGCGCGCGGTGACGAGCCGCCGCCGCCCGTCGGGCGCCACGACGATGGGCACGGGCTGCGACGGCGCCACGTTGTAGCGCGCGATCATCTCCTCGTTGTCTCCGTCCTCGATCTCGATCCCGAAGCGGCGGGCGAGCTCCTCGAACGCGGCGGTCTCCGTGTACCGGCCACACATGAAGCCGAGTCTACCCCAGGGCGCGTCGCGGTGGCGGACGGCCGCCGCCAACTAGCGGCGGTTCTTCAGGAGCTCGGCGATGCGCTCCTGCAGGATCTCGCTGGGCAGGCGCGCGGGCGCGTCCTTGGCC
>DATEDO010000105.1:0-65097 GCA_035281625.1 Candidatus Methylomirabilota bacterium
GCTCCACCTGCGCGCCCGCGCGCAGGAGGTGCACGGCCAGCGAGGCCGCCTCCGCGATGCCGGCCTCGATCTCGGCGGACGCGCCGCCGCCGAACAGGACGATGCGCGTGTCCAGGGGAGTCTCGGCCTCGAGCTCGCGCACGGTGAGCGCGCTGGTCTTGGCGCTCGACTTCCAGTGAATGAGGCGCGGATCGTCACCCGGCCGGTAGTCGCGCAGGTTGTGGAGATCGTCACCCCGGCCGCGCCGGCGCGTGGGCGCCGCCCCGGTACCGCCCAGCTCGCGCAGTCGCTGGGGCGATACGGGGTGGACGGCCGGAAAGACGATCACCTCTTCGCGCAGCGCCACCTGCCCCGCCTTGAGGAAGATCCCGAACGGAAAGCGCGTGGTGACCCGCACGCCCCCGAGCCGGTGGCGGCCGCGCCGCGGCATCGTGGCCGACCAGCTCACGAGGCGCGAATCGCCCGCCGGGATGCGGGGCAGATAGATGTAGCGCCGCGCGCCCGCGGCGGCCTCGTGCACCTCGAGGGTGATCGAGTAGGAGGGAATCCACCGCTTCTCGTTTCGCATCGTGGCGCCGAGGACGGCGGGCTCCCCGGCGTGGAGCTCCTCGGGCAGGGCCGGCGCCAGCCGCAGCCGCCGGATCACCGCCTCGGACAGGATCCCGGACACCACCACGAGCGCGAGCAGCATGGACGAGAGGAGATAGAGGAGGTTGTTGCCGGTGTTGACGGCGGCGACGCCCAGCCCCACCGAGGCAAAGAGGCTCCACCAGCCGTCGCGCGTCGGCCAGATCGTGCGGCGGGGCTGCCAGATCCGGCGGATCCAGTCGGGCAGGCGCATGGGCCGACTCAGCGCGGGACGGGCACGTCCTGGACGAGGGTGCGGATGACGGCCTCGGGATCCATGCCGACGCCCGGCGCGCCGCCGGCGCCGCGCGTGATCACGCGGTGGGAGAGCGCGGGCACCGCGAGCGCTTTCACGTCGTCGGGCAGGAGGAAGTCGCGTCCGTCGGCGAGGGCGCGGGCCCGCGCCGCGCGCAGGAGCGCGATGGAGCCGCGCGGGCTCACGCCGAGCGACAGGAGCGGCGTGGCCCGCGTGGCCGCCACCAGCGCCATCAGGTAGTCGAGCACGGACTCGTCGGCGCGCACCGCGTCCGCCGCGTCCTGGAGGGCGAGCACGTCCGCCACGTCGAGCACCGGCTCGAGCCGCTCGAGCGCGCTGCTGCCGCCGCCGCGCAGGATGAGCTTCTCGTCCAGCGCCTCCGGATAGCCGATGCGGATGCGAAGGAGGAAGCGGTCGAGCTGCGATTCGGGCAGCGGGAAGGTGCCCTCGTACTCGCGGGGATTCTGCGTCGCGAGCACCATGAAGGGCCGCGGCAGGGCGTGCGTGGTGTGATCGAGCGACACCTGGGCTTCGTTCATGGCCTCCAGGAGGCTCGATTGCGTCTTGGGGGTGGTGCGGTTGATCTCGTCGGCGAGCACGATGTTGGTGAAGAGCGGCCCCGGCTTGAACACGAAATCGCCGCGCTCGGGCTGATAGATGGCGATCCCGAGCACGTCCGAGGGCAGCATGTCCGACGTGAACTGGATGCGCTGGAAACCCCCGCCGATGGAGCGGGCCAGCGCCGCGCCCAGCGTGGTCTTGCCCACTCCGGGCACGTCCTCGATGAGGAGATGGCCGCGGGCGAGCAGGCCGATCACGGCCAGGCGCACCACCTCGGGCTTGCCAACCAGTGCCCGGCCCACGCTGTCTTCCAGTCGGCGGATGCATTCAGTGGTCCGGGCGTCGGAACTCATGGGGGTAACCTCCATAGTACAATCAGCGCGCGCAATGCCCACGCCCGCCGTGCCCCCGTCCCGGTGGCCCAAAAATGCCCTGTCCGCCTGCGCGTTTACGTTCGATCTCGACGCGGAGACCCTGTGGATGGCGCGTGGCGTCACCGAGCCGGTGGCGCTCTCCCAGGGGCGCTACGGTCCCGTGGAGGCCCTGCCCCTCATCCTGGACGCCCTACGCGCGGGGGGCGTCCACGCTTCGTTCTTCATTCCGGCGTGGGTGGCCGAGCACTACCCCGACGCGGTGGCGGCCATCGCGGCCGCCGGCCACGAGGTGGGCTGTCACGGTGACGAGCACGAGCGGGTGAGCGATCTGCCACCGGAGCGCGAGGAGGCCATCCTCGTGAAGAGCGTGGAGGTGCTGACGCGCCTGGCCGGGCAGCGCCCGCGCGGCTACCGCGCGCCGGCCTGGCAGGTGTCGGCGAGCACGCTGCCGCTGCTCGTCAAGCACGGCTTCGAGTACTCCTCGAACTTCATGGACCGGCTCACCCCCTATCTCCACCCGCCGACGGGAGGGCGTGCCCTCGTAGAGATTCCCGTCTCCTGGGTGCTGGACGACGCGCCCTACTTCATGTTCACCGGCCAGCGGAGCATGCAGGCGCCGGGGCCGGTGCTCCAGGGCTGGCTCACGGAGTTCGCGGGCATCGCGGAGGTGCACGGGGTGACGAACTTCACCTTCCACCCGCAGATCATCGGCCGGCCCTCGCGGCTGGCCTGTCTGCGCGAGCTGATCGACCACGTCCGCCACACGCCGCGCGTGTGGATCGCGACCCTGGGCGAGATCGCGACGCATTGGCGCGCGATCGAGGGCTGACGGCGCCGCCGTCTACCGCAGCGCGGGGGCGACGTCCTTGATGAAACGGTCGAGGGCCTTCTTCTTGTCGGCGGGCAGGAAGAAGGTCGGAATGAAGAGCATGCCCACCCCCGCGTCGCGGAGCTTGCCCAGCTTGTCCTGTATCTGGGCCACGCTGCCGCCGAGCACGGTGTCGCTGGCCTTCGCCTCGTCGGCGCCCATGCGCGCCATGTAGGCCTTGCGGATCTTCTCCACCTCGGCGGCGGCGTCCGACATCACGAGCACCATCACCGCCGAGCGCAGAATCTCCTTCGGATTGCGGCCAACCGTCGCGCAGTGCCCCTCGAGGATCTTGCCCTTGGCGGCCAGGGTGGCCGGCCCGCCCCAGGTGTTCCAGTGGTCGGCGTGCTTGGCGGCGATCTTGAGCGTCACCTTTTCGCCGCCGCCCCCGATCATGAGCTCCGGGTAGGGCCGCTGCACCGGCTTGGGCTCGCAGGGCGCGTCATCGAGCGCGTAGAACTTGCCCTTCCAGGTCGCCTTTTTCTCCGTCCACAAGCGCTTGAGCACCTCGCACGCCTCGTCGAGGCGCGCCAGCCGCTCGCCCACCGTGTAGAAGGGAATCCCGTAAGCCTGGTGCTCGTTCTCCTGCCAGCCCGCTCCGATCCCGCAGATCAGACGGCCGTCGGCGATGATGTCGATCTGGGCCGCCATCTTGGCGAGCACCGCGGGATGACGATACGTGTTGCCCGACACGATGGTGCCCACGCGCATGCGGCGCGTCTCCGCGGCGAGCGCGGCCAGCGTGGTCCAGCACTCCATGGTGTCGCCCACCCGGTCCGTCGTGTTGGGCATGAAGTGATCGGTCACGCAGGCGGCGTCCCAGCCGGTGGCGTCGGCGTGACGCCAGAGATCCAGCACCTCCGTCCAGCGGGTGCCGCCCATGCCGTTGAAGATCGCGAACTTCATGGATTCCCTCCTTGTCGGGTGGCCCGAGCGTACCATACCGCTCCATGACTGCGTCCGCCCGGCACGGCGTGCTCGTGATCCACCCCGGCGCCCTCGGCGACGTGCTGCAGGCGGTCCCCGCGCTGCGCGCCCTCGCCGCGCTCGACGGCGGCGCCCGCGTGAGCCTGGCCGCGCAGCCGCGTCTGGCCGCCCTGCTCGTCGGGGCGGGCGCCGTCGACGAGGCGCTGTCCTTCGACGCGCTGGGCCTGGAGGCGCTCTTCGCGGACGCGCCGGTCGCCCCCGCTCTCGCGGACCGGCTCGCCCGCGCGCACGCGGTCGTCTCCTGGTTCGGAGCGCGTCAGCCGCCGTACCCCGAGCGGCTGCGCGCGCGGGCGCCGCGCGCGATCGTGGCGCTGCCCGTGCCCGAGGTGAACCGCGTGTCCCCCGTGCCGGTGTGGCGGCATCTTCTCGCGTCGCTGGCGCCGCTGGGCGTGAGCGGTGCCGTGCCCGCGGAGTGGCGCGCGCCCCTCGCCGTCCCCGCCGACTGGCGGGCGCGGGCGCGCGCCACGCTGTCGACCTTCGGCCTCGCCGGCGCGCGCCCGATCCTCGTGGCGCATGCGGGCGCGGGGGGCGAGTGGAAGCGCTGGCCCGTCGAGCGCTTCGCGGACGCCATCGCGCGGGCCGAGGCGGGCGCTCCCTGCGCCCTGCTGCTCCACGAGGGCCCCGCGGACGGCGCCGCCGTCGCCGCGCTGGAAGCGCGGCTGGATTCTCTCGGGGCCGGGCGGGGGCGCACGCGCGTGGTCGCGCCGGACCTGCCCGTGCTCGCCGGCCTCCTGGCCGAGGCGCGCGCGTTTCTCGGCGGGGACTCGGGCGTGAGCCATCTCGCCGCCGCGGTCGGGGTGACCGCGGTCATCGTCTTCCCCGAGGCCACGCGCCAGCTCTGGCAGCCATGGAGCGCCTCCGCCGTCTCGCTCGGCGCCGACGAGCCGACCGCCCCGAACCGCGCCGCGGAGCGCCTGCGCGCGTGGCTCGCCGGCGGCCCGGCTTGACAGCGTGCGCCCCGACCGCTATCCAAGCCCCATGCCCATGATCGATCTCTCGTTCCCGATCCGGCCGCACTTCCGCTGGAAGGTCGCCCGCGAGATCCGCGCCTCGCACGCCAATGGCGACAACTTCGAGTCCTCCATCATGACACTGGGCTGCCACGCCTACACCCACGTGGATGCCCCGCGGCACTTCCTCCCGGGGGACCGCCACATCGCCGAGATGCCCGTGGACCAGTGGGTCGGCGAGGCCGCGGTGGTCGATCTGACCCATCTGGGCGACAACGACGGCGTGACCGCCGCCGATCTCGAGCGCCGGGCCGGCCATGTCCGGGCGGGCGACATCGTCCTGCTTCGGACCGACTGGCCCCGCCGGGTCAACGTGGAGGAAGAGCGCTTCTGGCGGGATGCCCCCTACACCGCGGCGGACGCCTGCCACTGGCTGGTCAGCCGGCGGGTGAAGGCGGTGGGGTATGACTATCCCCCCGACTACGTGGTGCGCGTCGGCATCTTCGAGCCCGCGCGCAAGGTGCCGCGCGAGGAGTGCACCACCCACTACATCTTCTTTCCCGCGGGGATAACCGTCATCGAGTACCTGACCAACCTCCATCGCATCGGGGCGGCGCGCTGCCGCTTCATGGCCTTCCCCCTGGCCCTGGATGGGGCGGATGGCTCTCCGGTGCGGGCGGTGGCCGTCGTCGACTAGGTCGTCCGGGCGGGTCCCGGCTTGACACCCCCTCGGGGGCCCGCCTATGCTCCTGCCACACCCCGCCCCGCGGCGGGTGGAGGTGGGACTCATGAGCGAGGACGAGTACTCCGAATCCCTCGAGACCGAGTTCCGGAAGCTGGAAGGGGCGCTCCTCAACGACACCGTCCGGCTGCTCGCGCCCAGCGAGCCCATCCAGATGGGCGTCGAGGCCACCGTGGCCGAGGCTGTTGATCGGATGGTCGCCCTGCATCGCGCCGCGGTGGTCGTCGTGGACGGCGACGGGCGCCTCATCGGCATCTTCACCGAGCGCGACGTCCTGATCCGCGTGCTCGGCGAGGGGCGCGATCCCGCAACCACCCGGCTGGGATCGGTCATGACGGCGCGGCCGGAGGCCCTCTCGGCCCAGGACCGGGTGTGCTTCGCGGTGAACCGGATGAGCATGGCCGGCTTCCGCACCCTGCCCCTGGTGGACGCCGAGGGCCGGCCCATCGGGATCATCACCATCAACGACGTGGTGAAGTGGCTCGCCGAGATCTTCCCGGAGGCGGTGCTCAACCTCCGCCCCGGGGACCGGCTCAAGCACCCCTTGCAGGTGGATGCCGGTTAGGTGAGCCTAACCCGCGCAACTCTGGGGCGTGGCGCGCACTTTCGTGTATACTTGCCCGGGCTTCAAACGAGCCGGGCGTGGCTCCGGCCGACTTCCACGCTTGAAAACTGAGCGGACCATCCGCGAATAGGGGAAACCGTGCTCGTTCACGCCGTGCTCGTCGTCATCGCCGCCATCGTCGTGACCCAGGCGACCGTCTTCGCCACCACCGTCTATCTCCACCGCGCGCTGGCCCACCGGGCGCTCGACGTCCACCCCCTGCTGGACTGGGCGTTCCGCGCGGTGCTCTGGCTCAGCACGGGCATGCGGCGCCAGGAATGGGTAGCCGTGCATCGCAAGCACCATACCTTCACCGATCGCGAGGGCGACCCGCACAGCCCCATGCTGCTGGGGTTCTGGAAGGTCCAGCTCTTCAACGTCTACTACTACGCGCGGGAGGCCATGGCCCCCGACATCGTCCGGAAGTTCGCCCCCGATCTCGTCGAGGACCGGTGGGACCGCTACGTCTTCTCCTGGGGCTGGACGGGGCTGTTCCTCGGCACCTCGATCCTGTGCCTGCTTCTGGGCTTCTGGCCCGGCGTCATCGCCATGGTCGCCCACGGCATCCTCTACGTCTTCGTGCTCTCTCCCCTCATCAACGGGCTCGGGCACTGGCGGGGCGCGCAGAACTTCATGAACACCGCCTACAACTCGCGCGTCCTCGCCTGGTTCACGGGCGGGGAGAGCCTGCACAACAACCACCACGCCCATCCCCGCTCGCCGAAGTTCAGCGTGGGGCGCTTCGAGTTCGATCCGGGCTGGCTGGCGATCAAGGTCTTCGCCGCGCTCAAGCTGGTCGGCATCACCGGCCCCCTCGCGAAGCTCTCGTCCTAGCGCCCTCGCCAGGCGCGGTCCGCCCGTCAGGTCGGGCCCCTTGGGTCGGGCCCCCTTGGGTCGGGCCCCTTAAGTCGGGATGGTCGTGCCGGGCGGGACGTCGGTCAAGAGCACCCAGTCGTCGGGAGCTTCCGCCGGGGGCCGGGTTCCTTCCGGAACGTTGACCGTCCGCGCGCGGCTTGGCGAGAACCACTCCCACACGCCCGGCGGGGGGGCCGCGGAGTCGACCGGCTCGCCCATCTCCGGGCCGCTCGTTCCCGACGTCTCCCGCTCGCTCTTCCGCTGCCGCTTCTCTTCCTGCTTGGCCCGCTGGGCGTCCGCCTTGCGCCGGCGCTCGAAGCCGTAGTTCTGGCGGGCGCTCATGCGTCAGCCACCGCGATGGCGCTGATCTCCACCTTGCAGCGCGCATGGGTGGCGAGGCGGGACACCTCCACGGTGGTGGTCGTGGGGAGATGGCCCTCGAGGTATTCGGCCCACACCCGATTGAGGTCGTCCTGCTCCTCCACGGCGGTGAGGTAGCGGGTGGCCGAGACGAGGTCGTGAAGGGTGCAGCCCGCCGCTTCGAGCGTCTTCTTCAAGTTTTCCATGGTGAGGCGCGCCTGCTCGCGCATGCTGTTGGGAAGGTTGAACTCCTCGTCCCGGTGTGGGTGGCTGTGATAGACCGGCGCCGCGGTGACGCCGGACAGGAAGACCAGCCGCCCCCGCGCAACCAGGATGCCCGGAGCATAGGGCATGTGCACGTCGGTCCGGCGGTCCGGGTGATGCACGACGGCCAGCTCTCTGGTCATGGGCCCCTCGCTCACACGAAGATGCTTTCGGGCAGGAAGGCGGAGACGATCCAGTTGGGCGCGTCCACGATCTCACTGATCTTGAGATCCACCGCCACGCTCGACACGATGTACGCCTCCTCGCGCGAGAGGCCGCGCTCCTCCACCAGGTGGTCGATCATATAGCGAATCGCCTGCTGGGCGGCGGCGAAGAGGTCGGGGCCATGCGCGGTGGTGGCCACCCAGGCGCCGCGATTGGTCCCGGTGGCGATGGGCCCGCGCGTCCGGAAGCGCGGCTCGGGCAGCCCCCGGCCCTGCCGGAGATCGAAGCGCAGCGTCATCTCGGCCGCCATCTCCACCGCGGTCACGCACACCTCGCCGTCGCCCTGCGCGGCATGCCCGTCGCCCACGCTGAAGAGCGCGCCGTTCACCCACACCGGTAGCTCTAGGGTGGTGCCCGCGGTGAGCTGCTTGATGTCCATGTTGCCGCCGTTCTTCCGCGGCGGCATGGTGCTGTGGCCACCCGGCTCCGGCAGCGCGGTGCCCATCACGCCGGGAAAGGCCTCGATGGGGACGGCGATGCGATCCCCCTTGCGCGCGAAGCGGCCGTCGGACACGTCCCAGATCTGTAGATACGGCTTGGGGAAGTCCGCCTCGGGCAGGAGCCCGCGGCCGGGCCGGATCGCCGTCCAGCCGAAGGGCGCGCCGGGCTTCACCTCGACGATCTCGACCACGAGCACGTCACCGGGGCGCGCGCCCGTCACCCGCACCGGCCCCGTGAGGGGATGGCCGCGGAAGGGCCCGCGCCGGATCACATCGTCGTGGGTGGAGTCCGGCGAGTAGTACCCGTCGGCGGCGTCGCGGGTCTCGAAGGTCACGGTGTCGCCGGGCGCGATCTCCAGCCGCGGCGGCAGCGCGTTGTTCCACTCGTAGTGCACCTGGCTCCGGTCGAGGCGATGATTCATGCGCGGGCGAGCTCCTCGCGGACGCGATCGGGGGTGAAGGGCACGGAACGGAGGCGCACCCCGGTGGCGTCGAAGACGGCGTTGGCGATGGCGGCGGGCACCGGGCACGTCGCCGGCTCGCCGGCCCCCAGCGGGGGATTGTCGCGCCCTTCGAGCAGCACGATGTCCACCGCGTCGGGCACCTCGGGAAACGTCAGGATCGGATAGCCGGCCCAGTCCAGGCTGGTCACGCCCGCCGCGTCGAAGGCCACCGCCTCCTTGAGGGTGCGGCTGATCGCCTGGAGGACATTGCCCTCGATCTGGTTGCGCACACCGTCGGGATTGATGACGAGACCGCAGTCATGCGCCACGACCACCCGGCGGACTCGAATGGCGCCCGCGGCGCGATCCACCTCGACCTCGGCCACCGCGGCCACGTAGGCGTACTCGTTCTCGTACTGGCAGTAGGCGATGCCGCGGCCTCGGGCCGGGCCGGTTCCGCGCGCGCCCGGCGCGGGCGAGGGACGGGGCGTCCACCCCGCCGCCCGCGCGGCCGCCTCCACCACCGCCACCCCGCGCCGGTCCTTCAGATGGCGCAGACGGTAGGCGACGGGGTCGGCGCCCGCCGCCGCCGCCAGCTCGTCCAGGAACGATTCGTTGGCGAAGGTGTTCTGCGGCGCCCCGAGACCCCGGAGCGCGGACACCCGCAGGAGACTCCGGTCGAGCTGATGCACCACCACGCGGTCGGCGGGGAACGCGTAGCCGTGCTGGGCGTTTCGATCGCCGCCGATGGCCCGCGACACCGGCTCGGGGGCGCCCGTTTCCTCGCCGGCGAGGAGATTGCCCGCTCGATTGGCGGGCCGCCGCACGTGCGTGGGCGTCCACACCGCGTAGTCCCACGCGGCCACGCCCCGCCCGGCGTCGAGCGCGCCGCGCACCCGCATGACCATCGCCGGACCCTTGGGCTCGTAGCCGTGCTCGTCGTGCCGCATCCACTGCACGCGCACCGGCCGCCCCACCGCTTGCGACAGGATCGCCGCGTCGGCCGTCGCGTCATCGGCCCCGTTGTGGCCGTAGCAGCCCGAGCCCTCGGCGAAGATGGCGCGCACGCGCTCCGCGGGCAGGCGGAGCAGCCCGGCGATGGCGCCGCGCAGCTCGAACACGCTCTGGCTGGCCGTCCACACCCTCGCCTCGTCTCGGCGGACATCCGCCACGCCGCAGGAGGGCCCGATGGAGGCGTGCATCTGGAACGGCCAGCGATACTCGGCCTCGAGCGGGCGCGCGGCCTGCCGCAAGAGGCCATCGACGTCGCCGCGGTTCACGAGAACGCGCGGCCCGCCGGGGAGCTTGAGCAGGGTCGCGTGGAGATCCCCCGCCGCGGGCAGCCGGGCGCCGCCGCGCCAGGTGACGCGGAGCGCGCGCGCGGCGGCGATGGCCTGCTCCTCGCGCTCGCACACCACCCCCACGTAGTCCCCCTGCCGCACCACCTTCACCAGACCGGGCACGCCCCGCACGGAGTCCTCGTCCACCGCGCCCACCCGCGCGCCGACAGTCCGCGGTCGGATCACGCGGCCGTGCAGCATGCCGGGCACGCGCACGTCGTGGACGAACACGGCCGCGCCCATCACCTTGGCGGGAATGTCCAGTCGCCGGACCGGCGTGCCGACCACGCGATAGGTGGCGCGGGGCTTGGTCTGGAAATCGCGGGTCACGGGGCGGCTGAAGCGCCGCCCGCCGACCAGCTCGCCGTAGGTCACGCGCCGCCCGGGATCGTCCGCGACGCTGACCACGCCGTCACGGGTGACGAGCTGATCCACCGAGGTGGAGAGCCGTACCGAGGCGAGCAGCCGCAGCGTGTACCGCGCGTCGGCCGCGGCCTGACGGATGATCGGGGCGCCGCGCTGCAGCGTCTTGCTCCCCGCGGTGACGCCCTGATCGGGCGTGCGCGCCGTGTCGCCCTGAACCACCGTGATGCGCGCCACCGCGACGTCCAGCTCCTCGGCCACGATCTGGGCGAGCGCGGTGGCCACGCCGGTGCCGAGCTCGACCTTGCCCGTGTACAGCGTGATACCGCCGTCGGGCGCGACCGCGAGCCAGGCGTCGATCTGGCCGGGAGGAATGGTCTGGCCCGGGGCGGCGACCTGACCGGGCAGCACCGGCTCGTCCTCGCCCACGCGCGGCGTCTGCGCGTGGGTCCCGGGCAGCGAGAACGTGACGACGAGTGCCCCTGCCGCCTGGAGCAACGCGCGCCGGGTCAGGACCGCGTTCAGTCGAGTCCCCAGGCGAAGACGTGGGTGGGCGTCAGCTCGATGATCAGGGAGTCATTGTCCCCCAGCGCCGCCTTGGACCGGTACTGGGGGTACTTCTGATAGATGAGACGCCGGATCCGGCGGAACTTCGGCCCCGGCTCGATCAGCGCACCCCGGCCCTGCACCATCACGCCGCGGAGGGTGTTCCAGTCCTCGGAGTAGAGATCGACGGTCACGGTGAGGTGCGGATTGGCCCGGACATTGCGGACCTTGCGGCCGCGCTTGCCCGAGCCCAGGTAGATTTTTCCCCCATGGAGCACGTGACAGATGGGAACGAGGTGGGGCATGCCGCCAGGTCCCGCGGTGGCCACGCGCGCCACCCGCGCCCAGCGCAGTACCTCCTCGGCGGCCCGCGAGAGGCGGACGGAACGCGACCGCCCCCGGCGTCGCCGCGCCCTCCGCGCCTTGCCCATCACGCGGATGCTAGGCCCCGGCGGGCGAGCCTGTCAATGCGCGGCTCCCGCGCCGCCGCGCGCCCGCGCCACGATGCCCCAGAGCGAGACGATGGCCCACACGCCCTCGAGCAGCACGAATCCCCATTGCCGGCCGAGCCACGCATCGATGGTGAGCACGACGGCGCCCACCAGATTCGGGATGAGATAGGCGTAGGAGTCCTGGACGAGGACGCGCGCCTGCGCGAGCACGAAGGCGGCGAGGATCAGCAGCGCGCCCAGGATCTGCACCGCCTGCTCGGTCATGCTTCCCTTCCCGCGCCCGAAGCCGCGCGGCGCCGCGCCAGCGCGGCGGCCCCCACGAGCGCCGCGGTCGGCAGCCAGACCCACACGATCTCGCTCGTGATGGTGCGAAGCCCCCACTCGCTCACGATGTCGAGGCCGATGGGCGACACCACGAGAGGGCGCCAGGGGAAGAAGTAGCGCGTGTGGTCGAACGGCGCGAGAAAGGCGACCCCCGGCCCGCCATTGGTGAAGGCGTCGAGGAAGCCGTGGGAGGCCATGGCGAGGAAGTAGTAGCCCCAGAGCCAGGGGAGCGGCAGCCCCAGCGGGCGATGCGCCAGTCGCGCCACCATGTACGACACGAGCGCCGCGGTGGGGAAGCCGTGCGTGATGCCGCGATGGGCCCACGGCGTGCCCCAGGGGATGCCGAGCGGCCAGGCAACGACGTCGGCGTCGGGCAGGATCGAGAGTCCGGCGGCGAGCAGCCAGAAGAGCGGGGGCATCGGCCGGGAGCGGGTGAGGACACGCCCCACGCCGCAGGCCACGACGGCGTGGGTCAGGATCGTCGGCATCGGCGCCGGAGAGGCATCAGCGGTAGAATACCCTCCTCATGGCGTTCACCGACACCTTGTGGAAATCCATCGACGGGATCTACGGCGCGATCCTGCGCCACCCCTTCCTGGCGGGCCTCGCCGACGGCTCGCTCCCGCGGGAGAGCTTTCGATTCTACGCCGTCCAGGACGCGCTCTACCTGCGCGACTTCGCCCGCGCCCTGTCGGTGGCGGCGGCCCGGGCTCCGCAGGACGACTGGATCATCATGTTCAACGAGCACGCCGCCGGCGCGCTCAAGGTGGAGCGGGCGCTCCACGAGTCCTTCTTCAAGGAGTTCGGCCTCACGCCCGCCGAGGTGGCGGCCACCCCGCTCGCCCCCACCAACCTCGCCTACACCTCGTATCTCCTCGCGGTGGCCAACGGGGCGCCCTTCCACGAGAACGTGGCCGCGCTCCTGCCCTGCTACTGGGTTTACTGGGAAGTGGGCAAGGAGCTCGAGCGCCGCGGCTCGCCGGATCCCCTCTACGCGCGGTGGATCGGCACCTACGCCTCGGGGGAGTTCGGCGCCCTCGTGGAGGCCGTGCTGGACGCCACCAACATCATGGCCGAGCGCGTGGGCGACGCCGAGCGCGAGACCATGCGCCGGCACTTCCTCACCACCAGCCGCTACGAGTGGATGTTCTGGGACATGGGCTGGCGGCGCGAGGCCTGGCCGGTCTCCTGACCGCCCGCCCCGCGCGGCGGCCCGTCGTCAGCCCGCGGGCTTCAGCGCGGTCAGGTTGTAGACGCTCACCGGGCGCGTGAAGCCCTTCAGCGGCATCTCACCGACCGATTCCGACTCCACGAGATCCTCGACCGTGCCGACGAGCTTGCGTGACACGAGGATCTGCCCGGGCTTGGCCTCGCCGCACAGCCGGGCGGCGAGATTGGTGACGGTGCCGATGGCACCGTAGTCCCAGCGGCCCTCGAACCCGATGGCGCCGATGGTGGCGTACCCCTGCGCGATGCCCACGCCGAAATCGAGCTCGTAGCCGCGCTTGCGCCAGCCCTTCATGAGCTCGTCCACGCGCCCGCGCATGGCCAGCGCCATGCGCACCGCTCGCTCCTGCGGGTTCGGCACCAGTATGGGGTCGTTGAAGAAGATCATCATGCCGTCGCCGGTGAAGCGCTCCAGCGTCCCCTCGTGGGCGAGGATCAGCTCCCCCATGGCCGCGTGGTACTCGCGGAGCACCCCCATCACCTCTTCCGGCTCCGCGGTCTCGGCGAAGGCGGTGAACCCCCGCAGGTCGATGAAGACCACCGTGACCTCCCGCCGGTGGCTCTTCAGCGGGTCGTCGGCGCCGCCGTGCACGATGGCCTCGGCGAGGTGCGGCGAGAAGAACCGCTTGAGCCGGCCCAGGCGCTCGAGCATGCCGACCTGCTCCGTCACCCGCGCCTCCAGCGTGCGGTTCAGCTCGGCGAGCTGGTCCCACAGGGACTTCACCCGCATGAGCGAGCGCACCCGCGCCAGGAGCTCCGGCTGATTGATGGGCTTGGTGAGGAAGTCGTCCGCCCCGGCATCGATTCCCTTCACCCGCTCCTGAGCGGGGTCGAGGGCGGTGACCATGACCACCGGCAGCATCGCGGTGGCGGGGTTCTCGCGGAGCTTCTTGCACACCTCGTAGCCGCTCATGCCGGGCATCATCACGTCGAGGAGGACCAGATCCGGCGGCGTCCGGTCGATCGTCTCGAGCGCCTCCGCCCCCGACGCGGCGGTGGTGACCGCGTAGCCCTTGGCGCTCAGGAGATCGCTCAGGAGCTTGAGGTTGACCGGCGTATCGTCGACCACCAGGATGCGGGTCGGCTCGCTCATGTCCGCGCGCTCCCCGGCCGGTCCAGGACCTCGCGCACGAGGTCGAGGAACGGGCGAATGCTGATGGGCTTGGACTGATAGGCGTCGAAGCCGGCGGCGAGGATCTTCTGCCGGTCCTGGGTCATGGCGGAGGCGGTCACCGCGATGACGGGGATGCCCGCGGTCGCGGGGTCCGCGCGAAGCTGGCGCAGGGCCTCGATGCCGTTGATACCGGGGAGCTGGATGTCCATCAGCACCAGCGCGGGACGCTGCTCGCCGGCCAGGCGGACCCCGTCCTCGCCGGTCTCCGCCTCCACGAGCCGATAGCCCTTGGCGGTCAGCACGTCACGCACCAGCTTGCGGTTCTTGTCGTTGTCCTCGACGACGAGGATCAGCTCACCCGCCATGGTGACCTCGCGAGATCGGGATGGTGAAGGTGAAGGTGGAGCCCTGTCCGACCTGGCTCTTCACCCAGATCCGCCCGCCGTGGAGCTCCACGAACTTGCGGGCGAGGGCGAGGCCCAGGCCGGTGCCCTCGTGCTTGCGCGCGTAGTCGGTCCCCACCTGACGGAACTCCTCGAACACCGCCTCGTGGTCCTCCGGCGCGATGCCGACCCCGGTGTCCGTCACCGAGATCTCGGCGGTGCCGTTGGCCACCGCCGCGCGCACGTCGATGCGCCCGCCCTCCGGCGTGAACTTCACCGCGTTCGAGAGAAGGTTCAGGAGCACCTGCTTGATCTTGCGCTCGTCCCCGCTGATCTCGCCGAGCCTCGGATCCACCGCCCGCTCCACCGTGATGCTCCGCCGGAGCGCCCGCTCGCGGACGAGGACCAGGGTGTCGTCGATGGCCTGGGGAAGATCGAAGTCGCCCGCCTCCAGCTCCATGCGGCCGGCCTCGATCTTGGCGAGGTCGAGGATGTCGTTGATGAGCGAGAGCAGGTGGCGCCCCGACGACAGGATGTCCTGGAGGTACTCCTCCTGCTTCTCGTTCACCTCGCCGAAGAGCCGCTCCAGCATCACCTCGGAGAAGCCGATGATGGCGTTGAGGGGGGTGCGCAGCTCGTGGGACACGCTGGCGAGGAACTCGGACTTGTGCTGGTTGGCGACCTCGAGCTGCCGGCCCTTGTCCTCGATCTCGCTGAAGAGGCGCGCGTTCTGGATGGCGAGGGCCGACTGGGTGGCGAACGTGCTCAGGAGCTCGACGATGCGGGGCGGAAACTCGCCGGCTACGCGGCGGTTCACCACCAGCGCGCCCACCACCTCGTCCTCGCTCACGAGCGGCACCGCGAGGAGGGAGCGGTAGCCGAACCGCAGCAGCGCGGCGCGGATCCGGCTCTCGTAGGCATGGGTGTCGCCGACGTCGGCAACCTGGACGGGCGCGCGCGTCGCCGCCGCCCGTCCCACCGCGCCCTCGCCGTACACGAGCGTGGTCGCGCGTAGCGCCGCCACGAAGTCGTCGGGGAACCGATCGGTCGCCCAGAGGCGGAACGCCTGGGTGGCCGCGTCGAACTCGTAGATGGCGCCCCCGTCCGTCTCCGCGAGCTGATTGGCCCGCGCCACGATGGCCGCCAGCACGACCTCGAGATCGAGCGTCGACGAGATGGCGCGGCCGACCTCGCCGAGCGCCTGCAGCTCGCCCACCGAGCGGGTCAGCTCGGCGGTGCGCGACTGCAGCTCGGTGAAGAGCCGCACGTTCTCGATGGCGATCACCGCCTGGTCCGCGAACGTCTGGAGCAGCGCGATCTGGGCGTCGGTGAACGGGCGGACCTGGGTGCGTCGGATCACCACCGCACCGATACCGGCGCCCTCGCGCAGGAGGGGCACGGCGAGGAGGCTGCGCGTACCCGTCCTCGCCTGGGCCGCCTTGTGAGCGGGATACTCAGTGTCTACGAGAGCGGCCAGATCAGGCAGATTGATCACGCGTCGCTCGAGCACGGCCCGCGCGAATATGTACTCGTGGTCAAGCGGCGCCCGAGTCGGGACGTAGCTCGGGATGGGGCCGTACTGGGTCACGACCACAATCTCGTCGCCTTCCACCTGCCAGATCTGGGCATCATTGGCGTCGCACAGCCGGGCCGCCGTCTCCGCCACCGCCTCGAGCACCGGCTTGACGTCCGTCGGCGATGACGAGATCACCCGGAGGATCTCGGCGGTCGCCGTCTGCTGCTCCAGCGCCTCGGTGATGGTACGATTCTTCTCTTCCAGCTCCTTGAACAGACGCACGTTCTCGATGGCGATGACCGCCTGGTCGGCGAAGGTCTGGAGCAGCGCCAGGTGCTCGTCCGAGAATAGCCCGGGCTCTCCGCGCGCGAGCACGATACAGCCGAGGGGGCTGCCTTCACGGAGCATCGGCACCGCGACGGTGCCCCGCGGCCGCTCCGGATTGTCGCCGATCCAGCGCGCCTGCACGCCGGGCTCGGCCATGTAGTCCGCGGTCTGCACGACCTGCCGGTCGCGAATGGCCCGCGCGGCCAGGCTTCCGTCGCCCGGCGGCATCGGGAAGCGCTGGCGGACGACCTCGAGCTGAGGGGGCGGCCATTGATGGGACGTCACGAAATGCACGAGGCCGCCCTCGAACCGGAACACGCCGCCGAACTGCGCCCCACACAGGCGCACCGCGCTCGACAGCACGGTGGCGAAGACCGGCTGCACGTCGGTCGGGGACGAAGAGATCACCCGCAGGATCTCGGCCGTGGACGTCTGCTGCTCCAGCGCCTCGGTGATCGTGCGATTCTTCTCCTCCAGCTCCTTGAACAGGCGCACGTTCTCGATCGCGATGACCGCCTGGTCGGCGAAGGTCTGGAGCAGGGCGATCTGCCTTGGCGAGAACGCCCCCGCCTCGGCGCCCGTGACGGTGAGGACCCCGATCGGCTTGCCATCCAGCAGCATCGGCACGGCGAGGACGCTCAAGTAGGCCGCCGCCTGCGCGAGGGCATCGAGCCGGTACTCGGTGTCCTCACGGATGTCCGGAATGTAGACGACAGTCCGGCTCAGCACCGCGCGAGTGGTCGCGCCCTCCCGGCTCGGAGGCATCGGGTAGCTGCGCCGGACGACCTCGACCGCTTCCGGCCTCAGGCTATGGGACGCCGCGATGTGGATGAGCTCACCGTCGAAGCGGTAGACCCAGCCGGTCGTGGCCCGGCACAGGTCCAGGGCCTTGGCGGCGATGGAATCGAAGACTGGCTGAACGTCGGTCGGGGAGCTCGAGATCACGCGAAGGATCTCCGCGGTCGCCGTCTGCTGCTCCAGGGACTCCGAGAGCTCCCGGGTGCGGTCCTCGACCTTCTGCTCGAGCGTCGCGTACGACTCGCGGAGCCGCCCCGTCATCTGGTTGAATTCGTCGGCGAGGGTTTCCAGCTCGTCGCCGCTGCGCAGATCGATGCGGTGGCCGAGGTCGCCGGCGCCGATCTTGGCCGCGCTCTCCTGGAGCACCTGGATGGGCCGGGCCATGCGCCGGCCGAGGAAGGCGCTCACCACCACCGAGAGCACGATGCCCGCGACCACCAGGATGCCGGTGCTCCGGGCGGACGCGCGCAGCGGCTCGAATGCCTCCTCCAGCGGCTGCTCGACGAACACCACCCAGCCCAGCGGCCCGATCGTCGAGTGGGCGGTGAGCACCTCGCGGCCCTTGGGGTCGCGCGCGATCGTCACCGGCTCGTGGCCCGGCGTGAGCGCGGCCTTCACCTGCTCGAGATTCGCGAGGCTGGTCTTCTGGAGCACCACGCTGATGTCGGGGTGCGCGATGAGGACGCCGTTGCGGTCCACCGTGTAGGCCAGGCCGGCCTTGCCGATCTTGATCTGCGAGATCACGTCCAGGATGAACTTGAGGTTGATCTCGGCGACGGTGACGCCGCCGCCGCTCTGGGGCATGGCGATGCTCATGTAGGGCTCGGAGTCCTTGCGGAAGTACACCGGCCCGAAGTACGTGCGCCCCTTCTTGGCCTCCAGGAACCGGGGGTCCTGGGAGTAGTCGGTCTGGCTGGCCACCACCTCCATGGCCAGCCGCGAGATGCGGAGCTGCTCCCGCCCCAGGCTGTCGAGATGGCTCAGCTCGGTGATGGGCTGCACCTGGCGCTGGAGCCGGTAGGAGTCCTGACGGCGCTGATCCAGGGCCGCCGGCGAGGCCACGGGATGCGTGGTCCAGCCGAGCTGACGCTCGATCTCCTTCACGAAGGTCTCGATCCGCGAGGCGGCGGCGCGGGCCTTCTCGGCCTGCAGGGCGACGAGGGCGGCCTTGCTCTCGTTGTAGGACGTGTAGAGCTGGACGGCGCCGCTGGCGAGGAGCGCGCCGGTGACGAGGGCGACCAGGGCGACCACGTACTTCCGCGACAGCCGGCGGCGCGTGCCCATCATGGCGTCATCTCGCCAGCCGCTCCGCGCGGAGGGCGGTGCGCCGCACCTTGCCGTCGTCGCCGCGCAGGGGCGTCGTGACGAACTCGTAGGTGCGCGGGCGCTTGTACTTGGCGAGCCGCTCGGCGAGGAAGCCCTCGAGCGCGTGGCCGTCCAGCCCGCCCTGCGCCTGCACGATGGCGTGCACGGCATTGCCGTACTCGTCGTCGGGCAGGCCGATCACGCACGACGACGCGACCGCCGGGTGCTCGTCGAGCGCGGCCTCGATCTCGGCCGGATAGACGTTGGCGCCGCCCACCAGGATCATGTCGGTGTCGCGATCGCTCAGGTAGACGTAGCCCTCCGCGTCGATCCGTCCCATGTCCCCGAGCGACTCCCAGCCGTCGTCCCGCGCCTTCGGCGTCGCGCCGACGTAACGGTAGGGCGGCGGCGCGTCCGGGCCCCGGCGCATCCAGATCTCCCCCACCTCGCCCGGCGGCAGCGCGCGGCCGTCGCGATCGAGCACCCGCATCTCGCCCAGCACGGGACGGCCCACCGAGCCGCGGTGGGTCAGCCACTCCTCGCCCGAGATCACCGTGAAGGACTGCGCCTCGGTTCCGCCGTAGAGCTCGAGGACGCGCTCGGCGCCGAGCCACCCGATCCACGCGTCCTTCAGCCACACCGGACACGGCGCCGCCATGTGCATGACGACCTTCAGGCTGGAAAGGTCGTGGCTCGTGCGCTCGGCCTCGGGCAGGCGCCAGATCCGGTGGAGCATGGTGGGCACCGCGTACATCCAGTCCACGCGATGCCGCTCCACGAGCTCGAGGGCGTGGGCGGGGTCGAAGCGCGGCATCACGACCAGGTGGTTGCCGTTGAGGAGAGCGAGGAGCGACGTCACGAAGGGCCCGTTGTGATAGAGCGGCCCCGTGACGAGATGCACGCCGTCCGCGGGAATGCGAAGGAGCGCGGCGAATCCGCAGATCGCCTCCCAGGTCGCCGCCTGGGTGGCCACGATGAGCTTCGGCCGGCCCGTGCTGCCGCCCGAGGTGGGCGCCTTGAAGGAGGCGGCGACGGCCGGAGGCAGCGGCTCCGCCGAGAGCCCGGGATCGGGCTCGAAGCCCGCGGGCACCGTGGCGCGCCCCGTCGCTTCGCCGGGATCGACGCCTACCACCAGCGAGGGGTTCGCCAGCTCGATGATGGCGCGGCGCTCGGCCGCGGGCAGGCGCGACGAGATGGGCTGCGGGGTCGCGCCGAGCTTCCACGTCGCCACCATGGCCTCGTAGAACGCCGGCCCATTCGGGAGACCGATGGTCACGAACGAGTCGCGCGTGACGCCCCGCGCCGCGAAGGCCCGCGCCAGGCGGTTCGACCGCGCCTCGAGCTCCGCGCGGGTGAGGGTGTGGCCCTCGCACGTGATGGCGGGGCGGCGCGGCTCGGCGGCCGCGAGCGCGCCGATCTGGACGCCGAGCGGCGTCTCGTCGCTCATGCCCGGCTCGCCTACCTCCTTACGTTGAAGAAGAGCTCGCGCGACGCGCGGCGGGTGTCGATGCGGGCGCGCCCCGTGGCCACCAGGACATACAGCACGTTCAGCGCGGCCAGCGCGGAGGGGACTCCGCGCCGGCTTCGCGTGTACACCATGCGGGCGGTGAGCCCTCGCCGCCCCCGCAGCCGGCGATGGAGACGCTCCACGGTGGCCTTGCCCACCATGTTGAAGTAGCCGGCGTCCCGCTTGCTGGTGGAGAGCGACATCACGAAATACTGCCGAGGGCTCGACAGCACGTAGTAGTGCTGGCGCTTGCCCTCCACCTCGCCGTGGAACTCGAGCCCCTTCGTGAGGCTATCGACGCTGAGCTTCAGGGGGCCCTCCTCACCCGAGCTCGCCCTGCGCGCTCATCGCCACCGTGCCCTCCGGCGTCACCGCCCACAGCTCGCAGCCGCGCCCGTCGGCGAGCGGCCGGCCCCGGAGCTCGAGCGGCGCGCCCACGAAGAGAGGCGCCCGGGCCTGCGTGGTGTAGGTCCGGAGCGCGCGTCCGGGGTTCGAGTCGCGCGCGAAGTCGATCAGCAGCGTCGAGGTCAGGGGGCCGTGGACCACCAGATCGGGATAGCCCTCCACGTCCACCGCCCACGAGCGGTCGTAGTGGATGCGATGGCTGTTGAACGTGAGGGCGGAGAAGCGGAACAACAAGACAGGATCCGGCTCCAGGCGCCGCCGCCACGCCACGTCGGCGGGCGCCGGCTCCCGCCGCGGCGCCTGATTGCGCTCCCCGGGCTTGACCTCCTCGCGGAACACGGTGCGGCGCTCCTCCTCGACGGCGAGGCCGTCGGGCCCGAAGATCCGGCTCACCACCGTGGCGAAGACGAGCGTGCCGGTACCGCCGGGCTTGGCCGAGATGCCGGTCAGCTCGGTCTCGCGGCGCAGCGCGTCGCCGATGCGGATGGGCCGGTGGAAGCGGAAGCGCTCGCCCGCGAACATGCGCCGGGGCAAGGGCATCGGGGGCACCACCCCCGCGTCGCGGGGGCTCCCGTCGGGCCGCAGCTCGTCGGGGCCGAAGCGCGGCAGGAAGTAGAGGATGTGCCAGCCCGGCGGCAGGGCGTCGCCGGCCTTGAGCTCGGGCCCTCCCCGGCCGAAGGTCAGGCGCAGCAGGTTGGCGGGCGCCGCGGTGACGACGTCCGTGGACTCCTGGCGCCGCCCCACATGGGTCTTGAGGGAGTCGAGGTCCAGCTCGGTGTTCGCCATGGCGGAACACTAGCATGGGCGGCGGGGGAATTCCGACCCGCGCTAGACTGTTCGCCGATGCGCGCTCTCGTGCTCCTGGCCCTGGCCGCCGCCGCGCTGCTCCCCGCCTGCTCCGCGCTGGAGCGGGCGCGCGCGCCGTACTGGGAGCTGTCCAGCGATCCGACTGGCCAGGCGCCCGACCCCGCCACCACGGCCGAGCCGGTCGTGCAGGTCTACGCCGCCCGCACCGTGGGATGGCGCGGGCTGCTCGCCGTGCATTCCTGGATCGTGGTGAAGCGCAACGGGGCCCCCGCCTACACGCGCTACGAGGTCATGGGCTGGGGCGTGTCCCAGGGGCGGAGCGCCATTCGCCTGAACCGGGCGGGGCCCGACAATCACTGGTTCGGCGGCCGGCCCGATCGCCTGGTGGATCTCCGCGGGCCGGATGTGGAGGTCTTGATCGACCGGATCGAGGCGGCGGTGAAGTCCTATCCCTATCCCGACTCGTACCGCTCGTGGCCGGGCCCCAACAGCAACACCTTCGTCGCCCATATCGGGCGCGAGGTGCCGGAGCTACGGCTCGATCTGCCGCCCACCGCCATCGGCAAGGATTTCCTCACCAGCGGGCACCTGGCGGGCCGGGCGCCCAGCGGCACCGGCGTGCAGCTCTCGTGGTTCGGCCTCGGCGGGGTGCTCCTCGGCTGGGAAGAAGGCCTCGAGCTGAACGTGCTCGGGCTCTCCATCGGCCTGGACCTGAACCGCCCCGCGCTGCGACTGCCCGCGGTGGGGCGGGTGGGGTTTCCCTGAGCGGCGCTCAGTCGCCCTTCGGCACCCGCTTGGCCAGCACGCTCGCCAGGGCCTCCGGCTTGAAGCCGATCTGCAGGAGCGCGACGCCCACGTCCGCGTACTCGCGGTAGGCGCTGATCTTGCCGCCCTCCAGGTCGAACACGCTCATGCCCTTGAAGGAAACCGGGCGGCCGGCGCTGCGCGGGATGGCGTCGGACACCGTGTAGCGGAAGCGCCACTCGCCGGCGGCGCGGCGACCGTCCTCCACCACGGTGTCGAAGCGCCACTCGTACCCCCGGCCCTCGCGGAACATGCGCTCGAACATCTCGCGCAGGGCCTCGCGGCCCTTGTGGGGCCCGAAGAAGATGTCGTCGTAGGTGCCGTTCTCGGTGAAGAGACCTACGAGCCCCTTCACGTCGTTACGGTTGAAGGCGTCGGTGAAGCGATGGACGATGCTCATGGCGTTTCCTCCAGGAGACGGGGCACCACCTTCTCCAGACAGCGGGCGATCTCGTCCCGGCAGTAGCGGAACGCCTCTTCTCCCTGCCCCGCCGGATCCTCGATGTCGCCCCGCTCACCGGCCCATTCCCGAAGCGTCACCATGGGCCGGCCGGCCGCCTCGCCGAAGGCGGCCAGCATCTCCTTCTGCCGCCCCGTCATCGTGACGATGAGGTCGGCCTCGGCGATGAGATAGCGGTGTCGCTTCAGGTCGATGGAGGTCATGTCGTCCTCGGCGAGGTGGACGCCGATCTCCTTCAGGGCCAGCCGCGCGTCCAGCGAGGGCAGCATCCCGTCGCGCGCATACGCGGCGATGCCGCCGGAGCGGATCCGGAAGCCGTCCCCGGCGTCGCGGTCGGCCAGCATCTTCTCCAGCAGGACCTGCGCGATCACGCTGCGGGCGGTGTTGGCGTGGCAGACCACCAGGACATTCTTCCTCATCCCTCGGAGCGGGCTCCGGTGTCGGCGAGGGGGCGGTAGTAGGGATTCCCCTTCGCCGCCCACTCCTGGCGCATGGCGCGAAACTCGGGACCCATGGGATCGGCGCCGCGCATCGGCATGGTCCCCCGCCGGATGGTGAAATCGTGCGGCGCCAGCTCGCCGCCGCGCGCGAAGTGCCGCGCCGCCGCCTCCGGCTTGCCCGCGCGGTACAGCCACTCGCCGAGCCCGAACTCCGCCCGCGCCTGCTGATCGGCATCGCTCGGCAGGGGCTGGAGCGCGCGGGCGGAGAGTCCGGCGGGCAGCGCCGCCGCCTCGCCCTTCACCCAGGCGCGCAGGGCGGTCAGATGCCGCGCCGACTCGAGCCCGGTAATGTGCTTGAAGGTGTCCGTGCCGAAGGCGACGTCGTTGGGCCGGACGATGCGGCCCGCCTCGTCGATCCAGAACACGGTGGGGACGTTCACGATGTTGTAGAGATCGGCGAGGCGATGCTCGGTATCCACCAGCGCGGGATGCATCGCCTCCGGACGGCTGGGCTTGGCGGCCTCGATCCAGGGCCGCGCGTCCTCCGCGCTCTTGTCCAGCGCCACCGTGATCACGGCGAAGCCGCGGCTGCCCAGCTCCTCGTGGACGGCCTGCCAGACCGGCAGGTCGAGACGGCAGCCTCACCACGAGGCGTGCGCGACGAGCAGCACCTTCTTGCCGCGATGGTCGCGGAGCGAGTGCCGGCGCCCGGCGAGATCGGGCAGCGTGAAGTCCGGCGCCTCCAGCGCGGCGAGCGGACGCGCGCGCTCCGCCGCCGCCACGCCGAGGAAGGCGGCGCGCTCCGCCACGTCGACGGCCAGCGGACGGCCCAGCGCGGTGGCCACCCCGGCCAGATCGACCCCGTCGGCGGATTCCACCGGCGCCCCGCGCACGGGCACGCACATCGCGTCACGGCACAAGCCCTCCGGCTTGAGCGCCCACCCGATCGCGCGCTCGAGGGCCTCCCGGGAGAGGCGCACCGCGCCGTCGCGTACCCGCGCCGGCACCGCGGTCGGCCGGCCATCGTCGATGATCGTGAACGTCGCGTCGTCGGCCATCGGCCTCGCTCCTCGCTGGAATTCCCTCAGCGCCACGCCCACACGGGCTGCTCGAAATGATACACGCGGGTGGGGCGCCCGTGGATCACGACCTCGTGCGTCTGATACACCACCGCCGCGGTGGGCGCGTGGACCAGGGTGTCCAGGATGGGAAGCTGGATGACCGGTCGATCGCTCTCCGGGATGGCCACCAGGCGCGGCACGTCGGGCCGCTCCAGCTCGTCGAAGGCCACGAGGTGCACGCTCGCCACCTCGGCGGGATTCGGCGCGAGCGCCGCCGCGGGGCCGCCCCACACCACCACCGGCGTGATGAGGAAGCCGGACCGGGTCCCGTAGTCGTCGAGGGTCCCCAGCACCGCGTCGCCCTCGACGCGGAGGCCCACCTCCTCGCGTAGCTCGCGCAACGCCGCGTCCACCGCGCTCTCACCGCGGTCGAGGCGGCCGCCGGGCAGCGCCCACTGCCGCGCGTGCGCGCGCAGGCCGGCGGCGCGGCGGGTGATGAGAAAGCACGCGCGCCCGGCATCGTCGGGCATGAGCACCACCGCCACCGCGGCGGGCCGGAGGCCGTCGGCGGAGGCGTGGCGCCGGTCGAACCCCGCGAGGTGCTGCCGCGCGCGCTCGCGAAGCGCGTCCTCGAAGCGGTGCGGGGCGGCGGACATACCCCTGCACGACACCCCATCTCGGGAGTAGTGTCAAGCTCATGGCCATCAAGCTCGGGCTCTTCTCGATGAACCAGGACGCCTGCAGCCACCCCGACGCGGCGGCGCGCGTGGCGCGGGCCGCGGAGGCCGCGGGCTTCGAGTCGCTCTGGTGCGGCGAGCACGTGGTGCTCCCCGACCCGCAGGCGCCCCCCTCGCCGATGGCCCCGGGCGATCGCATTCTCGATCCCCTCGTGGCCCTCAGTTTCCTCGCCGCGCACACCGATCGCGTGCGCCTCGGCACCGGCATCATCATCGTGCCGCAGCGCAATCCCGTGGTGCTGGCCAAGGAGCTGGCGAGCCTGGACGTGCTCTCGAACGGCCGGCTCATCTTCGGCATCGGCGTGGGGTATCTCGAGCCGGAGTTCCGCGCCATCGGCGCGCCCTTCGCGCAGCGCGGCGCCGTCACCGACGAGTACGTGGAGGCGATGCAGGCCCTGTGGACGCAGGAGCGTCCCGCGTTCAAGGGGCGCTTCGCCGCCTTCGACAAGGTGCAGGCGCATCCGCAGCCGCGGCAGCGCGGCGGGCCGCCCATCGTGGTCGGCGGCCGAACGACCGCGGCGTTTCGTAGAGCGGTCACGCGCGGTCACGGCTGGTACGGGTTCGGCCTCGACGTGGAGGGCGCGGAGAAGGCGCTCGCCGGCCTGCGCGAGGCGGCGGCGCGCGCCGCGCGTCCCGCCGCGCTCGGTCCGCTCGAGCTCTCGCTGACGCCGCGCGGCTTCGGCCTCGACCGGGCGATGGCCGAGCGCTACGCGGCGCTGGGCGTCCACCGCCTCGTCCTCCGGCCCCCCAAGGATCTCGACGTCGCGGGCCTCGAGGACTTCGTGCGCCGCGCGGGCGATGACCTGGTCGGGCGGGTGTGAGCGCCCGTCATGGCCGCCACCTACCGGCTGGGGCCGACCCGACGCCTGGTGAACGTGGTGATGACCGCCTTGCTGCGAGTGGGCCTCGGTCCGCCCCGCACCTATCTCCTCACCGTGCCGGGGCGAAGGACGGGCCGACCCCTCACCACGCCGGTCACGCTCGTCCAGAGCGGGAGCCGGCGGTGGCTGGTCGCCCCCTACGGCGAGGTCGCCTGGGTCCGGAACACGCGCGCGGCGGGGCGTGTCACGCTGACCCGCGGCCGGCGCCGCGAGACGCTCACCGTGAGGGAGCTCGCGCCCGTGGACAGCGCGCCGGTGCTGCGCCAGTACGTCAAGGAAGTGCCCATCACGCGCCCCTTCTTCGACGTGCGCCCCGACTCCCCCCTCCCCGCCTTCGTCGAGGAGGCCCCGCGCCACCCGGTCTTCCTCCTCCAGCCGGACACGCGTTGACCACCACGACGAACTTGGTGTAGATTCCGCGCCATGAAAAAGAAGAAGTCGGCCAAGAAGACCGTCGCGAAGAAGGCCAAGGCGAAGAAGCCGGCGGCGAAGAAGGCCCCGGCCCGCGCCAAGGCGTCGAAGCCGGCGAAGTCGGCCGGGGTCGGAGCCTACACGCCCCAGCCGGTCAGCGGAATCGGCTGGGCTCCCTTCCGCTACCCCGTGTCGTAAGTCGCCGCGCCGTCCCGGTGTCGAACCCGCTCGCGCTCCATACCTGGACTCTGGACTCGACGCCGCTCGCCGACGCCCTCGCGATCGCGCGCCGGGTAGGCTGGGAGGCGGTGGAGCTGCGCCGCCTGGACTTTCTCCGCGCGCGCGAGGCGGGCCACACCGACGAGGACGTGCTCGGCTGGGTGCGGGCGTCGGGGCTGGCGGTGGCATGCGTGGGGGTCGAGATGGGCTGGCTCCACGCGACCGGCGCGGAGCGGACACGGTTGCTCGGCGTCTTCGTGGAGTCCTGCCGCGCCGCCGGCGCGCTCGGCTGCCCGCGCGTCATGAGCGCGGTGGGGCCGGGAACCGGCGAGCTGGCTCCGTCCGCGGCCAGCGTGCGGGAAGTCGCCGCCATCGCCCAGGAGCACGGCGTGCGCCTGGCCTTCGAGTTCAGCTACGGAGCCGCCCAGCTCAACACCCTCGCGCGCATGCGGGAGCTGGTGGCGCGGGCGGGGCATCCCGGCTGCGGGCTGCTGCTGGACACGTACCACATCCACCGCAGCGGGGGCAGCGCCAAGGACGTCGAGGACGTGCGGCCGGACGAGATCGTGTACGTGCAGTTCAGCGACGTGCCCCGCGGCGCCCTCGATCCCAAGAACATGCTGAACCGGCTGCCCGCCGGCCAGGGGGTGGCGCCCATCCGTGAGCTCTTCGCCGCGTTCGCGGCCAAGGGCTATCGCGGGCCGCTGTCGTACGAGGCGCCCAATCCCGCCGCCTGGGCGCGCCCCGCCGAGGAGGTCGCGCGCGAGGGCCTCGCCGCTGCGCGCGCCGTCCTCCCCTAGCGCACCCCGAGCAGCTCCACCTCGAAGATCAGGGTGGCGCCGGGCGGGATCACCCCGCCCGCGCCGCGATCGCCGTATCCGAGCGCGGACGGGATGATGAGCTTGCGCTTGCCGCCCACCTTCATCGAGCCCACGCCTTCGTCCCAGCCCCGGATCACGTGTCCGCGCCCGATGGGAAACTCGAGTGGCTGGCCCCGGTCGAGCGACGAGTCGAACTTCGTGCCGTTCTCCAGCCAACCCGTGTAGTGCACGCTCACCGTCTGGCCCGCGGTGGGCGCGGCGCCGGTGCCCTCGCGCAGCTCGACCCAGCCCAGTCCCGACGCGCTACGGACGATCTGTTCGTCGGCCATGAGGGGACCTACTGCATCGGCGAGTAGGCGGTGGGACGAAGGATGTGCGCGGTGAGCTTGCGCAGCAGGGGCCCGTTCTTTTCCGTCTCGGCGAACTTGGCGAGGCGCTCCTTGTCGCTGAAGAAGGCACCCCACTTCTTCTCGCGATCGGCGAGGCTCTCCCAGGCGAGGATGTAGAGGAGCTGATCGGACGGGCCGCCCAGCTCGTTGGTCCAGAAGCCCACCACCTGGATCCCGTGCTTCTTGAAGAAGTCCATGGTGATCTCGGCGAAGCGGCGGTTGAGATCGGGCAGGCGGCCCGGCATGGCGTGATAGGTGCGGAGCTCGTAGAGCATGAATGGACGCCCTCCTCGGTGCGCGGGGCGATGCTAGGCGCCGGGCCGCGCCCCTGTCAACTCTCTGGCGAGCCGCAGGCGGGAGCAAGAGGGCGAGCCGCAGCCGGAGGCGAGGCGAGCGGATACATAGTGGGGTCCCGAGCGGAGCGAGGGCAGTTGTCTCTCCCCGGCCGTTCGTCGTATCGTTGCCCCCATGACGCCACCCAAGTACGTGACCCTTCCCGAGATTCGTGAAGCGGCCCACCAGAAGCTTCCGCGTGACGCGTGGAACTTCGGCGACGGCGGCGCCGAGACCGAGACCACGCTGCGACGCAACCGCGCGCATCTGGACCGCCTGGCCATTCGCCAGAACGTGCTCGTGGACGTGCGCACAGTGGATCTGTCCACCACCTTCCTCGGCCAGCCGCTGGCCGCGCCGGTGGCGGTGGCGCCCATGGGGGGCCTCATCCTCTTCCATCCCGAGGGCGATTGCGAGATGGCGCGTGGCGCCGCCCAGGGCGATACGCTGCAGTTCCTCTCCGGGGCCACCGGCTGGTCGGTGGAGGACGTGGCCAAGGCGGCCACCGGGCCGAAGATGTTCCAGCTCTATCACCACGGCGATCGCGGCTGGGTGGGCGAGCTGATGCAGCGCGTGGAGAAGTCAGGGTATCTGTCGGTGTGCCTCACCGTGGACGTGCAGTGGTACGGCCGCCGCGAGCGCGACATCATCAATCGTTACGTGCCGCGCGAGGCCATGTCCAAGGCGCCGAACCCGCGCGGGCCCGACCAGACGTATCAGGCGCGGCTCACCTGGGACGACGTGGACTGGCTGCGGAAGACGGTGCGCGTGCCCATCGGGGTGAAGGGCATCATGACGCCGGAGGACGCCCGGCGCGCGGTGGAGCACGGGGTGGACATCGTCTGGGTGTCGAATCACGGCGGGCGACAGCTCGACCAGACCCAGTCCACCATCGACGCGCTCCCCGCCATCGTGGATGCCGTCGGGGGCGCCGCCAGCATCATCATCGACGGCGGCTTCAACCGCGGCACCGACGTGCTGAAGGCGCTGGCCCGCGGCGCCGACCTGGTCGCCATCGGCCGCACCGCCCTCTGGGGTCTCGCCGCCGACGGCGCGGACGGCGTCGCGCGGACGTTCCAGATCCTGCGTGAGGAGATGTCCACCGCGCTGGCCCTCTCGGGCCAGACCACGATCAAGGGGCTGAAGCCCGACTACGTGTTCCGCGTCGACTGAGCGGCGCGCGCGAGCGGAGACCGCGCCGCTCGCGCGCTACTTCTTGACGTCCTCGGCGGCCTTGTCGATCTCCTTGCCCGCCTTCTCGACCGGCCCTTTCCCGATGGCCTTGTCGGTATCGATGGCGCGGTCCACCTTCTCGCCCGCCTTCTGGGCCGGGCCCTTGTCACACGCCACCTCGACGGCGCCGAGCGCCAGGAGCCCGGCCAGCGCGGCCAGGATGCGCGAGCGCGGCATCACCGGAAGCCCAGGTAGCCCAGGATGAACAGGATCACCACCACCACACCGATGATGTAGAAGATGTTGTTCATGTCGGTCACCCCCGTCCCGTCGTCCTGCAACTGCCGTACCCTCGCCCGGGGGTGCCGAATTTCGCGAGGTTGGAGCACGACCGCGGCGGCGAGGTCGAGGAGGCCGGGTACTAACTTCCCGGTCGTCGCGTGTCCCGAAGATCGAGCGCGGTGTGGACGACGAGCGCGGCCAGAACGATCGCGCCGCCCATCAGCGCCGCCGCCGCGGGCATCTCTCCGACGAAGAGCCACACCCACACCGGCCCCAGCACACTCTCGAGCACCGCGATGAGCGAGGCCTCCGCGACCGGAATGAGGCGCGCCCCCGCCGTGAAGAGCACGAGCCCGAAGCCCAGCTGCGCGGCGCCGAAGAAGGCGAGGAGCCCGAGGTCCGCCGCGCCCGCCTGATGCGGCTGGGCCGCCGGCCACGCGAAGAGCGCGGAGAAGACGTTCGCGAGGGCGGCCGCCGCGGTCATGCGCGCCTCGCGGTGCCGCCGCACGATCACGGTGGCGGTGGCGAAGGCGATCGCGGTCACGAGGGCGAGGGCGTCGCCGCCGATGGAGCCCGCGCCCCATGAATGCGAGGCCATGACGGCGGCGCCGGCCAGCGCGGCCGCCATCGCCAGCCAGCTGCGCCGCCGCACGCGCTCGCCCATCCAGGCCCACCCGAGCAGCGCCGCGATGAACGGTGAGGTGCTCTGGATCACCAGGGCATTGGCCACCGTGGTGAGCGACAGCGCGTTGATGAAGCACGTGGAGGCGACGGCGAAGCAGAGCGCCATGCCCACCCCCGGCCCGCCGAGCGCCCGGATCCGCCGCCACGCGGCGCCGCGCTCCTGCAGGACGGTGACGCCGAGCAGGAACAGAGCGGCGAACACCGACCGCCAGAAGACGGTCGTCCAGGGATCGGTGGCGACCAGACGCGCGAGCAGTCCGCCGAGGCTCCAGAAGAGGGCGGCCGCCGCGACGAGCGCGATGCCCCGTGCCCTCCCCTCGCCGCCGGGAGGAGAGGGCAACGACGACGGTCGATCAGCCCCCGAGGCGGCCGTAGAGGACATGCCGCCGGTTCTTGGTGTACTGGCGCACCTGGCCCGGCCAGCGCCCCTCCTCGACGGCGCGCGCCCACGCGTCCGAGACCAGCACCTCGGGGCTCTCGATCTCGTAGAGCGCCTGGTAGCGGGGCTCGTTCTCGATCACGATCCGCTTCTTCTCGCCCCCGATGGACAGGGTGAGCTCCTGGGTCTTGAAGCGCGCCACCGCGATCACGCCCGGCACCTTGAGGAGATTGGGCACGTGCTCCCGGTCGTAGACCTCGTTGAAGAGCGCTTCCTTGGCGGGCTCGACGTCCATGGCGGCGCTGAAGAGGTAGCGGGTATCGATGGGCATCAGCGGAGTCCTCCGGCTGGGGTGAGGGGATGGTCCTTGAGCTCGATCTCCACGAAGACGAACTCGTGAGGATTCGCGTTCACCACGTCGTGCTCGGCGCCGGGCGGGCGAAAGTACGCCTGGCCGGTGACGAGCTCGCCGGCGTTGACGCCGTCGGCGGTGAGGAGGGAGAGACGGCCCGTCGTCATCGGCACCACCACGTAGGCGAACTCGTGCCGGTGATGGCCGGTGGCGGCGCCGGGCGCGAAGCGCCATTCGGTGACCCGGACCGCGTGATTGTCGACCTGCGTGGTGGCCACGGCGCGCGGCGCGCTCGGCTGGGACATGGAAGCCTCCTCGGGGGTTTGCGTGTCGCGGGAAGACTAGCACACGCGCGGACGCGCGCTCCGCGGTATCCTCACCGCATGGCTCGGATGCTCGTCCCGCGCGCCGCCCTCGTGCTCGCCCTCGCCAGCGCGCTGGCGCTGGCCCTCGCCGGTCTCGGCTATCGCTGGGGCTGGTGGGGCCTCGCCACGTCCTTCAGCGTGCTCCGCGCGGCGGGCTTCGCGGCGGCGGGCGTGGCGCTGCTGGCGCTGGTCGGCGTGGCCCTGACCGCGCTGGCGCGCGCCTGGCCCGGCCTGACGCTGGCCGTCGTCGCCCTCGCCATCGCCGGGGTGGTCGTCTGGGTGCCGCTGAGCCTCCAGAAGCTCGCGCGCGCCGTGCCGTCCATCCACGACATCACCACCGACACCGAGAACCCGCCCGCCTTCGTGGCCGTGGCCGAGCGGCGGCGCGACGCGCCCAATCCCGCCGCCTACGACGGCCCCGAGGTCGCGGCACAGCAGAAGCGCGGCTACCCGGACCTCGGTCCCCTCATGCTCGCCGCGCCCCCCGATCGCGTGCTCGCCGCCGCCGAGGCCACCGCGCGCGCCATGGGCTGGGAGACCGTGGCGGTCGCGCCCGGCGAAGGCCGGCTCGAAGCCACCGCCACCACGTCGTGGTTCGCCTTCAAGGACGACGTGGTCGTGCGCGTCTCGCCCGCGGGCGCGGGCAGCCGGGTGGACGTCCGCTCGAAGTCGCGCGTGGGCCGGAGCGATCTCGGGACCAACGCCAAGCGGATCCGGGCCTTCCTCGCCGGGCTTGCTACCCGCGCGGGGTGACGGCCGCTCGCGCGGCGAGCCCGGCCGGCCTCACCCCAGCACCCAGCCCGCCAGGCCGGCGGCCAGCACCACCACCACCGGCGGCACGCGGAGGGTCGCCAGCACGACGGCGGCGACGACGGCGATGGCGGCGGTGCGCACGTCGTGGATGGCGGAGCGGGCCAGGGTGTAGACGCCGCCCGCCATCAAGCCCATCCCGATGGCCGACAGGGTGCGCTCGGCGGTGATGGCCCAGGGCCGCCCGCGCAGCCCGGCCCAGTGCTGGGAGACGAGCGCGGTGAGCGCGGCCGCCGGCACGAACATGACGAGGGTGGCCGCGAACGCGCCCATCGGGCCCTGGGCAACGTAGCCGATGAACGCCGCGATCTTCATGTTGGGTCCGGGCGTGAGCTGCGCGACGGTGTAGGCGTCGACGAACTCGCGCGAGGTCACCCACTGATGCGCGCTCACCGCCTGGCGCTCGATCTCGGGGACGATGCCGAGCCCTCCGCCGATGCAGAGGAAGGAGAGCCAGAGAAAGGTCCAGGCGAGCCGGAGCAGATCCATCAGGGGGCGTCACGCGGGGTCAGCGCCTCGGAGGCGCGCGGCCGGTTCAGCCAGAAGCCGAGCGCGGCCATGGTCGCGATCGCGGCGTACGTCGGGAGCCGGAGCGGGCCCACCGCGAGGAAGGTGCCGGCCGCGAGCACGAGGGCGGTGCGGCCGCGCAGCCCCACTCGCAAGATACGGCCCGTCATCACGAAGACGAGCCCGACCACCGCCGCGCCCATCCCGAGCAGCGCACGGCCGGCGTCGGCGGTGACGCCGTGGCGCAGGAACAGCGCGAGCGCGAGAAAGATGACGGTGCCCGGGAGGACGAGGGCCACCAGGGCGCACGCGGCGCCGGGATAGCCACGCAGCCGATACCCCAGGCTCACCGCCAGGTTGGAGAAGTTGGGCCCGGGCATGACCTGGCTGAGGGCCAGATCCTGCAGGAACTCCTCGTCGCGCAGCCAGCGGCGGCGCGCCACCAGGGCGTCGTGGAAATAGGCGCTGCGGCCGCCGCCGAGGCTCGCGAGCCCGATCCAGGTGAACACCGCGGTCAGCCGCCAGAGGCCGGGGCGGGTCACGCCGCCCCTTCGAGCCCGATCGGTCCCCAGAAAACGGGCTCCGGCGCCAGCCGCACGCCGAAGCGCTCGACCACCCGCTCGCGCACCCGCCGGGCGAACGCGGCGACATCGGCGGCGCGGGCGCCGTCGTGGCACACGATGGCGAGGGTGTGACGGGTGGACAGGCCCACCGGGCCCGCCCGCTCACCGCGCGTGAACCCCGCGCGCTCGATGAGCCAGGCCGCGGAGAGCTTCACGCGGCCGTCGGGCTCCGGCCATTGCGGCATGCCGCCGCCCGGGGCGGCCAGCGTGGCGACCCGCGCGGCGTCCGCGGCCGGCACCACGGGGTTCACGAAGAAGGAGCCGCAGGAGCGGCGGTTCTCGTCGCCGGGGTCGAGCACCATGGACTTCGCGCGGCGAATGGCGAGCACGCTGTCCCGCGTCTCGGCCAGCGTGGGCGCGGCGAGGCCGCGGCCCTCGAGGTGGCGCTGTAGCTCCGCGTAGCGCACGGCGGGCGCGCCGCCGGGCGCCAGCCGGTACGTCACCGCGAGCACCACGTAGCGGTCCGGCTCGCCGCTGCGGAACAGGCTGTCGCGATAGCCGAAGCGGCATGCGGCGGCGATGAGCGTCCGCGGGCGGCGGTCACGCCGGTCCACCACGCGCAGCTCGGTGATGGTCTGGCTGACGTCCTGGCCGTACGCGCCCACGTTCTGTATGGGCGTGGCGCCCACGAGCCCCGGGATGCCGGACAGGCACTCGAGGCCGGCCCACTCGCGCTCCACGGCATGGCGCACGAGATCGTCCCACGGCTCCCCCGCCGCCGCGGTGACGTCCATCCCCGCGCCGGCCGCGCGCGCCTCGACCCCGCGCAGCGACACCTGGATGACCAGGGCGTCCACACCGGCGTCCGCCACGACCACGTTGGAGCCGCCGCCCAGCACGCGCACCGCCACGCCGCGCGCCGCCGCCCAGTCGAGCGCGGCGATGAGGGTCGCCTCGTCGCGCGCCTTGACGAACCAGCGCGCGGGCCCGCCCACGCCCAGCGTGGTGCGCGGCGCGAGCGAGGCATTCTCGACCATCGGCAGCACGCGCCCATTCTAGCGTGTCCCCCGCCCTTGACAGCGCGGGCCGCGGCGTGGCTGGCTAGGGGCCCGAGGAGGCGCCCGTCCATGAAATTCGGCATCGGACTCTCGGTGCAGCATCGTCCGGAGGAGTCGCAGGCGCAGCGCTTCGCCGAGCATCTCGAGCAGGTGCGGCTGGCCAAGCGCGTGGGCTTTCACTCCATCTGGTCGAGCCAGCACTATCTCTCCGACCCCTTCACCTACTTCCAGCCCATTCCCACGCTGGCGCGGGTGGCCGCCGAGGCGGAGGGCATGACGCTGGGCACGGGCGTGATCCTCCTCCCGCTGCATCAGCCGGTGGATCTCGCCGAGCAGCTCGCCACGCTGGACGTCATCACGGGGGGACGGCTCATCGTCGGGCTGGGCCTGGGCTACCGCGACGTGGAGAACCTCGCCATGGGCCATGACCCGAGCGCCCGCGTCGGGCGGCTCGTCGAAGGGCTCCAGGCGCTGGAGCGACTGTGGTCGGGCGAGCCGGCCTCGCTCGACGGCAAGCACTTCCAGCTGCGCGACGTGCGCATCTCCATGCCGCCGCTGCAGCGGCCGCGCCCGCCCATCTGGCTGGCCGCCAACGGCGATGCCGGGGTCAAGCGCGCGGCGCGGCTGGCCGACACGTGGCTCATCAATCCGCATACCACACTCCCCACGCTGGAGCGGCAGCTCGCCCTGTTCCACGCCGAGCGCCGCGCCGCCGGCCGCCCGCCCGCGCCGGAGATTCCGTTGATCCGGGAGTGCTACGTCTCGGACAGCCAGGCCGGCGCCTTCGCCGAGGCCCAGCCCATCCTGGAGCCGAAGTACAAGGCCTACCAGCGCTGGGAGCAGGACAAGGCCCTGCCCAAGGGCGAGACCTGGAGCGACGCCTTCGCGGAGCTGGCCCGGGACCGCTTCATCCTGGGCGATCCCGCGCGCGTCCGCGAGGAGATCGCGCGCTACCGAGAGCGGCTGGGCGTCACGTCCATGGTGTTCCGGCTGCAGTGGCCGGGCATGGACCAGGCGCGCGTGCTCAGGACGATCCGACTCCTCGGGGAGAAGGTCTTGCCGCACGTTCCGCCCGCCCTTTAGTGCTGCGCCTGGCCCCGCTCTTTCGCGTGTCCGCCGAGGTGGGCGAGGTGCGCTCGCTGGGCGAGGCGCCCGGCGGCGAGCGCCGTGTAGTCGCCATCCTCGGCGGCAGCTTCGCCGGCGATGACCTCGCGGGCGAGGTCGTGCCCGGCGGCGCCGACTGGCAATGGCGGCGCGCCGACGGCACCCTCGACATCGACGCGCACTACGCCCTCCGCGAGCGGAGCGGCGCCGTCATCGAGGTGGAGAGCCGCGGCCTTCGCACCGGCCCGCCCGCGGTGCTCGAGCGGCTGGCGCGCGGCGAGCCCGTGGACCCCGCCGAGTACTACTTCCGCACCGTCCTGCGCTTCACCACCGGGGACGCGCGGCTAGCCTGGCTCAACCGCACCATCGGCATCGCGAGCGCCGCGCGCCACGCCCGGCGGGTGGAGCTGGATGTCTACCGGCTGCTGTAGCCGCCCGCGTATCGCCGCTACACGACCTTCTCGTCGCGCAAACTCCTGATCTCCGCCTGAGAAAACCCCAGCTCCCCCAGGATCTCGTCCGTGTGCTCACCGGTGTCGGGCGAATGCCGGCGCACCGAGCCCGGCGTCCGCGCGAGCGTCACCGGCGGCGCCTGCACCAGGATCTCGCCGAGCGCCGGATGCTTCACCGGCACCGCCATTCCCAGGTGCTTCACCTGCTCGTTCTCGTACACCTGCTTGACGTCGAGGATGGGGCCGGAGGGGACGCCCTTGGCGTTCAGCAGCTCCACCCACTCCGCGCTGGTGCGCGTCGCGAAGGCCTTCTCGAGCTCGGGCGCCAGCGCCTTGCGGTTCTTGGAGCGGTCGGGCGCCGTCTTGAAGCGCGGGTCGTCGAGCAGCGGCTCGGCGCCGAGGGCCTCGCAGAGGCGGCGGAACATGTTCTGCCCGGAGGCCGCGATGTTGATGTGGCCGTCCCTGGTCTTGAAGACCCCGGTGGGGATCGCGGTGGGATGGTCGTTCCCGGCCTGCGGCGGGATCTCGCCCGCGATCAGCCAGCGGGCCGCCTGGAAGTCGAGCATGGTGACCATGGCCTGCAGCAGCGAGGTGTGCACCCACTGCCCGCGTCCCGAGCGCTCGCGCTCGAGCAGCGCCACGAGAATCCCCTGGGCCAAGAAGATGCCGGCGGTGAGATCGGCCACCGGGATGCCCACTCGCACCGGGCCTTGCCCGGGCAGGCCGGTGATGGACATGAGCCCGCCCATGCCCTGCGCGATCTGGTCGTAGCCGGGCCGGTCGCGATACGGCCCGGTCTGCCCGAAGCCCGAGATGCTGCCGTAGATCAACCGGGGGTTGTCTCTGCTCAAAGTCTCGTAGTCGATGCCGAGCCGGTTCTTGACATCGGGGCGGAAGTTCTCCACCACGACGTCGGCCCTGGCGATGAGGCGCTTCAGGATGTCGATGCCCTTGGGCGACTTGAGGTCGAGAGTGATGGACCGCTTGTTGCGGTGGAGGTTCTGGCTGTCGAAGCCGCGGCGGGGGAAGTCGCCCTGCTCGTCCTCGCGGGCGGAGACCTGGATCACCTGCGCCCCCATGTCCGCGAGCTGGCGGACGCAGGTCGGCCCGGAGCGGGCGCGGGTGAGGTCGATGACGGTGTAGGGCGCGAGGGGCAGAGTCATTTCCGGCCTCCTTGGTCGGGAGGAAGTATGGCGGATGCGCTGACCGACTTCGGGTTCCGCAGGGGCCAGCGACCCCCGTCGACCGCAGTGAGGAAGTCGAGCACGCCGCGATTGAAGGCTTCGGGCTCCTCGAGGTTGATGGTGTGGCCGGATTTCGGCAGCACCAGGAGCCCCGACGAGCGGATCTTGCGCTTGAGATAGAGCGCCGGCTCGAGACACGGCTCGTCCTCGTCGCCGGTGACGATGAGGGTCGGCACCTCGAGCCGCTCCAGATCGTTCTCGAGCTCGTACACCGACGGGCGCGTCATCTGGACGCCGCGCATGGTCAGGGCATGACCCTGGGCGGACTGGGCGACGAACTGGTCGTAGAGCTCGCGCCAGCCCTTGGGATCCTTGTCCATCAGCTGCACCCGCGTGGGCCCCTTGGTGTAGAAGTCCGCCACCGCGACGATCCCGTCGTCCACGAAGCGCCGCGCCGTCTCCTCCACGTCCTTGCGGAACCGCTCGCGCTCGCCCGGCACGCTCCCGTAGCCGGCGCCCGCCACCACGATCGATAGCGCGCGTTCGGGGTGGCGAATCCCGAAGTGCAGGGTGGCGTAGCCTCCCATCGAGAGGCCGCAGATGTGCGCCTTCCGGATGCCGAGCGCATCCAGCAGCCCCCGGATGTCCTCGACGGCGCGATCCTGCGAGTAGGCGGCGGGATCGGTGGGCACGTCCGACGGCGGGTAGCCCCGCGCGTTGTACGCGATGGTGCGGTAGCGGCGCGAGAAGAAGCGCACTTGGAGATGCCAGCTCTGATAGTCGCCGGCGAACTCGTGGACGAACACGAGGGGAACGCCCTCGCCGAACTCCTCATAGAAGAGGTTGATGCCGTCGACGCGCGCGGTGGGCATGCCTCCTTGTACTCAAACTTTGCCGTCGAGGCAAGCGCGCAGGGCGGCCCCGAGCTCGGCAGCGTGCGTGGTGATGGCGGTCAGGTGCGCGCCGGGAATCTCGCGGATGATGGCCTGCGGAGCGGCCTCGCGCCATGCCCGCGACGCGCCCTCCCGCATCGCGTACGGCTCCTCGGCGGGCCAGAAGATCGTGAGGGGGCCCGCGAAGCGCCCCGGACGATACCCGCGCATGATCCGGCGATAGCGCTCGAACAAGGACGGGGAGGTTTCCGCGGGCGGCGCCGCGGGCAACTCCGGCGGGCGGCGGCCCAGGAGGCGGCGCACGCGGCGCCGGATGCCGGCCCGGAGGCGGTCCACCGTCCAGCCCGATTCGGCCAGCCGCGCGCCGGGCAGATTCGGCGCGATGAGGATCAACCGCTCGACGACTTCTCCCTCGGCGATGAGCGTCCGCGCCATCTCGTAGGCCACGAGGCCACCGTTGCAGTACCCGGCGAGCCGATACGGACCCGCGGGACGCAGCCGGCGCAGCTCGGCGAGCGGCTCCGCGACCATGTCCTCGATGGTGGGGGGCAGGGGGCGGCCGTCGACGCCCAGCGGGGCGAACGCGTGCACCGGCTGATCCCTGCCGAGATGCCCGGCCAGGGCGAGACAGTAGAAGCCGCCGCCGTTCATGTCCCCGTGCATCAGGAAGAGCTCCGGACGCTGTCCGGGGCCGGTGTTCAGGTTGCGGCCGATGTACTTCCGCGCGCTGCCGCTCCGGCTCTCGGAAGCTTTCATCAGCCCGGCGAGCGTCTCGATCGTCACGTCGAGGGAACGAGCGGGCGGCGGGGCCGCGTGGCCGCACGCTCGCTCGACCTCGGCCAGCATGCGGGCGGCCTGCTCGGGGGTGCCGCCGAGATGGGCGAAGCGCTCCGTCACGCTCGCGATCCGGACGCCGAGGACGTCCTGCCAGATGTCGCGCACCATCACTTCGAGCGGATCGAGAGGCCGGCGGGGCGGCGGCGGCGTCTCGCGGGCCCTCCCGCGCGCGGGGGTCACCGCCCGGCGAGACGCCGCTCGATCACGTCGGCCAGGCTGCCGAGGGTCCGGAGCGATGCGTCGCTGAGATCGGAGGGCTCGAAGTCCACGCGGAACTCTCGCTCCACCGCGACCACCAGCTCGAGCAGCGCCACCGAGTCGAGCCAGAGGCCCCCATCCCGCAGCGGGGTCGAGGCGTCGAGCGCGCCCGACGCGCGCGCGGAGCCCGCCAGCTCCCGCACGAGCTTCTCCAATCGGTCGAGGATCACCCTGGTTGTCAATGCTACTCCGACCGGGCGTCCATCGCGTCCTTTGCGAAGCCGGTGTTCACCAGGTCCTCGTAGCGGTGGGTTCGGCGGATGAACCCGCCGCTGAGGAGAATGCTCTGTAGCGTGTCGTAGCCCGGGCGCCGGAGCAGCGGATCGCGCGCCCACGTGTCCTGGCGCTGATACCGCGCGATCGCGGCCTCCAGCAGCGAGCGCTCCACCGCGGGGTACGCGGCGACCACCACGCGCGCGACTTCGCCGGCGCCGCGGCCGGCCAGCCAGCGCTGCGTGCGATAGACGGCCCGGGCGAAGCGGGCCACCACCTCGGGCTCGCGCGCGAGCAGCGCGGGGGCCGCCATGTAGGACGTGAAGGGCAGCGGCCCGGTCGCCTCGCCCATGGAGACCGCGATGTGGGCGGCGCCGTCGCGGACGAGGGCCTCCACGACGGGCTGCGTCGTCTCCAGGTAGTCGCCCTCGCCCCCACGGAAGGCGGCGACCGCGTCCGCCATGGGCCGATCGCGCTCGATGCGCACCCGAGCGGAATCCACTCCGTGGCGCCGCAGGACCGTGAGCAGGCACTGCCAGGGGGTGGGCGCCTCCTGGAAGCCCAGCACCGTCTTGCCGATGAGGTCGGCGAAGCGGAAGCGCGGCTCGGGACGGCGCGACAGGAGGAAGAAGGCGTTGCGGCTGCACACCTCTGCGAAGTGCGCGACGTGCTGGCCGGTGCGGTCGGCCAGCTCGAAGCTGCGCATGAGACCGCCCAGGCAGATCTCGATCTCGCCGTCGAGCAGGGCCTGCATGGTGCCCCGCGGATAGCGCGAGGCCGGCGCCACCGTCACGTCCAGCTCCTCGGCGGCGAAGTGGCCGAGGGCGATCCCCGCCGGGAGCGCCGCATAGAAGGGGGTAGGGAACGGCATGGGAACGGTCAGGGCGCGCATGCGGGCTCTCGGGTGCGGGGGAGTATAACAGCGAACCCCGACACGCCGTGGTACCGTGAGCGACGTGGCATCCCTGGTTCCGAGGCGCCTCCTCGAGGCCGCGCTCGCCCGCCGCGGCTACGAGGTACGGCCGATCCCGCCCATCACGCGCGACGTCCGGGAGCGCGAGGCCTTCGTGCGGCGGGCGGAGGATATTCAGCGGCGCCATCGCGCGCAGACCCGCGAGCAGGTGAGGGCCTTACGCGCCAAGTACGCGCGCCCCGTGCTCGGTCTGGTCAACACCTGGGATCTGCTCGAGCAGCTCGGCGGATGCGTGGATCCCGCCGACGCCGCGCTCTACGGCGCCAGCCAGCAGCTCCACGCGCTCCAAGTGTTGGCGGCCATGGAGGCCGCCGGCGTGAAGGACCCCGTCCTCCTCGCCGCCGCCCTCATCCACGATGTCGGCAAGCTGCTGCTGCTCGCCGGCGAGGCCCCGGAGAACGTGGTGGGGGCGATCGCGCCGATCGGCGACCACGCGCCGGGCTGCGGGCTGGACGCGGCGTGGCTCCCGTGGAGTCACCGTGAGTTCGCCTGGAGCCGCGTGAAGGACGACGTCGACGAGCCGGTGGCCTGGCTGGTGCGCTACCACGGCATCGTTCCCGACCGCTGCACGCCGCTCTTCGACGCGCGGGACCGCGCATACGCCGAGCGCTATCTCGTCCCCTTCCGGCACTACGACCAGGACTTCAAGTCGCCGTTCGCCCTGCCCCGGAAGCGGCTCGCCGACTACCGGGAGCTCGCCGCCCAGCTGCTCCCCCCCACGCTGGTGGTCTGACGCCCCCTACTGCACGCGCAGGCGCGGGTCGAGCACGTCGCGGAGCCCGTCGCCGAGGAGATTGAGCGACAGGCCCGCCAGGGTGAGCGCGGCGCCGGGACACAGGCTCACCCAGAACGCCTCCCGAATGACGTTCTTGCCGCTCGCGATCACGTTGCCCCACGACGGCACGTAGGGGGGCACGCCCACCCCCAGGAAGCCCAGGATGGCCTCGGCGAGGATGGCGTAGGCGAAGATGAAGCTCCCCTGCACGAGGAGAGGGCCGACGCAGTTCGGGAGGATGTGGCGGAACGCGATCACGAGGTCACGCCGGCCGAGCGCGCGGGCCGCCTGCACGTAGTCCAGGTCGCGGAGGCCCAGCACGGTGCTGCGGATCAGGATCGCGGTCCGCGGCATGTACACGATGGACAGCGCCATGATGACGTTCCACACGCCCGGGCCCCGCGCCGCCATGAGCGCGATCGCGAGGAGAATGGCCGGGAAGGCCATCATGCCATCCATCACCCGCATGACCATCGCGTCGAGACGGCGGCTGAAGCCGGCGAGGAGCCCCACCAGCACGCCGCCCAGCGAGGTGAGCAGCATCGTCGTCACCCCGACCAGGAGCGATACGCGGCTGCCGTGGATCACCAAGCTGTAGATGTCGCGCCCGAACTCGTCGGTCCCGAGCAGATGCTCCCCTCCGGGCGGCCGCAGGCGGCTTCCCGGCACCAGGCGCGTGGGGTTGTGCGTGGAGATCACGTCGGCCAGGAAGGCGGCGAGCACGAACACGAGCAGGATCGCGGCGCCTGTCATTGCGCCGGGATGTCGCGCCAGACGGCGCAGCCAGGTCGGCCGGGAGCGTTCAGTCATAGCGGATGCGGGGGTCGATGAAGGCGTAGAGGAGGTCCACGAGGAGATTGATGATGACGTAGGCCGCCGCCGTCACCAGCACCACTCCCTGCACCACCGGATAGTCGCGGCGCAGGATGGCGGAGATGATGAGCCGCCCCAGCCCGGGGATGTTGAACACGATCTCCGTCACCACCGCGCCGCCGATGAGGATGGCGGTGGTGATGCCGATCACCGCCACCACCGGGACGAGCGCGTTGCGGAACGCGTGCACGTAGGTCACCACCCCGGGCGACAGGCCCTTGGCGCGGGCAGTCCGGATGTAGTCCTGCTGGAGCACGTCCAGCATGCACGAGCGCGCGATGCGGGCGATGAGGGCCGACTGATTGAACCCCAGGGAGACCGCGGGCAGCACCATGTACGTCAGGGCGGTGCGGGGATCCACCCAGATGGACGCGTATCCCGCGGCGGGCAGCCAGCCCAGGCGCACCGCGAAGAGGAAGATGAAGTTGAGGCTCAGCCAGAAGCCGGGAATGCACACGCCGAGGAGGGAGAGGAACATGAGCCCGCGGTCCCACCAGGAGCCGCGGTGAGCGGCGGCCACGATGCCCGAGGGCACGCCGATGGCCACCGCCACGAAGAGCGCCGAAAGGGTGAGGACAATGGTGGGCTCGGCGCGCTCGGCGAGCGCTCGCGTCACCGGCCGGTCGAGGAAGTACGAGTGCCCGAGGTCGCCCCGCAGGATGCGCGCGTAGAAGGTGAAGAGCTGCTCGTGGAGCGGCCGGTCGAGCCCCAGCCCCGCGCGAGCGGCCTGGATCTGGGACGGCGTGGCCTCGGGTCCCAGCATGACGGCGACGGGGTCGCCGGGAATGAGGTGGATGAGGAAGAAGACGATGGTGACGACGACCACCATCACGGGAATGACGGCGAGGACGCGGCGAAGGAGGTAGGAGCTCACGGCTCCTCGACAGATCGGCCCGCGGCGGGGCCGCCGCCCGGCGGCCCCGCCCGCGTTAGCGCTCGGCTACTTCTCGAGCCACACGTTGTAGAAGCGGAGCCGCTCGTTGCTTTCGTCGAAGCCCTTGACGTTGTTGCGGGCGGCGCGCATCCCGAAGAGATCACCGTAGCGGATCACTGGGACCTTCTCGTAGAAGAGCCGCGTCTGCCGCTCCCACAGCGCCATCCGCTTCTTGGGGTCGGTCTCGCGCGCGAGCTCGGCCGAGATACTCAGCATGGTCTCGTCGTTGTTCCAGCCCGGCCAGGCGGCGGTCAGGTACACGTGATGGGTGGGGTCGTAAGCGGCGCCGATGCCGGTCGTGAAGGCGTCGTACTCCTTGGGGTTGTTCCGGCGCTTCACGAGGGTCGCCCAGTCCACGACCTGGAGGTCGATGTTGAAGCCCACATCCTCGAGCTGCTGCTTGGTGAGCAGCGCGAAGTCGTACATCCACTTGTACTCTTGCGTCGTCATGAAACGGATCGGCTCCTTCTTGTATCCAGCCTCCTGCAGGAGCCGCTTGGCCTTGTCCTTGTTCCGCTCGTTCCACGGCAGGCCGGAGAGCTTCGTGTGCCAGGCGGTGATCTCGACCGGGGCGAGGCTCGAGTCCATGCGATAGAACTCGCTCTTCCCGCCCGCCACCGTCTTCATGATGGGCTCGATGTCGATAGCCGCCTGCCAGGCCTGACGGAGCTTCTGGTTCGTCATCAGGCCTTCCTTCTTGTTGAAGACCGCGACGAGCCAGTAATAGGGCTTGGCCACGATGGGCCGCGCCGCCGTGCTCTTCTTGATCCGGTCGTAGGCGTCCAGGTTCAGGTCGTCGGCGAAGTCGAGCTCGCCGGTCTCCACCTGCGCCACCCGCGTCGCGACCTCGGGCACCGGCACCCAGCGGATCTCGTCCGCGTAGGCGGTCTTGCCGCCGCCGTAGCCATTGGGCTTCTCGTTCCGCGACTTGTAGTCGTCGAAGCGCACCATGCGGATGTACTGGTCGGGCTTCCACTCCGCGAGCTTGTAGGGACCCGTGCCGATGTATTCGGTGGCCTTGACCGCGGGCTCGAACTTCTCGGCGATCTCCTTGGGATAGATGGCGCCGAAGTTGTTGGGTACGGCGAGGGAGATCAGCACGATGGCGGACTTCTCCTTCAACCGCAGGTCCACGGTGTACTTGTCGACGGCCTTGACGTCGGTGACCTGGGCGAAGAGGGCCTTCCCGTAGATGGATTGCTTCCCCCACCGGACGAGCGAGGCCACCACGTCGTCGGACGTCATCTCCTTGCCGTTGTGGAACTTGACGCCCTGGCGGAGCTTGAACGTGTAGACGAGCCCGTCCTTGCTCACGGTATGGCCCTCCGCGAGCATGGGGATGGGCTTCTTGTCCTTGTCCAGGCTGTAGAGTCCCTCGTAGATGTGGTTGGTGAGGGTCTCGGTGATGCTCGCGGTGGTCCAGTGCGCGTCCAGCGCGGGCGGCTCGCCGAGATTGCCCACGCGGAGGACGCCGCCCTTCACCTGGGCGAGCGCGGGCGGGACGGCCGTGCCGGCGGCGAGGGCCGCGGCGGCGAGGACGAGAAACGCTTTCCGGAAGACGACTGAGCCCGTCATGCAGGCACCTCCGTGCGGCGGGGTTCGCGTCAGGTGCGTGGAGTGTGCTGGAGGGCGGGCCGCCTTGTCAACGGGCGGCGGCCCTCACTCGTAGCCGGGCGGCGGCACGAACGCCTGGAACTCGCGCTCGAGCAGCTTGGCCAGCTCGATGGTGGTGCGGTCGCCATACTGCGGCCCCACGATCTGCACCCCTACCGGGAGGCCCCCCGGCGTGAAGCCGGCCGGGGCCACGGTGCCGGGCAGGAACACCACCCCCGCGAGACCGGCCCAGAAGAGCTGGTCCGTGGTGGGCACGCGGCGGCCGTTGACCGAGATGGTGCGCTCGTAGCGCTCGCCGACGTGATCGTGGGGGAAGGCGGCGGTGGCCGCGACGGGGCAGATGAGCACGTCCCACTCGCGGAAGAACTCCGCCCACTTCCACCGGAGCTGATGGCGCGCCTCGTTGGCGGCGTGCCAGTCGCGGTGGGGCATGGTGTTGGCCCGGATCATCCGCGCGTAGTAGGACTCGTCGTCGGGGGCCAGACGGCTCGCCGCCTCCGCCTCGGCGCGGAACTCCGCGGGGCTGAGCCGTCCCGACGTGGCGCCGCGCAGCAGCTGGATGTACACGCGATGCGACTGCGCGGTGTCGATGTCGGGCCGCGCGCGGTCGTTCACCTTGGCCCGGCGCCGCGAGAGGAAGTCCGCCACCGCCTGGATGCGGTCCTGCACCTCCACGTCCACCTCGGACACGGCATCGGTGAGCATGACCGCGACCTTGAAGTCGCGCAGGGCGCGCCGCCGCGGCGCGGGCAGCTCCAGCCGCCAGCCCTCGGCGTCGATCTCGTCCGGGCCTGCCATCGCGGTGAGGGCGAGGGCGAGGTCGTCGGCGCTGCGTCCCATCGGCCCCACCACGCTGATGTCGCCCGGCGCGACCTTGCCCGGCAGGGCCTGGCCGCGCGGCGGCACCACGCCGTACGAGGGCTTGTGGCCGAACACACCGCAGTAGTGGGCGGGGTTCCGGATGGACGAGCCGATGTCGCTGCCCGCCTCGATCCCGGTGAGGCCGGCGGCGAGCGCGGCGGCGGAGCCCCCGGAAGAGCCGCCGGGCGAGCGGGTCAGGTCCCAGGGATTGTTGGTGGTGCCGTAGATCTCGTTGTAGCTCTGATAGTCTGCGAGGTAGATCGGCACGTTGGTCTTGCCGAAGATGACGACGCCCGCTTCCTGCAGCCGGTCCACGGTCAGCGCGTTCTTCGCGGGAAAGTTTCCCTTCAGCGCGGGGACGCCCCAGGTGGTGGGCATGCCGGTGACGTCGTACGACTCCTTGATCGTCATGGGCACGCCGTGGAGCGGGCCCCAGGTGGCGCCCTTGCGGAGCGCGGCGTCGGCGGCCCGCGCCCGCTTGCGGGCGGTCTCCAGATCCGTGGCGATGATGGCGTTGACGCGCGGGTTGTACCGCTCCATCCGCGTGATGTAGAGGTCGAGCAGCTCGAGGCAGCCGATCTTCTTGCGGCGGATCAGCGCGGCGAGGGACTTTGCCGACTCGAATGGAACGTCCATCATCCACCTCCGGGGCCAACAATGTATCATGCGGGGCGAGCGATGAGGCGACGGACGGCGCTGGCGACGGCGGGGCTGGGCCCGCTCGCCTTTCTCGCCTTCCCCTCGGCGTGGACGTCGCGGCCCGCATGGGCCGCCGACACCTGGGACCTGCGGCAGATCTCCGCGGACGAGCGGCGCCGCCTGCTCGCGGGCGAAGCCCTCCCCTTCCCCGTCGCCGAGCGCACCGACCGCGATCTCGCCGCCGGCGTCGTCCTCTACCTGCCGGTCCCGGCAGCGCGCGTGGGCGAGCACCTCGTCGAGGCGGAGCTCGCCGTCCGCGATCCGGGCGTCACCGCCTGGGGCGTGCTGCCCGAGCGCGCGAGTCCGGAGGATCTGGCCAAGCTCCGGCTGGGGCCCGCGGAGACCGAGGAGATCCTGGAGGCCCAGCCGGGATCGGTGTGGAATCTCTCGAGTCGCGAGCTCGAGGCCCTCCGTGCGCTCCGACCTGCCCTCGCCGGCCCGGCACGCTCGGGGCTGGCGCAGGCGAGCACGAGCCTGCACTACCGCACCGTGCTGCTGCACCGGGCCCGGGCGTATCGCACGGGCGGCCTGGCCGCCATCGAGCCCTATGCCCGGCGGGGGGGCGCCGTCGTCGATCCTGGGGCGGAGCTCCGCCTGGCTGCGGAGGACACGCGCCCGCTCGCCGACGCCGCGCCCGGTCTGCCCGACACGCTCCTGCTCTACCCGTCGCTACAGGCGGCGGGCCGCCCGAGCCAGATCTTCTGGGTGGAGCGCCGGCTCCAGGGGCGGGCCGCGCCCATCCTCGTGCATCAGCTCATCGACGCGCGCCCCGAGCTGGCCGTGCACGTGGAGCGGCACTTCTTCGTGGCGCACTCCTACAACTCGAGCCAGACGCTGACCGGCGCCCTGCCCTGGGGGAGCGGCTGCCTCGTCTTCACGGTCGGCCGCGTCTCCACCGATCTGGTGACGGGTCTCGGCGGCGAGGTGAAGCGGGCGCTCGGCCGCCGCCAGCTCCGCGGGGACCTCACCGGCCGCATCGAGCGCATCCGCGCCGCCCTCGCGAAGATCACGCCTCCCCAGTCGCCCTGAAGCGGCGTCGAGACGGGTCCAGGGGCGGCAACGAAGCGAATGGGCCCTTCTCGGCGCCGCTAGACGGGAATCGCGACGCGGGCCAGCACTTCCGGCTCGTCGAGGAGACGGCCGGCGCCGCGGACCACGCAGGTCAGCGGATCTTCGCAGACGGTGATGGGCAGATCCGTCTGCTGATGGAGCAGGAGGTCGAGCCCCGGCAAGAGCGCGCCGCCGCCGGTGAGGGTGATGCCGTTGTCCACGATGTCGGCGGCCAGCTCGGGCGGCGTCTTCTCGAGACAGCTGTGCACCGCCTCCACGATGGCCTCGATGGGCTCGCGGAGCGCCTCGCGCACCTCGGCGCCGCTCACGTAGATGGTCTTGGGAATGCCCGCGGTGAGGTCGCGCCCCTTGACCGCGATGGTCTCGTTGTCGCGCGCGCACGGATAGGCCGAGCCCAGCGAGATCTTGATCTCCTCCGCCCGCCGCTCGCCGATGAGAAGGCTGTGGCTCTTCCGGACGTGGGAGGTGATGGCGTCGTTCATGTCGTCGCCCGCGATGCGCAGCGACGTCGAGAACACGATGCCCGACAGCGAGATCACCGCGACCTCGGTGGTGCCGCCGCCGATGTCCACGATCATGCTGGCGCCCGGCTCGGAGATGGGCAGCCCCGCCCCGATGGCGGCGGCGGTGGGCTCGGCGATGAGGAAGACCTGGCGCGCCCCGGCATGCCCCGCCGACTCCTGCACCGCGCGGCGCTCCACCTGGGTGATTCCCGAGGGAACGCTGATGACGATGCGCGGATGGACCGGACTCCACCGCGGATGAGCGCGGCGGATGAAGTGGTAGAGCATCTTCTCGGTGGTGTCGTAGTCGGCGATGACGCCGTGGCGCAGGGGACGGATGACCTCGATGGTGCCGGGCGCTCGACCGAGCATCGCCTTGGCGGTGTTCCCCACTGCGATCACCGATCGGTCCGCGGTACTGAGGGCCACGATGGACGGCTCGTTGAGGACGATGCCCTGCCCCGGCGCGTGCACGAGCGTATTCGCCGTGCCGAGGTCCACGGCCATGTCGGTGGGAAGGAAGAAATTGAGCGCGCGGCGGAGCATCCGCGAACACCGAGGCAACGGATGTGCCAGCGGCGCGCGCGACGTGAGCGGGCGGGAAAATATGGCGTCCCGTGACGCGCGGCGGCGCGGCCGGCGTAGGACTTACACGGGCGGCGTGTAGGGATTACATCGTCGACTACCGGCGTCCGCCTCCGTGACCGGCAGCCGCGGCGCCGACCTCATCCGTGCCGGCGTGCGGCGCCATCTGATGAGCGAGTTCGGTCTGCTGCGCGCGGGCGGCTCGGCGCCCGGGGCGTCGCGGGGCCGCCGAGCAGCGCGGTGAGGCGCGGGCGCGCGCCCGCCTCGATTTGCTCCCGCGTGCACTGGCGCGGCGCCTTGTCGGGCCGCCAGCGGACGAAGCGCGTGCCGTGGCGGAAGCGCCCGCCGCTGACGTGATCGTAGCCGACTTCCACGACCAGCCGCGGCGCCAGCGGCACCCACTCGCCGGAGCGCTCGGTGCTCCAGCGGCTGGGGCCGCCCGGCGCGTTGCCGGTGAAGCCGGAGCCGCCCATCAGCGGCCGCAGCTTCCCGAGGAGCGCTCGCCGGTCGGCCACGCTGAAGCCGGACGTGAAGCCGACGTGGTCGAGCCGGCCCTGGCCGTCGTAGAGGCCGAGCAGGAGCGAGCCCACCACCTTCCCCGCGGAGGCGTACCGGAAGCCGCCCACCACGCAGTCGGCGGTGCGGAGACGCTTCACCTTCACCATCGCGTCCCGCGTGCCGGACGCGTAGGGAGCGTCCAGGCGCTTGGCGACGACGCCGTCCAGGTTGCCGCCGGCCCGCGAGAGCCAGGACTGCGCGGCCTCGAGCTCGGTGGCCGCGGGCGAGAGTCGAATGGTGGCGGCGCGGGCGAGATGCGCGCGGGCGAAGGCCTCGAGGCGCGGCCGCCGCTCCGCGAGAGGTCGCTCGACGAGCGGGCGCCCGTCGGCGTCCACGAGGAGATCGAAGGCGATGAGCCAGGCCGGCGTCTCCTCGGCAAGCCGGCGCACGCGCGAGGGCGCGGGGTGGATGCGCTGGAGCAGATCGTCGAAGGAGAGCCGGCCGTCGACGGGGACGACCAGCTCCCCATCCAGCACGAAGCGCCGGGCCGGGAGCGCGCCCACCGACGCCACCACGTCCGGGAAATAGCGCTCCAGCGGCTTGCCCGCCTTGGACCGGAGCGCGACCGACTCGCCATCGCGGAAGACGAGGCAGCGGAATCCATCCCACTTGGGCTCGTACTGCCAGCCGGGTCCGGTGGGGATCGCGTCCACGAGCCGCGCCTCCATGGGCGGGTAGTCCGGGCGGAGCGGCAGCGTCATGCCACGCGCTCGAGTCGGAAGCGGCCGGTCCGGGCCAGCATCGGCGCGTAGAGATCGCCCAGGCGCTGGAGCCGGGCGGGCGCATTGTCGATCCGGAAGTCCTCGACGCGCGCGCCGCCGGCCACCTCGTCCCACGTGAGGGGCATGGACACGGGCGCGCGCGGGCGGGGGCGCACCGAGTACACCGAGGCGAGCGTGCGTCCCCACGCGTTCTGGTTGTAGTCCACCAGCACCCGGCCCGCCGGCCGCCGGGCCACGCGGTACTCCGCGGTCACGAGGCTCGGCCGCTCGCGGGCGAGCGTCTGCGCCACCGCTTTGGCCACCCGCCACACCGTCTTCTGGTCGGGGCCGCGCACGATGGGCACGTAGATGTGGATGCCCCGCGAGCCGGTGGTCTTGGGATAGGCGGACATGCCCACGTCCTCGAGCGCGGCGCGCACGAGCAGGGCCGTCTCGCGCACCCGCTCGAACCCGGCGCCCGGCACCGGGTCGAGATCGAAGTGGAGATAGTCCGGCCGGTGGACGTCGTCGCAGCGCGCATACCACTGATTGAGATCGATGCAGCCGAGGTTCACCACCCACAGCAGTGACAGGAGGTCCTGCACCATTGGGAAGTCGATCACGTTGCCGGACGCATGATCGATGCGGCACGTCTCGATCCAGTCGGGGCGCGGCGCCGGCGCGCGCTTCATGAAGAAGAACGGGCCGGCCGCGCCATCCGGGTAGCGCTTCATGACCATGGCGCGGTCGCGGAGATGCGGCAGCAGGTACGGCGCCACCGCCACGTAGTAGCGCAGGAGGTCGCCCTTGGTCAGGCGGGGGCGCGCCCAGAACGGCTTGCGCAGGTTGGTGAGGGTGACGGCGCGACCGCCCAGCCGCACCTCCACGGTGTCCCGGTCGGGCGGGACGACCGCCGCGGGGTCGAGGGCGGGCCGCGCGCGCGGGCTCATGGCGCGCGCACGAGACGGGGCGGTCGCACGCCGTGGCGCACCGCGCCGCGCACGCCGACGTAGTCGAGCTCCGCGCCCACGCGGGCGCAGCGCAGGAGCAGGCCTCCGCGGCTCATGTCGCCGCGCCCCACGAAGTCGGCGGGGAAGCGCAGGCGCTCGCCGAAGACCTCCAGGAGCGGGTCGAGATACTTGCCGGTGGCGATGCTGCCCAGGAGCACCACGTCGCAGCGCGCGCCCAGGAGCGGCGCGAAGCGGAGCGCGTCGCGCCGGAGGGGCTCCACATAGCGCGGGTTCCCCGCGTCGATGTCCACTTCGGCGAAGCGGCGCAGCCGCGCCAGGTCCACCATCTCCACCGCCGGCACGAGCCCGTCGGTGGGGGTGATCACGAGCACGCCGGAATGGCCGGCGGGCGGACGGGCGAAGGCCTCGGCGTAAGCGAGCTTGCCGCGGAAGTAGAGCCCGCTGAGGAACGAGAAGACCTCGCCCAGGGGCGCCCCGCCGGGGCCGCGCAGGCGCTGGGCCAGATCGAAGCGGGCCGCGGGGCTGAACACGAGCCGGGCGCGCTCGCCGCCGCAGTGCGCGGGCGAGAGCAGGAAGATCCGCCGCTTCACCGGGGGCCCACCGGCGCCACCGCCCGGGCGAATCCGGCCGTGTTCAGGGTGTTCAGCACCTCGTCGCGTCGCACCCAGCCGCGCCGCGCGATGATCGTCCCGTAGCGGAGGTTGTCCAGCTCGTCGACGGCGTGGGCATCCGTCGAGATGACGAAGCGGAGCCCGCGCTCGCGCGCGGCCCGCAGCCAGCGGGGCGCCATGTCGAGCCGGTGCGGATCCCCGTTGATCTCGATGGCCGCGCGCGAGGACGCCGCCGCATCCAGAACCGCCTCCACGTCGACCTCGATGGGCGGCCGCGAGGGGATGAGGCGCCCCAGGGCGTGGCCCCAGATCTTGAAGCAGGGATGAGCCATCGCGCGCGTGAGCCGTCGCGTCATCTCCGCCGGCCCCATCCGGTGCCGCTGATGGATGCTGGCGATGATGACGTCGAGGCGCTCGAGAACGGCGTCGGGGTAGTCGAGCGCTCCGTCGGCGAGGATGTCGGACTCGGTGCCGCGGAGCAAGCGCACCGACACCTTCTCCTGCACGCGGTCGATCTCGTCCCACTGCGCGCGCAGCCGGTCCACGGTGAGGCCGTTCGCGTAGGTCGCGGTGGGCGAGTGGTCGGTGATCGTGAGGTACCGCATGCCGCGCGCCTCCGCCGCGCGCGCCATCTCCTCGACCGTGTTGCGGCCGTCCGAGTACACGGTGTGGCAGTGCACGAAGCCCTGCACGTCGTGCATCGCCACCAGATCGTCGGGCAGGCGGCCGGCGAGAGCGGCCTCGATCTCGCCGGTGTCCTCGCGAAGCTCGGGCGGAATGAACGGCAGGCCCAGATGCGCGTAGAGCTCCGGCTCGTCCTTCGCGGACAGCGGGGTGTCCCGCCCCGCTCGCGTGAGACCCGCGGGCCCGAGGCGCAGCCCCCGCGCTTCCGCGATGCCGCCGAGGCGCGTCAGGTGCGCGCGGGCGCCGGTGGCGTGGAGGAGCGCGGCGGCGTGGCGGTCCGGACGGGTCACCCGCACCTCGAGGGGCAGCCCGCTCTCGAGCACCGCCCGGTGAAGGTCGGGCCGGCTCTCGGTGATCGACACCACGCCGGGCAGCGCGAGCAGGTGCCCCCGCGTCGCCGCCGGCGTGCCGGAGGCGGCCACGATCTCCAGCCGGTCCACCAGCTCGGCGCCCCGGCGGAGATCGCCCGCGATCTCGACCGCGGTCACCCCGGGCGCCCGCCGCAGGTGCGCGAGGACGGGATCGGCGTCGGCGAGCGCGTGCGACAGGAGGGCGCGCGCCGGTGCCGGCTCCTCCAGCCGCCGGATGGCTTCGAGGAGGCGCGCTTCCGTCTTCTCGCCGAATCCCTTCACGCCGCGGACACGGCCGGCCTCCGCCGCCGCCCGGAGGTCGGCGATGGTCTCCACGCCGAGGGCCTCGTGGAGCGCGGCGATCCGGGCCGCGGGGAGCCGGAGGCGAGCCAGCTCGGCCGCGCCGGGCGGATGCCCCGCGCGCAGCGCTTCGAGGGTCTCCGATCGGCCCGTCTGGCGCAGCTCGCTGATGCGCGCGGCGAGGCCGGCCCCGATGCCCTGCAGCCCGGTGAGCCGCCCCTCGGCGGCGAGTCGCTCGAAGGTCGCGTCGTCGAGCGACTCCAGGACCCGGGCGCCGCGCGCGTAGGCGCGCGCCTTGAAGGCGTCCTCGCCGGACAGGTCGAGGAGGCGTCCCATCTCGCGCAGCGCCCGCGCGACGCCGAGCCGGTCGTTAGCAAGGGCCATACCGCCACCGCCTCAGATCAATGGCCGCAGGTCGACCCGACGCCCCTCGGCGGCGGACAGATACGCCCCATAGATGACGGCCGTGACGTCGCGGGCGAGCGCCCCGCCGGCGAGCGGCTCGCGCTTGGTCGCCACCGCCTCCACGAAGTCCTGGATCTCCTGCGGGTAACCGGAGGTCCAGTCCTCGTCGGGCTGTGGGCTGGACCAGCCCGCCTTGGTCTCGAGCTTCTCCACGAGGTACTCGGAGCCGAAGACGGCGGGGTCCGGGGCGTAGGCCTGCACGGTGTCGTTGGGATTGATGTTGCAGATCACGACCGCCTTGGCGCCATAGACGATCATCTGGTTGCGGATGCCGCCCAGCACGGTGTCCGCGGCGGAGATCTGGGCCACCGTGCCGTCGTCGAAGCCGATCAGCATGGTGCCCCAGTCCTCGACGTCGGCTCCCTCCACCGTGTTGAGGTAGCGCGGCGTGGTCGCGCGGAACGTGTCGGTGGCGGCAAGGTTCGCGGTCTCCGCGCTCACCGACGCCGGCCGGATGGCGCGGCCGCGCAGCCGCTGTCCCTCGTCGGCCTTGAGGTAGAGCGCGGCGCCGAGGGGATGGCAGGCCTTGCCGATGAGCGAACCGCCGCCGCCGGTGACCCACCGCTTGTTCACCGGGGCGTGCGTGCCCCCGTGGCTCTCCTCGCCCACGAGGCGGAGAATCGGCCCGCCGGCGGCGGCGAGGAGGCGCCGCGCCTTCTGGATGGGCGGGGCGTACACCCAGTTCTCCGCATAGCAAAGGCGCACGCCCGCCTGCGCGCAAGCCTGGAGCACCGCGTCGGCCGAGGCCAGGGCGCTGCGCAGCATCTCGGCGCGGGGCGTCGCGACCTCGCCGAAGAAGCCGGTCAAGGGCTTTTCCACGATGACGTGCTTGCCGGCGCGCGCGGCTTCGATGGCCATCGACGCGTGGAGATGCGAGGGAACGCAGAGGTCGACCAGCTCCACCGCGCGGTCGTCGAGCACCGCGCGGAAGTCGGCGACGGCCCGCCGCACCGCGAACTCGCGGGCGAACGCCTCGGCGCGCGCGGGACGCGCCGCCGTCACCGCCGCCAGGTCGACCTCGATGCCGCGGACGTGCCGATAGGCCTCCGCGTGCAGGCGGGCCACGAAGCCCGCTCCGACCACTCCGACGCCGATCCGTTTACGCTCCGCCATGCCCCTCCCGTGCGCTCGAGCCCGGATGTGAGTCTACCCGGACTCGGCGCGCGGGGCGAGGCGAGCTAGCACTTCGGCATCGGGCGGAGCCGCGCCTCGATCTTGTCACCCACCCGCAGATCGCGAGTGGTTTCCTGGTTGGTCTGGAACTCGTGCTGTGCCCCGGACGTGTCGCGCACCTTGATGCGGTCCCCGGTCGCGCTGATCTCCACGACCTGGCCCGTGACCATCTCCGGCGCCTTGGCGGGCTGGCAGTTCGGCGTCGACGACCTCTGCGAGGTCGTCTGGGCGGCAAGCGGGCCCGCCGCGCACAACGCGGCCAGGGAGACCGAGAGCATCGTGATTCCAAACGCCTTCATCGCATGTCCTCCGTTTCGCTCTCCGGCTAGTTCTTCTTGGTGATGTCGTAGATGGCGCCGCCCACCGCGCCGACGCCGGCGCCGATCAACGCGCCCTTGCCCGCGCCATAGCCGGTGCCGGCCCCGATGGCCGCGCCCGCGCCCGCGCCGACCGCCGTTCCGGTGGCCGTCCCGCAGCCTGCCGGCGCGATGGCCAGAGCCGAGAGCGAAAGCACCGCCGCTAGTCTTTTCACGCCAGTCATAGTGATCCTCCTCTGAATCGTTGCGGCACTGGTGTGCCCTGCTCTCCTGCGGCAAGCGCCATGCCATCGTCGCGGTGGGCGCGCGGATGCGGAATGACGGACGAGGCGGGAACTTACAGCGGGGGTTGCGTCGATGGCGGTAGTTTCTACCGATTCAAGCAGTGCCGTCGGGGGCCGCGATTCCCCGGGCGTCAGGGCATCACTTCCCCATCAGGGCGTTCGGCAGCCAGGTGGCGAGCGGCGGCGCCACCGCCACCAGCCCCAGCATCACGAGCCCCAGGATCACGTACGGCGTGACCGCCCAGAACACCTGCCGCATGGTGATCGAGCGCGGGGCGACGCTCTTCATGGTGAAGAGAAGCATGCCGAAGGGCGGCGTGAGGAGCCCGAGCTGCATGCACATGAGGTACAGCACGCCGAACCAGATGGGATCGAAGCGGTAGGTTTCGACCAGCGGCATGAAGAACGGCAACGTGATGAGCATCATGCTCACCTGGTCGACGAAGCAGCCGAGGACGAGCAGGATCAGCATCATCACCGTCATGACCATGAAGGGGCTGAAGTTGGCCTCCTGCACCGCCGCCACCAGCCCATTGGTGGCGCCCGAGAAGGTGAGGATCTGCGAGAAGGTGGTCGCCCCCACGATGATGAACAGGATGACGCCGGAGATCGCCGCCGTCCCCATCAGCGCCTTCATGAGCCCGTTCCAGGTGAGGGCGCGGTAACCCGCCGCCATCACCACCGTCGCCACCGCGCCGACCGCGGCGGACTCGGTCGGCGTCGCCCAGCCCGCCGCCATCGCAAGCACGACGACCACGAAGATCACCACCAGGGGGAAGACGTACACGACGAGCGGCCGCCAGCGGGCCCAGCCGCGCACGGGGTCGTGCTCGAACGGCGGGGCCAGGCCCGGGTTCATCGCGGTGCGCACCACGATGTAGCCCACGAACGACGCGGCGAGGAGCGCGCCGGGGACGATCCCGGCGAGGAGAAGACGCGAGATCGAGATGTTGGCGAGGCTGCCCAGCAGCACGGTGAGCGCCGAGGGCGGGATCAGCATGTCCACGCCGCCGATGGCGATGATGGGGCCCATCGCCATGGCGGGCTGATAACCCCGGCGCAGCATCTCGGGGAGCATGAGGCTGCCGAGCAGCGCGGTGGTTGCGATGGTGGAGCCGGAGATGGCCGAGAACACCGTGCCCGCGACCACCGCCACCACCGACAGCCGGCCAGGCACGCGCGCGATGAGACGGTCGATGGCGTCGATGGCCTTCATGGCCACGCCGGTATGGAACAGCACTTCCCCCATCAGCACGAAGAACGGGATCGGCGTGAGCGAGAAGCTCGCGATCGACGCCACGCCGTTGCGGATCATCTGCACCAGCCCGGCGTCCTTGCCGAGCCACACCCAGGCGCCCACCACGTTGATGCCGAGGAACGCGAAGGCGGCGGGCAGGGCCGCGGCGAGCAGCACCGAAAGAATGCCGAACAGCACGGTCGCGGCCAACCACCAGACCATGGGCGGGCGCGGCCCTAGGCGTGCGGGCCGCGGCCGGCGAGCGCGCCGCCGCGCACCAAGCGGCGCACGAACTCGACGGCGAGGAAGGCGAAGCACAGGGGGACGGGCGCGTAGAGCCACCACTCGGGGAAGACCACCGACTTGATCACCATCGAGCTCTGCTGGGCCGAGCTGACCACCGCCCGCCACCCGTAGATCACGAAGATCACGGACACCGCCAGCCCCACCCCGTCCGAGAGGCGCTCGAGCGCGCGGGCCGCCTTCACGGGGATGGCGGTGAGGAGCACGTCGAGCCGCACGTGCTCGTTGCGATAGAGCAGCCAGGGGGCTACGAGGAAGGTGGCGAGGGGCAGCCCGTACTCCGACACTTCGAGGATCCAGGGCAGCGTGCCGACGCCGAGATTGCGCGCGACGACGTCGCCGGTCACGAGGAGGGCGAGCAGACCGAGCAGCAGCGCGGCCACCACCGCGCCCGCGCGGAGCAGCCGTCCGTAGGCGCGCTCGAGCATCCGCGCGCTATTTCTTCGAGAAGAGCTCGCGCATCTTGGGGCCGTGCTCGGGGCTGACCTTGAGGACGCCCGCCCAGCCCGCCTCGTACGCCTTGTCGAGATACTGCTGGGCGGCGGCGCCGTCGAACCGGATGACCTCGATCCCGGCCTGCTGCTGCCGCTTCGTCTCCTCCACCGTGTAGGTCTTCCAGAAGTCGTTCTGCGCTTCCAGCGCCCGGGTCTGCTTGGTCAGGTAGTCCCGCTGCGCCGGGGAGAGCTTCTTCCAGGTGTCGAGGTTCACCACCAGCGACACCTCGGCGTCGTAGAAGCCGGGATCCACGCGGTACTTGGTCCTCTCGTGCCAGTTGAGGTCGAAGATGCCGCCGATGGGCCAGCCGTAGCCGTCCACCACGCCGCGCTCGAGGGCGGTGTACACCTCGGCGGGCGCGGTCTGCATCACGGTGGCGCCCAGCGCGGTGAAGAAGTCGCGGTAGACCGGCGTGACACGGATCTTGAGCCCGGTGAGGTCGGGCCGGTCGATCTTCTTGTTCAGGTACACGTGGAAGGTCTGGTGCTCGACGACGCGGGCCAAATATTGCATGTTGCCCTTCTGATTCCACACCCGGTTGATGTAGTCGAACGCGCCGTTGGTGCGCTGCTCGGCCACCGGCATCCGGGTGAGCTTCAGCGCGTCGGACTCGGGGAAGACGTTGGTGTAGAACGCCCCCGTGGACATGGCCATGTCCACCACGCCGGTGCGCACGGCGTTCCCGACCTCGAAGGTGGGCACCGCCTTGGGCCCGCCGATGAAGTTCAGGCGCAGCACGCCTTTGCCCTCCTCGTTGACCTTGGCGATCCAGGTCTCCAGCCGCTTCACGTAGAGAGAGCTCTCGGGAAACGCGCTCACCACCCTGAGGGTGGTCTCCTGCGCGCCCGCGGCGAGCGGCAGGGCGAGCAGAACCGCGACGGCGGTGGCGACGATGCGGGCGCGTGTGGTCACGGGCTCCTCCTCGAAGGGACGTTCAGGACACGAGATCGCGCACGCGCGCGAGGGGCGTGCCGTCCCTTCTGGTGATGGGGCGTCTTGCCGGGCGCGTCTGGTCGCCGAAGGTCGGCTGCCAGCAGGAGTGCTTGCCAGCGCCCCCGGCCACGATGATCAGGATGTCCTCGGCCTTCTTCACGATGGGGACCATGGTGTCGTCGGCGCCGGCGATCTTGCGGCGCTCCACCAGGTACTGGCGATACTCGTCGCCGAGCCGGCGGAGCGGGTAGCGCGCGTGCTCGAAGAGGAACTCCTTCACCTGCTGCTTGCGGTAGCCGTCGCGCGCGATGGTGGCGGCGTGCTCGGGCCCCAGCGTGAGGAGCGGGGTGCCGGCGCCGAGCAGGTTGTTGCTGCCCGCCTGACCCATGGCACCGGCGATGACCTTGAGGACGCCCAGGCCGGTGTAGGAGTAGTGGTCCTGGATGTTGTGCGGCCCCTCGCAGCCGTTCACGGTGACGGTGCTCGTCTCCATGGGAAAGCCCGCCTCCACGTGGAGCGGCTCCCACGGATTGGCTTCCTCGTTCTCCGCCACGCAGTAGGCGATCTTGGCCGGGCTGCCCTGGGTGGAGCGGTCGCCGGTGCCCGGCAGCCCGCCGCCCACGTTCATGAGGATCAGTCGCACCGCGCGGCCGATGGTGACGTTGGCCCGGAATCCCTGGCCGAACGCGTTGTACCCACTGTTGATGCCGAGCTCGCGGCCGATGGGGCCGTTCACGATGAGGATGGGGGCGACCGGATGGGTGGTGGCCTGGATGGAGTCGAGGTTGAACGCCGGATCGGCGAGGGCCTCGATGGCCGCGACGATGACGGGAAAGTATTCGGGCTGGCAACCCGCCATCACGGTGTTGATGGCCAGCCGCTCGATCGTCGCCTCGCCTTGCCGCGGCGGCAGCACCGCCACCACCTCGCGGGGCGAACGGTCCGTGTAGCGCAGCACCGCCGCCACCGCATCCTCGGTGGGCGGCACGATGGGCAGGCCGTCCGTCCACCCCCGCTCCTGGTAGAGCTGGTTGATGGCGGCGTAGGACTCCTCCATCTTGAACGTCTTCGCGGCCGGTCCGACGGCGACGCTCATCGCGTCAGCGCTTTCACGACCACGTCGACGACGAGATCGGCCTTCTTGATGGCCTCGTCCTCCGGAATGCCGCCCAGGGGATGGGGAACGAGCGCGAGCGGCAGGTCAGCCATGCCGCGATTCTTCGACTCGAGCGTGGCGAGCTGCTCGAACTCGTTGGTCCCGAGGACGACGGACGGGACGCCCTTCTGCTCCAGCACGATGGCGCCGTGGATACTCCACGACGTGCACGACCCTCAGTCGGCGCTGCCGACCAGGGCGACGTCGCACGTCGTGAGCGCCTCCAGGATCGTGGGCGACGGCGCCCCCGCGATACCCTTCTCGCGCTTCACGACCTCGCCCGCTCCGTAGCGCTCCTGCAGCCGCCGCGCCACCGCGAGCATGAGCGTCCCCGCATTGGCCTTGCTGTTGTCGAGGATGGCGATCCGCTTCCCCGCCAGGCTGTCCACCCGCTTGGCGAGCCCCGCCGCCAGGATCTTCGGCTCGGCGGTGGGGTCGTACAGGGTCACGTCCTTGCCGCTCATGGTGTCTCCTCCCGGAAGTGAATGGGACCGGCCCCGGCAGGCCGACCGTGCGGCCGATAGTACACCAGCGAGGGTGGCTACGCGCGGAGGGCGCGGACCGACGCCTCAGAGACGAGGAGCTCGTCCCGCGTCCGGCCGCCGTAGCCGATCGTGAAGACCAGCGGCCGGTCCCTCGCCATGCATCTTGCCCGCTAGAGTCGCGGCCCGGTGGGCACCGGCTGCACGTAGCCGCACGCCGTGCACGTGCGGCGGGCCGGGCTGGCGTTGAACTCCTGGGCGACCCGCGTCAGCTCCGCCAGGAGATCTTCCGCATCCCGGCGCAGCTCGTAGAGCTTGGCGTCGCACCGCTCGCAGTACCAGGCGTACGCTTCCGCCTTCGCCTCGTCGGCCCCGCGCACGCGCTCGACGACCAGGCCGACCGAGTTGGCCGGGCGCTGCGGCGAGTGGGGCGTATGCGCCGGGAGCAGCAGCACCTCGCCCTGGCGGATCGGCGCCCGCTGCCGCTTCCCCGCGGCGTCGATGTACTCGAGCACCATGTCGCCTTCGAGCTGGAAGAAGAACTCGTCGCTCGGGTCCACGTGGAAGTCACGCCGGGCGTTGGGTCCGCCGATCACCATGACGATGAACTGGGAGTCCTTCCACACCATCTCCGCGCCCACCGGCGGCTTGAGCAGCGCGCGGTGCTCGTCGATCCACGCCTTGAGATTGAAGGCGCTCAGCGTCTGGGCCATCGCCTTCCCTCCTCGGTCCGCGGCGGCGAAGGCGCGCCGCTACTCAATCACGTCATCCGCGCGGATGAGCAGCGACGGCGAGATCGTCAACCCCAGGGCCGCCGCCGTCTTCCGGTTGATCGACAGGTAGTACCGCGTGGGCTGCTCCGCCGGCAGGTCGCCCGGCTTGGCGCCCTTGATGATCCGGTCGACGAACGTCGCGGCGCGGCGGAACTCTTCGTCGGCGCTGGGCCCGTACGAGAGCAACCCGCCATCACGGACGATGAACCCGAACTCGTACATGGCGGGGATGCGCTGGGTGGAGGCGAAGTCGAGCAGCTGCTTCCGGTTCAAGATCGTGAGGGCGTCGGCGACGACGAACAAGGCATCCGGCCGCCGCCTCGACATCTCTGCGAAGGCGTGCTGGAAATCGTCGGGCTCGCGCACTCCGTGGGCGTGCACTTCCACGTTCACGGCCTTCGCCGCCCGCTCGATCTCGCGATAGCGAAGGGTCATGCCGGCATCGTCACGGTTCCACACCACCGAGATGCGCGTCGCCTTCGGGACCGCCTCCTTGAGAATTTCCACCCGTTTGGCGCTGAGCTGAGCGACCTCGTCCGTCATGCCGGTCACGTTGCCGCCCGGGCGCGCCAGGCTAGCGATCAAGCCGGTAGCCACGGCGTCACCCGAGGAGAGGACGATGACGATCGGGATGGTGGGGGTTGCACGCGCCGCCGCCGCGACGGCGAGGCCACCCTGCGCGGCAATGATGTCGACGTTCAGCCGGACCAGCTCCGCCGCCAGCGCGGGCAGGCGATCGAGTTTGCCCTCCGCAAACCGGGTTTCGTAGGCGATGCCGCGACCCTCGACGTAACCCAGCGTACTCAGACCCTCGCGGAAGGGGCGGGGCGGCCCGCCGTCGGGGGTTCGCCCCCCGGCCGAGAGGTAGCCCAGCCGGACGACCTTCGGCGCGGCCTGGGCCAGAACGACGTCCGGCACAAGCCAAAGGCTCAGCGCGGCCCAAACCAGCACGAGGCGACAAGGCAAGCGCATCGGGCACCCCCTTCGGGTCCCGACCATACCGCATTTCGCCCGCCGTGCGCCCAGCTCAGCCGCCCTGGCTCTGGAGGATCACGATGCCGGCCGCGATGAGCCCGATGGCGAGGAGGCGCGGCCAGGTCACCGGATCGTGGAAGGCCGCGAAGCCGATGAGCAGGAGGAGCGCGGTGGACGTGCCGCCCACGATCAACGAGGACGAGATCCGCAGCCCGCGGTCGTAGGCGAGGAGCGAGAAAATGTCCACGCCCGCGGCCGCCACCCCTGCGAGCACCATCAGCCACAGCGCCCCCATGTCGAACACGATCACCTGGGCGCGCGCCCGCATGGCCATGAGGATGCCGGCGTTCACGGCGAGGGCGGCGGTGGTGACGACGAGGGAGCCGGCGGCGGCGCTCACCTTGGTGGAGCCCAGCTTGAGACAGAGGGCCCAGGTGGCGGCGGAGGCGCCGGCGAGCACGGCGAACAGGACGGCGGACGTGAGCACGCGAGTCTCCTTGGGAAAGGGGGCTAGGGTCGCCAGCCCGGCGGCACCGTGCCGGGCGGAAAGACGAGGATGCCGCCGACCACGTTGCGGCTGATCAGGAACGCGACGCCCTCCGCCTCGTAGCCCATGGCGTTCTGACTCTGGATGGTGGGAGTCCCGTACACGCGGCGCACGTCCCCCGACGGGTCCATGATCGAGACGCCGCGGCTGGTGCGGAGCGCCGGCCCTCGGCCCCCCGAGTGCGGCCACAGCATGGCCAGGATCTGCTCGACACGATCCTGATAGAGGACCACCGCGATGATCAGACCGGTTTGCCCACCGTCGTCGCTGAGCACGTACTGGTACGCGTAGCCGCGCGGCTGCGACACGCACTCGCTGGGCTGCCCCCACGCGCGCTCCACCGAGGCGGCGGTGGCGCCGAGGGCCACGCCGTCGAGGCCGTCACCCTCCCGCATCACCAGCGAGCCGAGCCCGGTCGGCGTGATGATGCCGCTCCCGCGCGGGCAGGTCGGCACCGTCTGGGCCCGCGCCGGGCCGGGCCACATCATCAGGCTCATCAGCAGCGCGACGAGAATCGTCCGGCGATACGCGGCGGGTCGGATACGGAGATGGCTCATGCCGGGAACCGGCGCGTCATGGGGCTGGTCATCCCGCCTGAACATACCGCAGATGTTCGCCCGGCGTGCCGGAGCAGACGCTCGGCTGCGGGCGCCCCCCCATCGCGGTAGGATGAGCCTCCATGAGCTTCGCGGCGCCCCCCGTCGTCGAGATGAACGCGGTCACCAAGCGCTATGGCACGGTGGAGGCGGTGCGCGGCATCAGCTTGCGCATCGCCCCCGGCGAGATCGTGGCCATGCTGGGGCCGAACGGCGCGGGCAAGACCACGTCGGTGGGTCTGATGCTGGGGTTGCGGACGCCGACCTCGGGCACGGTGCGGCTCTTCGGCCTGCCGCCCACCGACCGTCGCGCCCGCAGCCGGGCGGGCGTCATGCTGCAGGAGTCGGGCACGACCAGCGTGCTGACGCCGCGTGAGATCGTGCGGCTCTTCGGCACGTACTATCCGGCGCCGATGCCGACCGAGCGGGCGCTCGCCCTGGCCGGCCTCACCGACAAGGCCGACGCCCGCATCGGTACGCTCTCGGGGGGTCAGCGCCAGCGCCTCTACCTCGCCCTCGCGGTGTGCGGCGATCCCGACGTGCTGTTCCTCGACGAGCCCACGGTGGGCATGGACGTGGAGGCGCGGCGCGCCTTCGTGACGAGCATCCAGACGCTGGCCGCCGCGGGCAAGACGGTGCTCTTCACCACGCACTATCTCCGCGAAGCGGAGGAGCTGGCCCGGCGCATCGTGGTGATCGACCGCGGTGTGGTCATCGCCGACGCCGCCCCGCGCGAGCTGATGGGCCGGGTGGCCGCCAAGCGTGTCGCCTTCACCGTCGTGGGCGCGCTGCCCGCTGGCGTTTTCGCCGGGCTGCCGGTGGCGGCGCTCGCGAGCGCCAACGGCCATGTCCGCTTCCTCACCGGCGAGCCCGAATCGGTGCTCCGCGCGCTCTTCGCCCGCGGGGTGGAGCTGCGCGATCTGGAGGTGGTCGGCGCGGATCTGGAGGAGGCGTTCCTTTCCCTCACCCGCCGCGAGGAGCCGGCGTGAGCGCGGTGGCGCCCGTCCTCCCCATGCTGCTCGCGCAGACGCGAAGCGAGCTGGTCGCGCGCTGGCGCGTGCCCGCGTTCAGCGTGACGAGCCTGGCCCTGCCCATCCTCTTCTACACCTTCTTCGCCCTGCCCTTCGCGCGCCAGACCTTCCCCAACGGCGTGAGCGTGGGCGCCTATCTCCTCGCCTCCTTCGCGGCTTACGCGGTGGGAAGCGTGATGGTCTACGGCTTCGGCATCAACGTGGCCATCGAGCGCGCGCAGAAGGTGGACGTGCTGATGCGCGCCACCCCGGTGCCGCCGGGCGTGGTGATCACCGCGAAGGTGATCGGCGCCCTCGTCTTCTCCCTGCTCTCGGTGATCGTGCTCATCATCTACGGCGTGGTGGTGGCCGGGGTGCGCCAGGATCTCACGGTGTGGGCGAACGTGACCGCGCGCCTCCTCGTCGGCTCCCTGCCCTTCGTGAGCCTCGGCTTCGCCATCGGCTACAGCGCCGGGCCGAACGCGGCGCCGGCGCTGGCCAACATCATCTACCTGCCGCTGTCCTTCGCCTCGGGCCTCTTCATGCCGGTGAGCCAGCTTCCCGGCTTCGTGCAGCGCATGGCGCCGTACCTGCCCTCGTACCACTACGGCCAGCTCGCCTGGAGCGCGGTGGGCGCGCCCACCGAGCCGATCGGCGTGAGCCTGGCGTGGCTGGCGGGCTACACGGCGCTCTTCCTGGCCATCGCCGTCCGCGCCTACCGCCGCGAGGAAACACGCAAGTTCGGCTAGCCTCGACTCGGATAGAATGGCGGCACCCATGACCCGGCCCGGCACGCTCGCCATCGACGTCGGCGGCACCTTCACCGACATCACCTACGCCGACGCCGAGACCGGCGCGACCTGGGTGGCCAAGACGCCCTCCACGCCGGCCGATCTCTCGCGCGGGTTCATCACCGCGGTGCGCAAGGTGCTGGGCCAGGCGGGCCGCACGCCGCCCGACGTCCTCCGCGTCTTCCACGGCACCACCACCGCCACCAACGCCATCCTTGAAGGTAAGACTCCGCCTACTTCGCTCGTCACGACGGCGGGCTTCAAGTTCGTGCTGGAGATCGGCCGCCACGACATTCCGCGCCACGGCAATCTCTACGGCTGGAGCAAGCCGGCGCGGCCCATCACCCCCGACCGCGTGCTCGAGGTCACGGAGCGTCTCGACGCCGACGGCACGGTGCTGACGCCGCTCGACGAGGCGGAGGCCCGGCACGTCGCCCGCCGCCTGGCGCAGTGGGGCGTGCCCGCCGTCGCGGTGGTGTTCCTCCACGCCTACGCCAATCCCGCGCACGAGCGCCGCATGGCCGCGATCCTGGCCGAGGAATACCCCGGCCTCCTCGTGTCCCTGTCCTCCGAGGTGCTGCCTCAGTTCCGCGAGTTCGAGCGCAGCATGGCCACCGCGCTGAACGCCGCGGTCATGCCGCCGGTGAGCCGCTACGTCGGGCGGCTGCGCGAGGCGCTGGACGCCGAGGGGGTGCGCGCGCCGCTCCTCATCATGAAGTCGGACGGCGGCGTCACCAGCGCGGCCACCTGCGTGCGGCAGCCAGTGCAGACCGTGCTGTCGGGGCCGGCGGCGGGCGTGGTGGGCGCGGTGAGCGTGGCGCGGGCCGCGGGCCACCGTGACATCATCTCGATCGACGTGGGGGGCACGAGCGCGGACATCTGCCTGGTGCGCGACGGCCGGCCCGAGATCACCAAGGACGGCATGGTCGGCCCGTTCCCGCTGAAGCTTCCCATGGTGGACATCCACACCATCGGCGCGGGCGGCGGCAGCATCGCCGCGGTGAGCGCGAGCGGGCGCCTCACGGTGGGCCCGCGCAGCGCGGGCGCGGAGCCCGGTCCCGTGTGCTACACCCGCGGCGGCGCCGAGCCCACCGTCACCGACGCGCATCTCGTGCTCGGGCGCATCCCACCAGCCCTCCTGGGTGGAGAGATCCCACTGGATGTCGCGGCGGCGCGGGCCGCGATCGAGCGCCGCGTCGGCGCCCCGCTGCGGCTCGGCGTGGAGGAGGCCGCCGCGGGCATCGTGGAGATCATCGACAACAGCATGGCGCGTGCTATCCGCACCGTCTCGGTGGGCCGCGGCCACGACCCGCGCCGGTTCGCGCTGATCGCCTTCGGCGGCGCGGGCCCGCTGCACGCCTGCCGGCTCGCCGAGCTGCTGGAGATTCCCACCGTGGTGGTCCCGCCCCGGCCCGGGGTGCTCTCCACGTGGGGGCTGCTCGACAGCGACATCCGCGGCACCTTCGTCCGCACCGTGGGGCCGGATGAGCGCCGCGCCACCGGCGCGGCCGCGGCGCCCCGGCTCGAGACGGCCTGGCGCGCGCTGGAAGCGCAAGGCCGCGCCTGGCTGGACGGCGAGGAGGTGCCGCGCGAGCGCCAGCGTTTCGAGCGCGCCGCCGATCTCCGTTACGAGCATCAGAGCTTCGAGCTGACATGCCCCGCCGGTTCCAGCCCCGCGACGCCGCAGATGCTCGCGGACCTCGTGGCGACGTTCCACGCCGAGCACCGGCGCCTCTACACCTACGATCTCCCGCGCGCGCCCATCGAGCTGGTGAATCTCCGCGTCATCGCCATCGGGGCGCTGCCCCGCCGCAGCGAGGCGAGCGCCCACGGCGGGGCGGCGCAGGGCGCCCGGAC
>DATEDO010000106.1:0-6691 GCA_035281625.1 Candidatus Methylomirabilota bacterium
TGCCCTGCGGCTGGCTCTACGCCTTCGTCGCGGCGGCCGCGGGCACCGCCAGCCCCCTGGCGGGCGCCGGGCTCATGCTCTGCTTCTGGGCCGGCACGGTGCCGGCCATGGTTGGCGTGGGCGTGGGAGTCCGCGCCCTCGCGTGGCCGGTGCGGCGCTACGCGCCCGCGGCCGCCGCGGTGGCGATGATCGCGATGGGTCTTCTCACGGTGACGGCGCGCCTCCATGGCCTCCACTGAGACTGCCCCGACCGTCGGACCCGCCGGCGGCGCCTCCGCCCTCCCCTCCGCCGCCTGCGCCCACTGCGGGCTGCCCGTGCCGACCGGTCGGGCGCGCGTGTCCGGCGAGCGCGCGTTCTGCTGCGAAGGATGCCGGACGGTGCACGCGCTGCTCCACGAGTACGGACTGGAGCGGTACTACGCGCTACGCGCCGCCGGGGCAGCGGCGCCCGCCCCCGTACGGCCCCGCGATCGCACCCACGCCGAGCTGGACGACCCCTCGGTGCGGGCGCGCATCGGGGGGCCGCTGCCGGGCGGGCTCGAGTCGGCCGAGCTCTATCTCGAGGGCGTGCACTGCGCGGCGTGTGTGTGGCTCGTGGAGCGCCTTCCGCGGCTCGTGCCCGGGGTGGTGGAGGCGCGCCTGGATCTGGGCCGGAGCCGGGCCACGGTGGTGTGGGATCCCGCCCTGGCGGCGCTGTCGGGGATCGCGCGCGCGCTCGATACCCTGGGCTATGCGCCACACCCCGCGCGCGGCCGTCTCGAGCAGGATGCCCGGCGCCGCGAGGAGCGGGCGATGCTGGCGCGCATCGGTCTCGCCGGCGCGGTGGCCGCCAATGTCATGGCCATCGCCTTCGCGCTCTACGGCGGGCTCCTGCACGGCATGGAGCCGGAGTTCGCCGCGTTCTTTCGCTGGCTGAGCCTGGGCCTGACCGTCCCGTCCTTCGTGTGGGGCGGTGGCGTCTTCTTCGCGGGCGCGTGGAGCGCTCTGCGGCGGGGCCTGCTGCACATGGACGTGCCCATCAGCGTGGGCCTCGGCGCCGGGTTCGTCCATGGGGCTCTCGCGACGGTGCGGGGCACGGGGGACGTCTATTTCGAGACGATCACCACGCTCATCTTCCTCCTCCTGTCCGGGCGCTACCTCCTCCGCCGGCAGCACCGCGCCGCCGCCGATGCCACCGAGCTCCTCGCGTCGCTCACCCCCTCGGCGGCGCGCCGCCTCGAGGCGGGCGGCGTGCGCGAGGTGCCGCTGGACGCGCTGGTGCCCGGCGATCGGGTCGAGGTTCGCGCCGGCGAGGTCGTCCCCGCGGACGGCTGGGTTTGTCTCGGTCGCTCGGCCCTCGATCTGGCCCTGCTGTCGGGCGAGTCGCGCCCGGTGGTCGTGGCGCCGGGTGACCCCGTGCACGCGGGCACCGTCAACGTGTCGGCGCGCCTCGAGGTCACGGTGGAGCGAACGGGCGACGAGACCCGGGTGGGCCGGCTGGTGCGGCTGGTGGACGAGCAGGCCCGGCGGCGGGCCCCCATTGCGCTGGTCGCCGACCGGCTGTCCGGCGTGTTCGTGGCGGTGGTGCTGGCTCTCGCGGCCGTGACGGTGTCGCTCTGGTGGACCACCGATCGCGAGCGCGCAGTGGCGCATGCCGTCGCCCTCCTCATCGTGACGTGCCCGTGCGCGCTCGCGCTGGCCACCCCCCTCGCGGTGAGCGCGGCCATCGGCCGCGCCGCACGGGCGGGCATCCTCGTGAAGGGCGCCGATGTCATGGAGCGGCTCGCGCGGCCGGGCCGCATGTGGCTGGACAAGACGGGCACGCTCACGACCGGCCGGCCCGCGCTCGTGAGCTGGTGGGGCGACCCGGCGGCGCGCCCGCTCGTTGCCGCCGTGGAAGCGCACTCCGCGCATCCCGTCGCCCGTGCCCTGGTCACCGCCCTCGGCCCCGACCTTGGGGCGGCGACCACGGTGACCGAGGAGATGGGCGGCGGCGTCGAGGGACACGTGGCCGGCCGGCGCGTGCTGGTCGGCTCCCCGCGCTTCGTCGCCGATCGCGGCGCGCGCGTCGCCCCCGTGGTGGTCGGCGAGATCACGCGTCTGGTCGAGGGGGGCATCACGGCCGTGGTCGTCGCCGTCGACGGTGAGGCGGTCGCGGTGGCCGGGCTCGGGGACGAGCTGCGCCCCGACGCGACATCGGCCGTGGCCCGGATCCGGGCGCACGGATGGCGGGTCGGAATCCTCTCTGGCGACGACCCGCGGGTGGTGACGGCGGTCGGGCGGAGCCTGGGGCTCGAGGCGGCCCTCTGCCGCGGAATGATGTCGCCGGAGGACAAGGTCCACGTGATCCGGTCGGGCGCGGCGCAAGGGGCGGTGGTGATGGTCGGGGACGGCGTCAATGACGCCGCCGCGCTGGCCGCGGCCACCGTGGGCGTCGGGGTGCACGGCGGCGCGGAAGCGGTGCTGGCCGCCGCGGACGTCTACGTGGCCCGGCCGGGGGTGGCCGCCGTGGCCGAGCTGCTCGACGGCGCGGAACGGACCCTGCGGGTCATCCGGCGGAACCTCGCGCTTTCACTTGGCTACAACGCGGTGGCGGTCACGCTCGCCATGGGCGGGCATCTCGATCCCGTCGTCGCCGCCATCCTCATGCCGCTGTCGTCGGTCACGGTGATCGCCAGCTCCTTCCGCGCGCGCACGTTTCGCGAGCCGACGGCTGCTCACCGTGCCGACGGGTCGCCACGGAGCGCCCGATGGCGGTGATGTTCGTCCTGCTACCGGTGGCGCTGCTCTTCGCCGCCGCGGCCGTCGTCGTCTTCCTGTGGGCGGTCCACGCGGGTCAGTTCGACGACCTGGATACCCCGCCGCTGCGCATCCTCGTGGAGGATGACGGCGACGGCATGCCGCCCCCACCGGCGGGGCGGGCTTGAGGAGCGGGGGAATCCCTGCTATGTAACCGGTCTATGCCGACATCCGGAGCTCCTCGACGAATCGTGCTGGGTATCGACGGCTCGGCGCCATCTCGCCGCGCCGTCGCCTTTGTCGCCCGCCTCGCGCCGCGCGCGGGCGGCGCCGTGCACTGTGTGGCGGTGCTCGAGCCGACGCGGCTGCCCGCGATGCCGCTCATGCCGGCGGGCCTCCGGACCCAGATCGTCGGGCAGGCGCGCGCGCTCGATGACGAGCGCCAGGCCGTCGCTCGCCGGCGCCTCGACGCGGCCGTGGCCACGCTGCGCGCGGCGGGCTGGCGCGCCACCGCCGAGACCAGGGCCGGCGTGCCGCTCCCCGCCCTGCTCGACGCGGTGAAGTCGGCGCGCGCCGACACCCTGGCGCTCGGCTCCAAAGGCACGACGGGCGCCGCCCGCGTGCTGTTGGGCAGCGTGGCGGAGGGCGCGCTCAAGCAATCGCGGGTGCCGGTGCTCGTCGTTCCGTAGCCCGCGCCCTTCGCCGGCTCGCCGCGCGAGCGCTACACCCCCTCCGCGGCGTGGTATGGTCGTACCCACGCCGTCCACCGACGTCCCGGAGGTCGTCATGGGCTCATTCGTGCGTCGCGTCTCGTCGCTCCACGCCGTCACCCTGCTCGTCGGCGCGGCCCTCTCGCTCGCGCTCGGCGGCCCGCCGTCCGCTGCCGCCCAGGACCGGCCGCGCCCGGGTGGCGAGCTCGTCTTCGTGGTGCCGGCCGAGCCGCCCAGCTTCGATGCGCACCGGGAAGAGACGTTCGCCATGCTCCATCCCGGCGCGCCGCACTACAGCCTCCTCGTCCGGGTGGATCCCACCGACCGCACGGGCACCAAGTTCGTGGGCGACATCGCGGAGTCCTGGACGTCGTCGGCCGACAAACGCACGTGGACGTTCAAGGTTCGTCAGGGCGTGAAGTTCCACGACGGGAGCGTCCTCACCGCCCGTGACGTGAAGGCCACCTACGACCACATCATCTTCCCGCCCGCCGGCGTGGTGTCGAGCCGCAAGGAGCAGTACCGCGCGGTGGAGGCGGTGGAGGCGCCGGCCGCCGACACCCTGGTGTTCCGCCTCAAGTGGTACGAGGGCTCGTTCCTGGCCAGCCTCGCCTCGCCGTGGAACTGGATCTACAAGGCCGAGATCCTCGCCAAGGACCCGCGGTGGTACGAAAAGAACGTCATGGGCACGGGGCCGTTCACGTTCGCCGAGTACGTGCGCGGCTCCCACTGGGCGGGGAAGAAGTTCGCCGACTACTGGGACAAGGGCCGGCCGTACCTCGACGGGTTCCGCGCCATCTTCATCCCCAGCGCGTCCGCCCAGGTGGCGGCGGTGCGCGGCGAGCGGGCGATGATCCAGTTCCGGGGCTTCACCCCGGCGGACCGCGACGCCCTGGTGGCGGCGCTCGGCCCCAAGCTCACCGTGCAGGAGAGCGCGTGGAACTGCTCCATCCAGGTGGCGCTCAACCAGCAGAAGAAGCCCTTCGACGACAAGCGGGTCCGCCGCGCCCTCAGCCTCGCGCTCGACCGCTGGGAGGGTTCGAAGGCGCTGTCCCGGATCGCGCTGGTGAAGGAGGTCGCGGGGATCCAGGTGCCGGGCACGCCGTGGGCCACTCCCCCCGAGGAGCTCGCCCGGCTCGCCGGCTACGGCCGCGACGTCAGCGCCTCGCGGGCGGAGGCGCGGCGCCTCCTCAAGGAGGCGGGCGCCGAGAACCTGACCTTCACCCTCACCAATCGCGCCGTGCCCCAGCCCTACGAGCCGGTGGGAATCTGGCTCATCGACCAGTGGCGCCAGATCGGCGTCACCGTGAAGCAGGTGGTGCTGGAGACCGCGCAGTGGCTGCAGAGCCAGAAGAACGGCGACTTCGAGGTGTCCACCAACGCCCCGTGCAACTCCATCGTCGAGCCGGACATGGATCTGCACTGGTTCCTCACCACATCGCCCGTGAACTTCAGCAAGCACAAGGACACGGTGATGGACGATCTCTACACGCGCCAATCCCGGGCGCAGGATCCGGAAGAGCGCAAGAAGCTGCTCCGGGCCTTCGAGAAGCGCCTCTATGACGAGGAAGTGCACTACATCCACACCTTCCAGTGGCAGCGCATCGTGCCGCATCTCGCCAAGGTGCGCGGCTGGACCATCACGCCCAGCCACTACATCAACCAGCAGCTGGACACGGTCTGGCTGAGCGAGTAGGAGACGGGCCGTGATCGTACCTCTGACGCTGGCCGATTTCCTCGAGCGCGCCGAGACCGTGTACGGCGACCGCCTCGCCGTGGTCGACGAGCCCGATCCGCCGGGCGGGGGGATCGGTCGCGTCACCTACGCGCGATTCGGGGACATGGCGCGCAGCCTCGCCGCCGCGCTCGACGCGCTGGGGGTGGGGGCGGGGGAGCGGGTGGCCATCGTGTCGCCCAATGCCGGGCGCTTCCTGCTGGCGCTCTTCGGCGTGAGCGTGTTCGGCCGGGTGCTGGTGCCGGTGAACTTCCGGCTGAACGCGGACGAGATCCGCTACATCATCGAGCACTCGGGCGCGACGGTGGCCCTCATCGATCCGGAGATGGAGCCGGCGATGCGGGACATCCCCGTCCGCCACCGGTTCATCCTCGGCCGCGACACGGATGCCGCGCTGTTCGAACGGCGCGACGCGCGCCCGCGCTTCGGCGTGGAGGACGAGAACGCCACCGTCTCCATCAACTACACCTCGGGCACCACCGCGCGCCCCAAGGGGGTGCAGCTCACCCACCGCGGCTGCTGGCTCAACGCCGTGACCTTCGGCTGGCACGTGGGCGTGTCCGACCGGGACGTGTATCTGCACACGCTGCCCACCTTCCACTGCAACGGCTGGGGCATGCCGTACGCCGTCACCGCCATGGGGGCGCGCCACGTGATCATCCGGAAGATCGACGGCGAGGACATCCTCCGCCGCATCGAGGCGGAGGGCGTGACCTTGCTCAACGGCGCCCCCGCGGTGGTGGCGGCGGTGCTCAACGCGGCGCAGGCGCGCCGCCAGCGCGGCGAGGCGATCACCGGCGAGAAGCGGGTGCGGATGGTCGTGGCGGGGGCGCCGCCGCCGTCCAAGACCATCGAGCGCGTGGAGACCGAGCTCGGGTGGGAATTCATCCAGATCTACGGACTCACCGAGACCTCGCCGCTGCTCACCATCAATCGCGCGCCCCAGGAGTGGGACGCGCTGGACGCCGCCGAGCGCGCGCGGCGCCTCTCCCGCGCCGGCGTGCCCGCGGTCGGCGTGCGCATGGCGGTGGACAAGGAGGGCGAGATCCTCGCCCGCTCCAATCACGTCTACGAAGGCTACTGGAATCAGCCGGAGGAGACGGCCAAGGCCATCGTCGACGGCTGGTTCCACACCGGAGACGGCGGGCACGAGGACGGCGCGTACATCGTCATCTCCGATCGCAAGAAGGACGTGATCATCACCGGCGGCGAGAACGTCTCGTCGATCGAGGTCGAGGACTGCCTCTTCCAGCATCCCGCGGTGGCGGAGGCCGCGGTCATCGGTGTCCCGGACGAGAAGTGGGGCGAGACCATCAAGGCCCTCGTGGTGCTACGAGCGGGCCAGCCCGCCACCGAGCGGGAGATCATCGATTTCTGCCGGAGCCGCATGGCGCACTTCAAGTGTCCGACGTCGGTCGAATTCCGCGACACCCTCTCCCGCACCGCCACCGGCAAGCTCCAGAAGTTCAAGCTCCGGGAGCCCTACTGGCAGGGACGCGACCGCCGCGTCAGCTAGCGGGACGCGGGC
>DATEDO010000107.1:0-27053 GCA_035281625.1 Candidatus Methylomirabilota bacterium
CCGCCCCGCCTCCGCCGCCCCCGCCGGTGGCGCCGGCGCCGCCGCAGCCCGAGCTGCCACCGGTGCCCAACGTGGGGTTGCCGCCCGTGCCTCCCCCGGCGGTGCCGTCTCCGCCCGTGGTCACCCCACCCGCCCCCGCCCCGGCCCCGGTACCCCCGCCCGCGCCCCCAGCCCGGAAGGAGCCGCCGCCGGTACTCTCGCCGCAGGTCACCTCCGCCGAGGAGCTCCGGCTCACCCAGCAGGCAAGGACCCGGATCGAGGGTGCCGAGAAGCTGGTCGGCCAGATCGAGCTGCGCCGCCTCGCCCGAGAAGAGCAGGACACGGTGGCCACCATCAAGGACTTCCTCGCCAAGTCGAAGGAGGCCATGGCTACACGCGACGTGCAGCGCGCCTACAACCTGGCCGACAAGGCCTATATCCTGGCCGAGGACCTCTCCCGCACCGCCCGCTGAGCGCGTCGGGATTCGTGTAAGCCTTACACGAAGCCCGCGGTTTCTCACGCCCCGCCCGTCCGCACTTTTCGACCCTAAGTAGGCGTCATGTGTCGCTTTTTGACCCTGCCGCGCGGGCCGCTCCGGTTCCTTGGCACGAACTCTGCCAGTGATCGGGCAGCACGGCGATATCCTGAGCACGGTCGCAAGTGGAGCCGGGGGTCAACCCAAGGAGGAGGGGAAATGAAGCACGTAGCGGCAGCCCTGATGCTGTGTGGCGGTATCGCGGTGCTGGCCAGCGCCTGCGCCACCAAGGAGTACGTCCGCACGACGGTGGGGACGAGCGAGGCCAAGCTCGCCCAGCGCGTGGACGGCGCCGAGGGCCAGATCCGGGACACGTCCGCCAAGACCGCCGCCAACACCCAGGCGATCGAGGCCAACCAGAAATCGATCCAGGGACTCGATGGGCGCGTGAGCGAGGTCAACACCGTCGCCACCGACGCCAAGAAGAAGGCCGAGTCCGCCTCCGAGGCGGTGCGGGACGCCGACGCCCGGCTCCAGGCCCTCAGCACCCGGGTGGCCAACCGGAACAAGTACGCCATGGTCGAGACGAAGACGGTGTACTTCGACTTCAACAAGGCCGACCTCAAGGACGAGGGAATCAACGAGCTCGAGGAGGTCGCCAAGGCGCTGCAGGCCGACGTCAATGCCGTCGTCGAGCTGCAGGGCTTCGCCGATGCCCGCGGCGCCGACCGCTACAACTATCAGCTCACGCGCGAGCGCGTGGACGCGGTGGCCCGCTATCTGGTCACCCGCGGCGGCATCGACATCCGCCGCATCCACTCCGTGGGCATGGGCAAGGTGGCGCTGGCGGCTGGCGAGCGCGGCAGCAACGACGTTTACGCGAAGTCGCGGCGGGTCGACATCCGGCTGCTTTCCCCCCAGAGCTGATTCCGGGCTGGTCAACCCTCGAGCCCCGCGTCTCCGGACGCGGGGCTCGAGTCGTCTCCGCCCCGGCTTTCTTCAGCACCATGTAAGGCCTACATGGGCGCGGTGTATCCATTACACCCGATGGCCCGAGGCGCCCGGTGGCCCACGACGCAACCTCGCGTCCCCCCGGACGTTCTGGCGTCCGCGCCAGCCTGTTGTGAGCTTGGCATCGGGACTGCTGGATCACCTCCATTGGGAGGCAGTAGGACGATGCCAGAGGGCTGCGAGTCGAAGGGAGCGGAGCCCGCGGCGATCCTCGTCGTCGAGGACGAGCCGCACAGCCGGCTGGGGCTGGGCGCCTTGCTCACCGAGCGGGGGTATCGGGTCGAAACGGCTGCCGACGCGCCGGAGGCGATTCGCCATCTCCGGAGCTACCGGTTCGCGGGCGCCATCATCGACATCCGCCTCCCCGCCGTGGACGAAGTCGGGGTGACCGGGTGGGACGTGGGCGAGATCTGCCGCGCCTTCACGCCCGAGATGAGTCTCCTCTTCGTGAGCGCCCAGGGTGGACCCGAGCTCGAGGCGCGAGTGGGATCGTTCGGCCGCGCTGCCGCCTTCCTCGAGAAGCCCATCGATTCTGACCGTCTCGCCGCGATTCTCGGGCGGCTCGGCCTGTCCTAGCGGGCGGCGAAGGAACCGATGGCCGAGGACACCTGGAACCCCTGGAAGATGACCGTGGTTGGAATGTTGCTGGTCGTCGCCATCGCCGTCGTCTCCGGCTTCGTGGTGGCCAGCTGGGCGCCCCGGGAAGAGTCGCAGATGATGGGGGCCGCGGTGACCGCTCCGCGCGCGGAGCGCGGGCCGTCCGAGCTGCCGTCGGGGGCCGACACGGACGCCTGCAACCAGTACGCGAAGGCGCAGGCTGGCGACAAGGCCCTCGAGGTCGTCAAGAATGGGGGGCCGGGGGCTGGCAAGGCCGCGGGGAAGGGTGTTATGGTCGGCCCCACGGCGGGCACGCTCCACGGTCTCAACGAGGCGAAGAAGAACGATGCCCGCTACGTCGAGGCATACCGCGCCTGCATGAAGGGGCGTGGATTCAGCAGTTAAACACTCAACGAGGAGGCCTCGGAATGCGGATTCTGCTAGTCGCGCTCGCCGTTCTGGCCCTGGCGGTCTCGCCCGCCATGGCCGCCCAGTGCCCGTCACTCATCAAGCAGGTCAACGACGCCACCGCCGGGAAAACCGACGCCAAGTCGACGAAGGCGAAGGAGCTCGCGGCCGAGGCTCAGTCGCTCCACGCGGCGGGCAAGCACGCCGAATCCGTGGCCAAGGCCGAGGAAGCCGCCGGGCAGATCGGTCTCGCTCTGAAGAAGAAGTAGCCACTCCCCCGGCGGAGCCATCGAGCGCGGGGCGCCCACACGCCTTCGCGCTCGACGTGCGTTCGGGCCCCGCTCGACGCCGGTCAGCGGATATAGCGCCGGGCGTACTGCGCGACGCAGGCTGCCTCGAGCGCGGCGGGATCCTGGGGAGCGTCGCGAAAGCGCTCCACGGAGAGCGGTGTCAGGTCCGGCTCGGACTTGCCATCCACGATCAGGTCGGCGAGCGCCCGCCCGGCCGCCGGGGAGAGCCCGAGCCCGCCCACGCAGCAGCCTGACGCCACGTGAAAGCCCTCGAGCCCCGGTACAGGGCCCAGCACGGGGCGGCCATCCGCGGTCATCGTCGGCAGCCCGCCCCGATGAATGGCCACCCGCGCGGTGCGCAGGGCGGGGAAGTGCGCGCCCACCTCGTCGATCAGCCCGCGGAGCACGGCGAGGTCGAGCGGCAGGTCGGCCATCTGGAAGGCGGGCGGCAGGGCCGCCGCGTCGACGACCCGGGGCGCGTCCTCGTAACCGCCGAAGAGGAGGCCCCCCTGCTCATGGCGCACGTACACGCTGGCCTCGACGAGCCGGACGATGGGCTGCAGGGGCTCGACGCCCGGGATGGGCTCGGTGACGAGGAGCTGATGCCGCATGGGCACCAGCGGCACGCGGAGCCCCGCCCCCGCGGCCACGCGCGCGGCCCACGCGCCCGCCGCGTCCACCACCACCGGAGCGCGGATCTCGCCGCGGTCGGTGACGACGCCGGCGACACGGCCGCCCCCAGCGAGGAGGCCCGTGACGCGCGTGAAGGGGCGCGTCCGCGCACCCAGCTCGGCGGCGCGCGCCGCGAAGCCCACCGCCAGGCGCGCCGGATCGAGCCACCCGTCGTCGGGCACGTGCAGGATGGCGCGGGCCGCGCCCGCGCGGAAATGCGGAGCGAGCCGCTCCGCCTCGGCGCTGGAGATGAGCGCCGCGGGGATCTGGAGCGCCTGGGCGGTGGCGAGCCCCTCCCGCACGCGCCGCTCGCCGGCCTCCGTGTAGGCGGCGCGCAGGCTGCCGGAGCGGTGATAGCCCACCGAGCGGCCCATGTCCGCCTCGAAGCGCGCGAAGGCCGCGCACGCCTCGCGGCGCAGGCGCGCCATGACGGGGACGGGATCGGCCTGGCTGGTGAGCCCGGCGGCCCGCGGCGAGGTCTGCGAGCCCAGCGCGTGCTGATCGAGCAGCACCACGTCCACGCCGCGGCGGGCCAGGTGGTAGGCGGTGGACGCGCCGAAGGCGCCCGCGCCAATCACTACCGCCGCCGCGTGATCGGTCATGCGCGTCGCGCGACGCCTCAGGCGAGGCGGAAGCCGCGCGCGGTCTCCTCGTCGAGCACGGCGCGGCGCCCGCGCAGGATGTCGAAGTCCACGCCGTCGTTGGCCTGGAGGACGTGGTCGAGATAGAGACGGAGATAGCCGCCGGTCACGCCGTCCGGCCGAGGCGTCCACGCCGCCCGTCGCCGCGCCAGCTCGTCCTCGGGGAGGAGGAGCGACAGGCGGCGCTGCGGCACGTCCAGCTCGATCTGATCGCCGTCACGAACCAGGGCGAGCGGTCCGCCCACCGCCGACTCCGGCGCCACGTGCAGGATCACGGTGCCGTAGGAGGTGCCGCTCATCCGCGCGTCCGAGATGCGCACCATGTCCTTCACGCCGGCCCGGAGCAGGCGCGCGGGGATGGGCGCGGCCCCGGCCTCGGGCATGCCGGGGCCACCCTTCGGGCCCGACTGCTTGAGCACGAGCACGCTGGTCTCGTCGACGGCGAGAGAGGGATCGTCGATGCGCCGCTCGAGATCCAGCGAATCCTCGAACACCACCGCGCGGCCGCGGTGGGTGAGGAGATGCGCGGAGGCCGCCGACTGCTTGAGCACAGCGCCGTCCGGGCAGAGATTGCCGAAGAGGATCACCGTGCCGCCCTCGGGGGCCAGGGGCATGTCGAGAGGGCGGATGACGTCGTCGTCGTAGCAGACGGCGTCGCGCACGTTGTCGGCCAGGGTCTTGCCGTTCACGCTGAGCGTGCTCCCGTGGAGGAGGGGCAGGAGGTTCTTCAGCACCGCGGGGAGCCCGCCCGCGTAGAAGAAGTCCTCCATGAGGTGCTTGCCCGAGGGCCGCACGTTGACGAGGAGCGGCGTGGCCCGCGAGAGCTCGTCGAAGCGCGCGAGCGGCAGCGGCACATTCGCCCGGCCCGCGATGGCGACGAGATGCACGATGGCGTTGGTGGAGCCGCCGATGGCCATGTCGGCGCGGATGGCGTTGTCGAAGGCCTCCGCGGTGAGGATCTCGGACGGGCGCGGCCCCCGCGCGAGCGCCATCGCCACCGCCCGCCGGCCGCTCTCCTCGGCGAGCGCGAGGCGGCGCGAGTCCGCGGCGGGGATGGCGGCATTGCCGGGCAGGGTGAGCCCCAGCGTCTCCGCCATCGCCGCCATGGTGGAGGCGGTGCCCATCACCATGCAGTGGCCGCTCGAGCGCGAGAGGCAGGCCTCCACCTCGGCCATCGTCTCGTCGGTGATCTCGCCGGCGCGCCGCTGCGCCCAGAGCTTGCGCGCGTCCGTGCCGGAGCCGATGGCCTGACCGCTCCACATCCCGCGCAGCATGGGGCCGCCGGTGACCATGAGGCAGGGCACGTCCGCCGAGGCCGCGCCCATGAGCATGGCCGGCGTGGTTTTGTCGCAGCCGGCGAGAAGAACCACCGAATCCAGCGGATAGCCGCGGATGCACTCCTCCACGTCCATGGCCATCAAGTTGCGGAACAGCATGGTGGTGGGCTTCATCAGGATCTCGCCCAGGGAGATCACCGGGAACTCGAGGGGGAAGCCGCCCGCGCTCCACACCCCGCGCTTGACGGCCTCGGCGAGCTGGCGGAGATGCGCGTTGCAGTTGTTGAGCTCCGACCACGAGTTGCAGATCCCGACCACCGGCCGGCCGTCGAACACGGCGTCGGAGAAGCCCTCGGCCTTGAGGTAGGAGCGATGCATGAACCCGTCGAGGTTCTTGGGTGCGAACCAGTTCCGGGAGCGGAGCGGCGGCGTCGAAGAAGGTGGCATGTCGGGAGTGTACCGTATGATCGTCGCGTGCTCCTGGTCCTCGGTAGCCTCGCGGTGCTCGCCGCCGCCTTCGTCAAGGGATCGATCGGCTTCGGCTTCCCGACCCTCGGCACGCCGCTGCTGAGCCTCGTCACCGGTGTCCAGGCCGCCGTGGTCCTGCTGATCCTGCCCAACATCGCGATGGACGGGCTCCAGCTCGCCCGGCTCGGTGGGCCGGGGGCGGCGGCGCGACGGTTCGCGACCCTCCTCGCCGCCGGCGCGGTCGGCACGCTGCTGGGAACATGGCTGCTGATCGTGCTGTCCCCGCGGACGGCCCTGCTCATCCTGGGCGTGGTGCTCCTGCTCTACGTGGCGGCGAGCGCCGCGGGCGTCGCGCCGCGCGTGCGCCCGGAGTGGGAGCGTGTGGTCTCGCCGCTCGTGGGCTTCGGTGCCGGCGTCATCGGCGGAGTCACCAATGTCCCGGGGACGCCGCTCGTGATGTACTTCAACGCGCTCGGGCTCGCCAAGGGAGAGTTCCTCGCCGCGGTCGCCTTCACGTTCATCGTCTACAAGCTCGTGCAGCTGGGGGCCGTCGTCTACGTCGGCCTTCTGTCGTGGCCGCTGGCGGCCTGGTCGGCGGCCCTCATGCTGGTGGCGCTGGGCGGCTTCTGGGTGGGCCTCCGCGTGCAGGATCGGCTCGATCAGCGCTCGTTCAACCGGGTGGTGCTGGGCTTTCTGGCCCTCCTCGGCCTCTGGCTCGCGGTCCGCGGTCTCCGCAGCGGCTGACCGCGGGCGCGCCCGCCGCGCTATCATGGCGACCATGACCACATCGCCGCCGCTCGTCCCGCACGCCGCCGGCCAGTACCGCTTCCTCCCCGGCATCGAGCCCTTCTCCGCGGGAGCCATCGCCGCGCCCGATCACGAGATCGTGCACGCCACGCTCCAGAGGCCCATTCCGTGGCGGGACGGCTTCGCGAAGATCGACGCGCACCTCCACGCGGCGGGCCGTCCACGTGCGGCCCTCTGCGCCATCGAGCTCCGCATCCCGCGTCCCTTCTCCTTCGACGGCTTCGACGAGTTCAATCGACCCTATCGCGAGCTCCTGGAGAGCTGGGGCCTGCTGGTGGACGGCGTGAACCCGATCGCGCGCACCAACGTGGCCCCGGTGGTGGGCGCCCCCGCGGAGCCCTCTCTCTTCGGCTTCTCCTACACCGCCCCCAGCACGGATCCCGGTCCGCCCACGTTCGTGATCGCGGGCTCGGGCGACGTGCGCGGCCGCACCGCCGCCGACATCGTCCGGCGCGGGGACACCTCGCCGGCGGCGCTGGCCGAGAAGGCCGCCTACGTCATGGCGACGCAGACCGAGCGGCTGGCCGGCCTCGGCAGCACCTGGGCTGAGGTGACCGCGGTGGACATCTACACGCCGCACGCGATCCGCGGCTTCCTCGAGCGCACCCTGCTGGACGTCATGGGCCCGGCCGCCGTCCACGGGGTGCACTGGTATCTCAGCCGCCCCCCCATCGAGGGGCTCGAGTACGAGATGGACATGCGCGGGGTGCGGCGGGAGATCCGCCTGGGGCGCTGACCCCTCTGAAGCGCGTCGCTCAGCCAGTCCTTGCGCTGACTGGTGGCGTCGTGTAACCTCGCGAAGTACCGCCACGGGCTCGTGGTGCAGCCTGGTTAGCACACTGGACTGTCAATCCAGAGGTCGCGGGTTCAAGTCCCGTCGAGCCCGCCATTCAATCGCAACGAGGGCGCAGAGTTGCCGCCGGGCTCTGCGCCCTCCGTGCGTCAGGACGCCAGGTGGGCGCGCACGGCTTCGTGCCGATCCGCCAGCGAGCCGCAGACGAGCCGGCAGAGCGCTTGAAGCGTCGGGTCCGCGATGCGGTAGCGGGTGAAGAGGCCTTCTCGGCGCCGGGCGACCAGCCCCTGCTCGAGGAGCAGGGCCAGGTGCTTGCTCGCGTTGGCCTGGGAAGCGCCGGTGTCGGCGCAGAGCTCCTGCACCGTGCGCTCGCGCTCGAAGAGCGCTTGAAGAAGGGCCAGGCGCGTCGGGTCCCCGAGCGCGCGGAAGCGCTGCGCGACCAGCTCGAGGGCCTCGCGTGAAAGCGGCGCCGGGCGGTGCTTACGGGCCACGCTCAGCGCTCCTGACCGGTCGGCGCGGCACAGGTCGACGTGGTCGACGCCGCGCACGCCGACGCGGCTGGGCCGCCGGCGGCGCACACCGCGCCCTCGCTGGGCGGGGTGGCGAGGGGACGATTCCACGGCATCTTCATGAGCACGAGCGCGAGACCGCAGGTGCCCGTCGCTCCCGCGAACGTCAGGCCGGCGCCGAAGAAGGCGGCGAGGCCCAGGAACCACGGGTTCACGACGGTCCCGAGCGCGACGCCCGTCAGCACCATGCTGCCCGCGATGAGCTGCACCTGCCGGTCCACGGGCAGCCGCTTGCGGCCGACCCGGAGCGGCAGCTTGGCGCTGCGCCACGCCAGCACCCCGCCCTCGAGCACGCGCGACCGACGGCCGGCCCGGCCGAGCGTCTCCGCCGCGATGGTGGCGCGGACGCCGGTGCGGCAGACGACCACCACGTCCGCCTGCTCCGGCAGCTCGTGCAGGCGCGCGTCGAGGGTCTCGAGCGGCACGCTGAGCGACCCGTCGATCCGCTCGCCCTCGAACTCGATGGGGCTCCGGACGTCGACGAGTAGGGGCGCGGCGCCGTGCCGGCGCAGCTCGTGGAGCTCGGCGGGCGTGATGGTCGCCGCGTCGGCCTCGCCGAGGTTATGACGCAGTATGGCGGCCATGTTCGCGGGCGGCGCGGTCTTCGAAGCGAGGCGGGCCACGAGAGCCGCGCGATCCCGCTCGCGGAGGAGCGCATTTCCGGCCTTCTCGGCCCCGATGGTCGACTCAGGGCGGCCGATGTAGTCGTGGCCGGGATGGACGACGGTCGCTTCGGGCAGGGCCTCGAAGGCGCGGAAGGTGTCGAAGAGCTCGGAGGCGCTGCCGCCCATGAAATCCGTCCGGCCGGCCCCGCCCACGAAGAGGGCATCGCCGGTGAAGAGGTGACCCTCCACCAGCAGCGCGAGGGAGTCCGGTGTGTGGCCGGGGGCGTCCAGCACGACCACGGTCGAGGCGCCCAGCCGAATGCTCGCGCCACCGGCGACGCGCTGCGCGGAGCCCTTGAGCCTGGAGGCGGCGTGAGCCAGCACGGTGGCGCCGGTGCGCTGAGCGAGCTTGCGGACGCCCGAGAGGTGATCGGCGTGGGTGTGCGTGTCGAGCACGTGCGTCAGGCGAAGCCCCTGACCGGCCAGCGCCTGGGCAAGCTGGTCGACCTGGTCGAGACGCGGGTCGAGGGCGAGCGCGGTCCGGCTGGCCTCGTCCGCGACGAGATAGGCGACGCAGCCTTCCGGGCTACGGAAGGCCTGGACGGTGACGGCGGCAGCAGTGGCGGTCGACATGGCTGATCCTCCTCGCTTGGAGTATATGACTACATATTCATGTAGTCAAGCCAGATCGCCCGGGCAGTGTCAGGGGCTCGCGGTTCAGGAACGTTCGGCCGGTCACCGGCACCGGCCGCAGGAGCGCCTGCATCACGAAGCATCCGCGCTCGGCGTTGCTCACGACCTTGGCGACGCGCTCCGGCGGGTCGGGCGAGGTGAGCTCCAGGGTCGTCTCGGCGCCGACCATCTCCGCCTCGACGGTGTCGTCCAAGACCGCGCCGGTCACCCGGAAGTGCGTCGTCACGTGCATCGTCATGCGCGTCACCGTCACCTTCAGCATGTGCCCGTACCGGGACACCTGAGTCATGAGTCAGAACGCCAGTGCCGCGCTGAAGTACATGAGTGGCGTGGGGGCCGAGCCCAGGCCTCCGAGATTCGGCCCTTCGTCGCACGCGAACGTCATGTGCCCGCTGCCGTTCCGGTGCACGGTGGCCAGCTTGAGGTACGGCGTGACGCCCACGACGTCGGCCTCGAACGTAATCTCGCGGCTCCGGATGCCGGGGTCCAGCCCTTCGGGGGTCGTCGTCATCCTGTCCTCCTTCCGCTCAGGCGCTCGAGGATCTCCACGATCTGCGTGGGCTTGGGCCGCCGGGTCCGCGCGCAGGGGCGCGAGCAGATCGATGATGGTGGTGACCATCTGGTCCGCGGTGAAGGTGAGCGCGTCGGGCGGCTCGAAGGGGGAGCTACGCCGCGGGCTCCAGCGAGGCACGGTCGGCCACACGGGCCGCCCGCGTGGCCGCCGCTACGCCACCGTCGGCCGCGTGGTCGCCATCGCGTGGACGATACTGAATCTCGAACGAACGGTCAAGCAGAGCGCTCGGGTCTGCGCCCTTCGGATGTCACGCGGCGCGCCGGCGGCCCGGCGCCTTGGCATCGCTCGTCGCGAGCGAGCTGGGCGCGTTCAGGTTGGCGCCTTCGTCCACTCCGACCCCTAGCCGCTGCACCAGCTCGCCGCCGAGCCAGCCCGTGACCAGCGCCAGTCCGAGGCCGACGAACGAGAGCAGGAGCGCTCCCGTGCCGGGGTGGAGCGGATCCGGGCGCCGCAAGAGCCAGCTCGCGATGAACAGCACCATCACCACGACGTTCCCGACGCCGTGGTACAGGCCGACGGCCCGGGCTCGCGTGTTTCGCGGCAAGCCGACGTAGTCGAGGACGCCGAACACGGCGGCCAGGAGCCCGCCCACGATCCCGGCGACGATCATCCAGTACGCGACCCCGTACCACATGTCCTGACCCCACACGAGGCCGATCAGGTCGAACACGACGGCGGTTGTCAGCAAGCCCAGCGGGAATACGATCAGCATCGGATGAATCAGGTGTCCGGCGATTTTCATGTGGGGCCCTCCGCCACAATGGTGGTGAGCCTCGGCGATACAACGAACGTGCCACTCCGGGAAGAGCCGCGGATCAGCCGTTTTGGCTCGGCGGTGAACACCCGCGGACGTCCCGGAGCGCGGCGCCGGGGAATTTCTATCGGCGCAGGCTACCCGGCCTGCTCGCGTGGGCCATCCGGCGACACCCGGATGCGTGCCTCAGTACTCCGACAGCAGCCGGTCCACCAGCGCCTTCGCCGATTCCCAATCGTAGGCACGGAACATGCGCCGGTTCACCACCGGCTGGGCCGCGGAGTAGAACATCTCGTACTGGAGCTGACGGCCCCCGTACTCGGTGCCGATGAGGTCCCAGACGAGGCGGAGAAGCTTCACGCGGTCGCGCGCGGACGCGGCCGTTGACTGGTAGTAGCGCTCGGTCGCGGCGCGCGTATCGGGCGAGAGGAAGGCGATCTCGGACGAGGGCAGGGTCTGGAAGGCGCCGCCGGCCAGCTCGCGGATGGTGCGGTAGAGGTCCACGATGACCCGGCGCTGGAGGCTCATGCCCGCGTAGATGTACTGGGGATGCGGGCGCGCGTAGCCCTCGCTGATCAAGGGGAAGCGCTCGGCGGCTTTCACGAGCCCGTCGAAGGCGGCGACGTAGGTGGCGAGGTCGCCGCCGAGCGTGGCCTGGGTCGCGGGGTCGCCCTCCCCCCGCCCGACCTCCACGAGCTTCATGGCCAGCCCGGCCAGGAGCTCCAGCTTCACGCCGAAGCGCACCAGCGACTGGAAATTGGCGGTGGTATGGGCGGGCGACTCGTGGAACTGGGCGGTGACCAGGTCCACGTTCTTGTGCACGAACACGTGCTCCCAGGGCACGAGCACGTCGTCGAAAACCACCGTCGTATCGATCTCATCGTAGCGGGCGGACAGGGGATAGTCGTAGACGCTGGTGGCGAGCGTCGCGTACGGCCGGCGGGGGAGGAGCCGGAGGCCCGGCGCGTTCACCGGCAGCACGAGCGAGATTGCGTAGTCCGTGTCTCCGGGCGCGAGGGGCGTGATGTAGCTCACGTAGAGCCAGTTCGCCATGGTCACGGACGTCGCGATGGCGTGGGCGCCGCGGATCACGACGCCGGCGTCGGTTTCCCGGACCACGCCGGTGTGGAGATAGGGCTCGGGGTGCCGGTGCGCGGGCGTCACGCGGTCGATCTGGGGCGGGACGATGGCGTAGGCGAGGTAGAGATCCTCGTCGCGCGCCTTCTCATGGAAGCGGACGACGTTGTCGCCGAACTGGCGCCCACCGCGGTCGAAGAGCTGCCGCCATCCCGCGAAGGCGGTGAGGACGGAGGCGACGTGGTCGGGGGTGCGGCCCATCAGGCCGTAGGAGCCTTCGGCCCAGAACCGATGCACGGCGCGGCGGCGCCCGAGGTCCTCGGCCGAGCGGGGGATGAGCCACATCGCGCCGCTGCGCCCACGGGTCCCGGGGTCCACCCACGTATTGATCTCCGGCGTCGCGCGCGCGGCGTCGTAGCGCTCGGCGATGCGCTGCACAGACTCCGCGAAGGCCGGATGCGTGGTCACGTCGTCCACGCGCGCCCCGTCGAGGAAGATGGCGCGGCCGTCGCGGAGGCTCGCCAGGTATTCCTTTCCCGACCGCATGCCGAGACCCTCGCACACGCCCGGGGGATGGACAAGGCCTCCCCGGAGGCATCGCCCGCCGCGCCGGCGCGTGGCTTCGCGCCGCGGCTCAGCGGGCGTCGACGGTAAGAGGCTTTCCGGCCGAGCCGACGCGCGCGCTGAGGCGCCGCCGGTGCCGCATGCGGGCGGCGTCGATGAGCATGCGGCCCGCCCAGCGGTAGATGTTGAACTCCTGGACGAGGCTCCGCATGCTGCGCATGCGGTCCCGCTGCTCGGAGGACGGCATGACGAGAGCCAGGTGCAACGCCGCGGCGGCCTGTTCCACGTCGTACGGATTGACGATGAGGGCCTCCACCAGCTCGCGTGCGGCCCCCGTGAACTGCGAGAGCACGAGCACACCGCGCTCGTCGTCACGAGCGGCGACGAATTCCTTGGCGACGAGATTCATGCCGTCGTGGAGGCTGCTCACGTAGCAGACCTCGGCGGCCCGGTAGTAGGTGTACACCTCGCTCGCGTCGTGATGCTGGACTCGCAGGACGATGGGAGCGTAGCCCGGCGTCCCGAACCGCTGGTTCACGCGCTCTGCGGCGGCGCGGACGCGGGCCTCGAGCTGCTGATACTGCTCGATGCTCGAGCGGGACGGCGCCGCGAGCTGCACGAACACGAAGCGCTCGCGCCACTCCGGCTCGGCTTCGAGCAGCCGCTCCACCGCGGCGAAGCGCTCGACGATGCCCTTCGTATAGTCGAGGCGGTCGACGCCCACCCCGAGGAGCCGATCGGCCGGAATCCCGAGCGCCGCGCGCACCGACGCGCGGCACGCTTCCACGGAGGGCTGGGCGGCCAGCGCCGCCGGCGGCCACTCGATGGAAATGGGGTAGCGATGGACCAGCGTGGCCTCGCCTCCGTAGGAGACGGAGAAGGTCTCGCGATCGACGCGCGCCTCGAGGTACCGGTCGACGCTGTCGAAGAAGTTGTTGCAGTGGAACTGTGTGTGGAACCCGAGGATGGACGAGCCGAGCAGCCCCTCGAGGATGCGCTCTCGCCAGGGGCAGATGCCGAAGGCCTCCGGGTTCGGCCACGGGATGTGCCAGAAGGTGACGATGGTCGCCTCGGGCAGGCGCGCGCGGATGTAGGCGGGGAGGAGGGCGAAATGGTAGTCCTGGACGAGCACGAGCGGGTTGGGGCTGCGCGCCTCGGCCGCGACCACGTCGGCGAAGCGCTGGTTGACGGTGTCGTAGTGCTGCCAGTCCTGGGCGCGGAACGTCGGGGAGGTGTGCGCGATGTGGCACAGCGGCCACAGCCCCTCGTTCGCGAACCCGTAGTAGTAGCCGGCCTCCTCGGCCTCGGAAAGCCAGACCCGGCGCAGGCGATAGGCGGGGCGCTCCGGGGGCACCATCACCACGTCGTGCGCGTCCACCAGGTCGGCGTCGGCGCTGCCCGACCCATGCGCGATCCAGGTGCCCGAGCAGGCGCGCATCACGGGCTCCAGCGCGGTGACGAGACCGCTGGCCGGGCGCTGAACCTCGATGTGCGGGCCGCGCCGCACGTGGATGTAGGGCTCCCGGTTTGAGACGCACAGGACCTCGTCCCCCCGGAGGTCCTCGACGAGGATGCGGCGCAGGGCATCGGCTTCCCAGCGCACCTGGGCCTCGTCTCGCGCGCGGCGCTCGTGCTCGAGCTCCTGGACGAGCACGGCGAGGTCGCGCGCGATCGGGCGCAGCTCGCGAGCGTGCGGCGGGAACACGCCGGTACGCGACCGAGTCCGGATCAGCGCGGTGGTCCGGGCCATCCAGCCGCGCCATGACAGCTCGACGAGGAGCACGGTCACCAGCGCTACCACGCCCCCGATCGCCCCGAACAAGTAGACGATGTACCGCTTGGTGTCTGCGCTCCGCCGCTCGACGAAGCTCATGTCGTGGACCACCATCAGCGAGCCGACCGGCACGCCGCCGGCGACGAGGGGGCTCGTGGCCACGTGCAGCGGGCCACGCTCGTGCTTCACCATCCGGCCCGCGCTGCCATCGGCGGCCGGTGGGCCGGAAGGGCAGCGAAAGCCCGCCGGCAGCGTCTCGGTCTTGTAGAGAACGGCTCCGGTGGCGTCGCAGAATCCCAGGGCGAACAGGCGCTCGTCCTTGATGACCCGATCGAAGAGGGCACGAACCCGCTGGACGCGCACACGGTCCCGTGCCGGATCCTCGAGCAGCTCGAGGAGGGGCTCCTCCACCGCGCTCGCGATCAGTCTGGCCCGGATGTCGAGGTCCCGGACGAACCATCGCAGCGTCAACCCATCCACCAGCGGCACCACCGCGTACGCGATGCCGGCGAGCACGGCGACGAGGGGGATGAGAACGCGCACCGCCCGACGCATGTAACGTGTATCGTATCACGATATAAGGCGCGATGGCGGTCGGGTGGCCCCGCGCTCAGGCGGCCTCGGTGGGTGACGACGTGCCGCGGACCACCACCGCGATCGGGTCGCGAGGCGAGACCACGTGGAGCGAGCGATGCGGGAACGGGATCTCGATGCCGTGGGCGTCGAACGCTTTCTTGAGCCGCCGCCGATATTCCCGTCCCACCGTCCACTGCTGGATGGGCAGCGTCTTCAGGCGGGCCTTGATGGTGACCGCGGAGTCCGTGAAGTCGTCCACGCCGAACACCTCGATGGGCTCGAGGATCGAGGCGGCGAACCGCGGATCCTGCCGAAGGCTCTCGCCCACCTCGGTCATGAGCTCGGCAACGCGGTCGGTGTCCTCCTTGTAGGCGACGCCGACGTCGATGACGTAGCCGGACCAGCCCTTGGTCATGTTCGCGAGGGTGTCGATCGCCCCGTTCGGCACGACGTGGACCACGCCGGCGAGGTCACGCAGGACGATGGTTCGGAAGGTGATCGCTTCCACGAGTCCGCCGGTGCCGTTCACCACCGCGACGTCGCCCACCCGCACCTGGTTCTCGAGGACGAGGAAGAACCCCGCGATGACGTCGCGCACGAGGTTCTGGGCGCCGAACCCTACCGCCAGGCCGACGATGCCGGCGCCGGCCAGGATCGGCGCCACGTCGAGGCCGAGCTGGTCGAGGCAGATGATACCGACCACCGACCACACTGCGACGACGCCCAGTGTGAGCAGCAGACCGGTCAAGGTGGTCACGCGCTTGCGGGCGGCGCCGGGGACGAGCTCGGTGCGCGCCCCCGTCCGCACCAGGAGGTCCTCGAGCCGGCCGAGCGCTGCCCGGAGCAGCCGGACCGCGAGATAGCCGCCTACCAGCATGAGCACGATGCGGACGCCCGCCTGAGCGGTGGAGGCGCCGAGGCTGAGCACGAGGGCCGCGAAGTCCTGCTTGAAGATGTCGCTCATGGGATCCTCCTGGGGTCCGGGGGCCGGGATACGGACGTGTGTCCCACAATACGTCCGCCCGCAACAGACACGCGCCATGTGCGGCTTCCGCGCTGACGAGCCGGCCGCGGCGTCTCCATCCGAGCCGGACGCGCTCGCGCGCCGGGTTCCGCGGGCCGGGTACCTCGTGCTCCTCCTCGACTACGATGGCACCCTGGTGCCGTTCGCCCGCACACCCGAGCTGGCGCCCCCGGATTCCGCTCTCCGGGAGCTACTGCGAGCACTCGGCGCCCGACCCCGCACGACCGTTCACATCGTAACCGGACGCTCCCGGGAGGTCGCCGAGGCGTGGCTCGGCGAATTCGGGTTCTGGCTCCATGCGGAGCACGGGCTCTGGTCGCGGGCGCCCGGCGCGTCATGCTGGCGATCTGTCGAGGTGCCCCGCGCGACGTGGCGTGGCGAGGCGCGACGGATCCTGGACGAGTTCGTCGCACGGACCCCCGGCTCGATGGTCGAGGAGAAGAGCGTGGCACTGGCGTGGCACTACCGGATGGCCGATCCCGCCCTCGGTGACGCCATGGCGCGCGCGCTGTCGCGCGCGCTGCGCGAGCGGCTCGAGGGCCAGCCCGCGGAGGTGCTCGCGGGCGCGAAAGTCATCGAGGTGCGACCCCGCGGGATTCACAAGGGCCGCGTCGTTCCCCTGGCCTTGGCCCAGGCGCCGCCGGCAAGCATGCTGATCGCCGTGGGCGACGACCGGACCGACGAGGATCTGTTCGCCGCCCTCCCGGCGAACGCGCTCGCCATCGGGGTCGGTCCCGATGTACGCTCCGCCGCGTTTCGCCTGGCTGACGTGTCCGCCGTCCGCGCGTTCCTGGCCGCGCTCCTGTCCAGGTAGGTCGTGGGTACCCGCTCCCGGGGCACGGGACGGCGGCACGCGAAATGCACCCTTCCGGGCGGGCGAGCGACGACGCGATGAACGATTCCAGACTCAACGCATACCCATCGAAGCGGCGCATGACGCCGGGCGCATTGGCCCTCCTCGGCGCGCTCCTTCTTTCAGCCCCGGTGACGGTGGCCCAGCCGTGTGCGTCCGGGGCGCCGCCGGCGGCGGTCGAGGGCGCATGGAAGGGAACCTGGCGTAGCGCCGGCCCGGGGCGCGGGTCCGCCGGCCTCGTAATCTCGCTGGAAGAGGGCACGGGGCGCGCGATTGCCCAGGTGACCTTCCTCGTCGGCGCGACCGCGCACTCGGGCCGGTACTACGCCACCGTGTGCGGCGACGTCGTGACCGTTCCGCTCACGGGCGGAGGCCAGCTCGTGCTCAGGCTCGAGGAGCGTCGGCTGGTCGGCCGGTTCGAGGGCGCCGACCCCACGCTGCCCGCCCGCCAGGGCACCGTCGAGCTAAGCCCGGGGTGAAGGGTCTGGTCGCGCGCGCCGGGGTCTTCATCCGGGACACGGTGAGCGAGTTCCTCGCTGAATCTCCGTTTCAGCTGGCGGCCGCCCTCTCCTTCTATACCCTTCTCTCGCTCTCCCCGCTGGTGCTCGTCGTGGTCGCGGGTGCCGGGCTGGTGTGGGGCCAGGACGCGGTGCGGAAGCAGGTCGTGACCCAGATCGAGGAGGTCGTCGGTCCATACGGAGCCGATACGGTGGAGCTCGTGCTGCGCCACGCCGAGGATCCGCGCGGCGGCCGGATCTCGGTGATCGTGGGCGTGCTGACCCTTCTTCTCGGTGCGACGACCGTGTTCGCCCAGCTCCAAACGTCCTTGAACCGGATCTGGAACGTCAAGGCGGTGCCCGACCGCCATGTCCTGTGGGGCCTCATCCGCACGCGGCTCCTCTCCCTGGCCCTTGTTCTGACCGTCGGCTTCGTCCTCCTGGTGTCCCTGGTGCTGAGCGCGGCGCTCGCCGCGCTGCACGACTACCTCGCCCACCTGATGCCCTGGGGCGGGACCTTCTGGAAGCAGGTGAACCGGGTCGTTTCCCTCGGCGTCATCACCGTGCTCATCGCGGCGATCTATCGGGTGCTCCCCGACGTCCACATCCCCTGGCGCTACGTCTGGGCGGGCGCCGCCTTCACCTCGGTGCTCTTCGCGCTCGGCAAAGTGCTGATCGGCGTCTACCTCGGGCACGCCAGCATCGGCTCCAGCTACGGAGCCGCCGGCTCACTCGTGGTCTTTCTCGTCTGGGTCTACTATTCGGCGCTCATCCTGTTCCTGGGTGCGGAGATCACCCAGGTCTATGCCCGCCAGCGCGGCGCTCGGTTCGTGCCCCTCGCGCACGCCCGGGTCGCGGAAGGAGGCGGCCGGTGAAGAAGTCCCAGCACCGCACGAAGGAGCGAATCCTCACCCAGCCGCACCCGGCCCGCGTCGGCCACGGCGGGGCGGGGGCGGTGGTGTTGAAGGCACGAGGCCTGTTTCTGGTCACGAACACCGCCGGCGACGTGCCGTTCGAGCGGCCGCACGCCTTCGGGCTGTATCTGCACGACTGCCGGTTCCTCGGCGTCTACACCCTGCGCATCAACGGCGCCACGCCGACCGCGCTGGCCGCCGCGTCCGTGCACAGCTACGAGACCCATCACTACCTGGTGAACCCCGAGCAGCGTGATGCCCGTGGCCGCACGATCCTGCCCCGCAACTCCATCAGCGTCCGGCGGCAGCGCCTCATCCGGGCGGGGGTGGTGCACGAGCTGATGTCGCTCCACAACTACGGCCGCGCGCCGGCGGCGCTCCGGCTGGAGCTGCGATACGGCGCCGCCTTCGACGACGTCTTCGTGGTCAAGCGCTTCGTGGATGGCCCGCGGGGACGCACGTGTGAGCCGGCGCGGCCGGGCCATGATCGCGTGGAGCTGAGCTACGAGGGCCGCGACCGGATTCGGCGCGTCACCACGCTGCGCTTCTCGCCACCACCCTCTCGTCTCGATGGCGCGCGGGCCGAGTACGATCTGCGTCTCGAGCCCGGCGAGCGCCGCGCGGTGGCCATCGCCATCCGCCCGCTGGAGACCGTCCCGGGCGGAGAGGACCGGACCGCGGACGGCGAGGTGCCTCCGCCGCATCGGCTCCGGCGCTGGCTCCAGCGGTCCGAGGATGCCTGGGTCGGGCGCGCCACCGTCGTGCGGTCGTCCAATCCGCTCTTCGATCGGGTGATGCAGCGAGCCCTGCTGGACCTGCGCCTGCTCCAGTCCAAGCTCGACGGCCGTGAGTACTTCGCCGCCGGCATTCCGTGGTTCGTGACGTTGTTCGGGCGGGACTCCGCGCTCGCCGCCTTGCAGACGCTGCCCTACGGCCTGGGGACGGCCGCCGACACGCTTCGCCTGCTGGCACGATATCAGGCGGCCGCCTTCGACGAATACCGCGACGCTGCGCCCGGCAAGATCCTCCACGAGCTGCGCGTGGGCGAGCTGGCCAAACTGGGCGCCATACCGCAGAGTCCGGCCTACTACGGCTCCGTCGACGCCACGCCGCTCTTCCTCATGCTGCTCGCGGAGCACGTCCGGTGGTCCGGAGATCTGGCGACCGCGCGCGAGCTCCGGCCCCATGTCGACGCCGCCCTGGGGTGGATGGAAGGCCCCGCCGACTCGGACGGGGACGGGTACCTCGACTACCGGGGCCGCTACGGCACGGGCCTGGTGAACCAGGGATGGAAGGATTCCGGGGACGCGATCGTCAATGCCGACGGCTCCCTCCCCGACCCGCCCATCGCCCTGTGCGAGGTCCAGGGGTACGCCTTCCGGGCATGGCGCGACACCGCCGAGATCCTGCGCCTGCTGGGGGACGACGAGCGCGCCCGCGCGCTGATGGGGCAGGCCGACGCGATGCGCGACCGCTTCGAGCGCGACTTCTGGGACGAGAGCCTCGGGTGCTACGTCCTTGCCCGGCAAGCCGGGGGGCGGCCGGCGACTGTCGTCGCATCCAACGCCGGCCAGGTCCTATGGACCGGGATCGCCGCGCGCGAGCGGGCGGCGCGGGTGACGGCACGGCTCCTCGCCCGCGACATGTTCTCCGGCTGGGGCATCCGCACGCTCTCGTCCGAGGCCGCGGCGTACAACCCGCTGAGCTATCACCGGGGCAGCGTGTGGCCCCACGACAACGCCCTGATCCTGAGCGGCTTCACGCGCTACGGTCACGCCGGCGAGGCGATCCGGGTCTTCGACGCGCTGTTCGAGGCGGCGTCGAACCTGCCGGAGTACCGGCTGCCCGAGGTGTACGCCGGGGTCAGCCGGTCCGAGAGTGAGCATCGGCCGGTGCCGTACCCGGTCGCTTGCAGCCCCCAGGCATGGGCGTCCGGAGCCCTGCCGTCCGCGCTCTGGAGCCTGCTCGGCCTGGCTCCCTCCGCGCTCGAGGGGCGGCTGCAGGTCGTCCGGCCCCGGCTGCCGCGGTGGCTCGAATGGGTCGAGCTGCGCGGGCTCCGACTGGGCCGGGCGCGGCTCACGCTGCGCATCGAGCGCCACGGAGAGACCGAGGCCCGCGTCGCGGCGGTCGATGTTCACGAAGGCACGGTGAAGGTCGAGGTGGACGACGACGCGGCGTGACTCGTTCACCGGCGCTTCGACCAAGCCGCCGAGCTCCGCGGCGCGCCGCGAATGGGCCTCGGGCTAGCGCCAGGCCTGCTCCAGCGGGCGCCCGGGTCGCCGGAGCAGGCCGACCGCGATGCCGATGTTCAGCAGGTTCCACAGGATGCCGTTCACGAAGGCGGTCTGGTACGAGCCGGTGAGGTCGTAGATCACGCCTGACATCCAGCCGCCCAGCGCCATGCCGAACACGGTGGCGGTGATGACGGTGGCGACGCGCACCCCCGCCTCCTCGGGCGGGTAGAACTCGCGAATGATGACGGCGTAGGACGGCACGAGCCCGCCCTGGAAGAGCCCGAACAGGGCGGAGAGCGTGTAGAGCGCGGGCAGATTGTCGAAGGGGAGAAACAGGAGCAGGGCCAGCGCCTGCAGGCTCGAGCTCGCGAGCAGGGTCCACCGGCCGCCGATCTGATCGCAGATCCAGCCCGACGCGAGCCGGCTCACGATCCCGAAGCCCAGCATCAGCGACAGCATCTGGGCGCCGCGCGCCGCCCCGTGCCCCAGGTCGGCGCAGTAGGCCACGATGTGCACCTGCGGCATCGACATGGCCACGCAGCAGGAAAGGCCGGCGATGATGAGCACGGTCTGTAGCGCCGCCGGTGACATGTCGAGCGGCCGTCCCGTCCACACCGCGGCGCGGTCCGCCAGCGCGGTGGGCCCCGCCATCGGGGAGCGCCGTCGCAGCGCCAGGGCCAGGGGCAGCATGGTCATCACGCAGAAGACGGCGATCCCGAGAAAGGTCCGGCGCCAGCCCACGCTCTGAATGAAGTGCTGCACCACCGGTGGCCATACGGTGCCCGCCAGATAACTGCCGCTGGCGATGATGGCCACCGCCTTGCCGCGATTGCGCGTGAACCAGAGCGAGGTGTCCGCGATGACGGGGGCGAAGGTGGCCGAGCTCGCCACACCGACGAGCAGGCCCTGCGCGAGGATGAATTGCCAGAGGCTTCCCGCCTGGCCGGCGAGGGCGTAACCGACCCCCAGCATCACGGTGCCGCCCACCACGGGCCCGACGATCCCGAACCGATCGGACAGCCGGCCCATCGCGATGCTGCCGAGCCCGAAGCAGATCATCGTGACGGTGTAGGGCAGCGAGGCGGCGGAGCGCGCCACGCCGAACTCCGCCTGTATCGCGGGCAGGGCCACGATCACCGACCACATGCCCACGCCCCCGACGCTCGAGAGCAGGAGCGCGGCGCCGAGCCGGGTCCACGCATAGGCGGACTCCGGCTCGCTGCGCGAGCCGTGTCCACTGGGCGTTCCGACGACGCGGGCGGGATCGGACATGAGGGCGCCATCCAGTATCGCGGATGCGCCCGGCTTTGTGCTCAGCCAATTCCCGCGCGTTTCGCGCGGTATTGGGGCGCGCCGCCGGTGGCCCGCTGGCGCTCGTACCAGCGCGACATCAGCTCCATCGCGAGCCACGCCGCTGAGCAGCTCGCCAGCAGCGACACCCGCCCCGGCCCCCAGCCCCACCGATCCACGATCCAGGCGAATATCGTCGGCGACGCGGCGCTGATGACAAGCACCGGCGTGGCGATCACGCCGAGCACCGCGCCGTAGCCGGCCGGGCCGAACAGCGCGAGCGGGACCGCGCCCCGGACGATGGTGATCACACCTTGCGAGGCGCCCATCAGGAGCGTGAACGCCAGCACCATGGGGAGGCTCCCGGTGCCCACGAGCAGCAGCACCAGCGAGGGCGGAAGAATCCCGATCGCGATGCGGCCCACCGTGATCGCGCGCAGACGGCGGCCGAAGACGATCTCGACCACGCGCCCGCCGAACTGCGCCACGCCCTTCAGCGAGGCCACCCAGACCGCCGCCGCCGTGGCGAGGCCAGCCGCCTCCAGCAGGGGGACGAGCTGCACCGAGATCACCCCGAACACGTAGCCGTTGAGCGACATGATCAGAGCGAAAAGCACGATGGCGACCGAGCGCGCGCGGCCCTGGAGCGGCGGCCCATCCTCGGCGCGCCCCGCGCCGGCCGGCGCGCCCGGGACTCCCGCCGGCTCGCGCCGGGCGAGGCCAAACCAGTGCAGGGGCAGGCACACCACCAGGTTGATGAGGGCGAACAGCATGAGGGTCTGCCGCCAGCCCACCTGCTCCTCCAGCGCGTGCCCGACCACCCAGAACACCGACGAGGCGAAGGCGCCGAAGAGCGTGAGATAGGAGATCGCGGCGCGGCCGCGCGACGGGGCGACTTGCACGAGCGCGGCGAAGGCGGCGTCGTAGAGGCAGAGCCGCATCCCCACGCCGAGAAACACCCACACCGCCAGATACGCCACGTGGCCGTGGACCAGGGCCAGCGCGAGGAGCCCGGCGGAGACGAGCACGGTGCCGAGGGACATCACCACGCGGCCGCCGTGCCGGTCGATGGCGCGGCCCACGCGGTTCGAGACGACGCCCATGGCCAGGAGCGCCGCGGTGAAGCCAAGGAAGACGAAGCCCCGGCTCCAGCCCATGTCCCGGCCGATCGGCCCCGCGAGCACGCCGAGGCAGTAGTAGCTCGTGCCCCAGGCGGTGATCTGGGTGATGCCGAGGGCCAGCACCGCCCCCACCATCGGGTCGGCGAGGCGCGGCCGCATTGGGCGAGCTTAGCACGGCCTCGCGGTTGGGTTGACCGCCGGCGAAGAGCAAGCATATAGTCGGGCCGCTCACGGCGCGCCGGCAGCTCGTCGCGCGCCTCGGCATTCCATCACCACGGGGGACGGACATGCGGAACGATCGGCTGAGGGCGGCGGCACTGGGCATCACACTGGGCTTGGCGCTCACCGTCGCCGGCACGGCGGCCGCGGCCGACGGCACGCTGGAGAAGGTGAAGAAGGCAGGTGTCCTCGTCATCGGCTACCGGGAAACCGCGCGGCCCTTCTCGTTCAAGGACGAGCAGGGTCAGCCGGCGGGCTACTCGGTCGACCTCTGCCGTCGCATCGCCGCGGGCGTCCAGAAGAGCCTGGGGCTCGCGAAGCTCGATCTGCGCTTCGTCCCCGTGACCGCCGCCAATCGCGTCGAATCGGTGGCCAAGGGCGCCGTGGACATCGAGTGTGGCTCCACCACGATGAGCCTGTCCCGCCAGGAGCAGGTGGACTTCACGTCCATGACCTTCGTGGACGGCGGCAGCCTGCTGGTGGTGGACGGTCTCGGCATTCGCGCCGTGCCCGACCTCAAGGGCAAGCGCGTGGCCGTCATCCCGGGCACCACGACCGCGCCCGCCCTCGAGGCCGTGCTCCAGCGCGCGCAGGTCCAGACCACCGTCGTGCCGGTGAAGACCCATGAGGAAGGGCTGGCCGCGCTGGAGAAGGGCACGGCGGACGCTTACGCCTCCGACCGCACCATCCTGATCGGCATCGGGCGCCGGGCCGCCAAGCCCGAGCGCTATGCCCTGGCCGACGAGATCTTCTCGTACGAGCCGCACGGCTTCATGGTCCGCCGCAACGACTCGGCCTTCCGCCTCGTCGCCAACCGGGCCCTCGCCGGCCTCTACCGCTCCGGGGACATCGCGGAGATCTACCGGAAGTGGTTCGGGGACATGGGGGCGCCGGGCGCGGCGCTGCGGGCCATGTATCTGCTGCACGGTCTCCCCGAGTAGCCGCGGCGGCCGCGGGAAGTCGGCGCGTGCGCTCCATCGACATCCACGCGCATCTGGTACCGCAGGCGCTCTGGCGCGCGGCCGACGCCGGGCAGGCGTGGCATGGCTACCACCACGAGCCCGGGGAGGGCGTCGGCATCATCGTGGGGGGCGGTAAGCGCCACGCCTTCGTCTCGCCCAAGGTGCGCTTCACGCCGGAACAGCGCCTGCAGGACATGGACGCCCAGCGGGTCGACGTCCAGGTGCTCTCCATCCACACGCCGCTGTTCGGCTATCACCTCGATGCCGCCGAAGGCCGGGCGCTGGCCCGAGAGGTCAACGACGAGATCGCGGCGATGGTGCGCCAGTGGCCACGGCGCTTCGCCGGCCTCGCCACGCTGCCCATGCAGGACGTGGGCGCCGCCATCGCGGAGCTGGAGCGCGCGGTGACCACGCTCGGGCTCAAGGGCGCCGAGCTCGACACCGCGGTGAACGGGGAGAACTGGGACGCGGCCAAGTTCCTCCCCTTCTTCAAGGCGGCGGAGCAGATGGGCGCGGTGCTCTTCTATCACCCGCAGCCCTTCCACAACTTCATGACCGAGCGGGCGCCACAGTACCGCCTCAACAACAGCCTCGGCGTGATCGTGGAAGACGCCATCGTCGTGGCCATCCTGATCCTGGGTGGCGTGCTGGAGGCATGTCCCCGGCTCGAGGTCTGCGTGGCTCATGGCGGCGGCCCCGCGTGCTACGCGATGGGCCGGCTCGATCGCGCCTGGCAGACGCGCTTCGAGGGGCCCCAGCGGATCCCCCAGCCGCCCAGCGTCTATCAGCGCCGGCTCTACTACGACAGCGTGGTGGGCAACGAGGCGGCGCTGCGCTTCCTCCTCGACCAGGTGGGCGCCGACCGCGTGGTGCTCGGCAGCGACTGGCCGTTCGTGCCGTGGCACCCCTCGCCGGTGACCTGGCTGCAGAGCCTTCCCACCATCACCGCGGACGAGAAGGAGCGCATCCTCTGGCGGAACCTCGAGTCGCTGCTGGGTCTCTAGCGGGGCGAGCGCCGCGCTTTACGCTTGACTGGCCGCGCCCCTCCCGGTGCATTGTCTCTCCGGAGGTGCGCCATGCCTGATCCTGAAGACCGCGCCGTCTCGGCCTCGTCCCCGGTCCGCGAGATCTCTCCCGAGGGGGAGGGTGCGCCCGAATCCGGGCTGGCCCTCTGCCTCTCCGGCGGCGGCTATCGCGCGATGGTGTTCCACGTGGGCGTGCTGTGGCGGCTCAACGAAGCCGGCTATCTGCGCCGCCTGGCCCGCGTCTCCAGCGTCTCGGGGGGCTCGATCACCGCGGCAGTGCTGGGGCTCAAGTGGAACCGGCTCGCCTTTGACGGCGCGGGCGTGGCGAAGGCGTTCCAGACCGAGGTGGTGGAGCCCGTCCGCGGCCTCGCCGGGCGCACCATCGACGCCGGCGCCATCATCGGAGGGGTTCTCCTCCCCGGCACGACCGTGGCGGACCGGGTGGAGTCGGCGTATCGCAAGCATCTCTTCGGCGACGCCACGCTGCAGGCCCTGCCGGAGACGCCGCGCTTCGTGCTCAACGCGACCAACGTGCAGACCGGCGCGCTGTGGCGCTTCTCGCGGCCCTACATGGCGGACTACCGCGTCGGGCGCGTGCTCGCGCCCACGCTGCCCCTCGCGCGCGCGGTGGCCGCGTCCTCGGCGTTCCCGCCCGTGCTCTCGCCGGTGGAGGTCGATCTCCAGGCGGACGACTGGGAGACGCCCCCGGGCCGCGGCGTGGATCTCCATCGCGAGCCCTTCACCACGGAGGTCGTGCTGAGCGACGGCGGGGTGTACGACAACCTCGGCCTCGAGACCGCGTGGAAGCGCTATGATACGGTCCTCGTGAGCGACGCCGGCGGCAAGATGCAGCCCGAGGCCGAGCCGGAGCGCGACTGGGCCCGCCACGTCCTCCGCATCCTCGAGATCATCGACAACCAGGTGCGGAGCCTGCGCAAGCGCCAGGTCATCGAGGCCTTCAAGCGCGGCGAGCGCAAGGGCGCCTACTGGGGCATCCGGACGAATGTCGCGGACTACGGGCTCACCGACGCGCTCGCCTGCCCCTTCGACCGCACCACCGAGCTGGCCAACACGCCGACGCGGCTGGCGCGCCTGGAGGCCGAGCACCAGGAACGCCTCATCAACTGGGGCTACGCCGTCTGCGACGCCGCGCTTCGCCGTCACGTGGATCGCGCGGTCACTCGCCCGCTCGGATTTCCCTATGCCGGCGCCGGTGTGTAGCGCCGCGGTTGCCCGGAGGCGCTGATGCAGGTCCGGCGCGACTGGCTGGAGGAGCTGATCTTCCGCGGCGAGGCCTCGCGCCGCTTCACCCAGGACTCGCCGGTGCTGCCGGACGTGTGGCTGGCCTTCGGGGAGGCCTACTGCCGGGATCCGCGTGCTCGCCGCGATCTGCTCCTCACCCCCCATCGCAACGCCTCGGCGGCCCAGCTCGGCTACGCTCTCCAGCAGCGGCTCCGGGGCGAGCGGCGTACCCGCGAGTGGCGCGCGACCCATCGCGGTGAGGCCGACGGGGACACCGCCGCGCACATCGCCTACAACGCAGCGAGCGTCGCCGCCCGTCTGTCCTTCGACGAGCTGATCCGGGTCGTGCTGCCGCTGAGCGACTGGTGGCGCGAGGTGGTGCCGTCGGTGGGCGCGACGCTCGACGCGGAGGCCCGCCGGGCGGCCAGCCGCGCGCTGCTGCTGGCGGAGCTCGCGCGCGTGGCGGGGGAGCCGCGCTCCACCGCCCGCCCGACGCCGGGGCGCCGCGGCCCCGCCCGGCGACCCATCTCGCCCGATCTCATCTGGATGATCCGCGTCGTGGGCACCATCCTGCTCGCCGCCCGCGAGACGGCCCCGCCCGACGCGGACCCGCGGTCGCACTTCCTGGCCCTGAGCGCCCGGCACGGCGACGTGCTCGACGCGGTGGCCACGCTCGTGCGCGGCATGCATGGCCCGGACGCGCGGCGGCGGCACCCCGTTCTCTACAGCGTGAGCCTCAACCGGCCGGTCACGCTCAGCGTGGCGCGCTCCACCCTCGCGGTGAAGGCGGACGCCGCCCGCCTGCTCTTCCACATCGAGAGCCGGAACATCGCGTGGGCGGTGCTGGACAGCGGCATCGACGCCACCCATCCCGCCTTCCGAGGGCGCGATGCCAAGACGGGTCGGCGGTATGCCCGGCCGTTCGAGCGAGTCGCGGCGGGGGCGGGCGGCGAGGAGCGCTGGGCCAATCGCACGCGCGTGGCCCGGACCTTCGAGTTCTCGCGCATCCGCCAGATCCTCGAGATGGACGCGTCCGCGGACGAGCGGCTCGCCCACGCCGCGGCGGC
>DATEDO010000108.1:0-3608 GCA_035281625.1 Candidatus Methylomirabilota bacterium
TCGGGGCGGTCCCCCGCGGCGCCGGCGGCCGGGACGGGCGCCGCCGGCCCATTGTCCTGGAGGCCGTACTTCCGGATGCGCGCGCGCAGGGTATTGCGCGAGATGCCCAGGGACACGGCGGTGCGCGTGATGTTCCAGCCCGTCTGGGTGAGCGCGGCGCGGAGATGCTCCCGCATCGTGTCGTCGAGCGAAGCCGGTGATGTGGCGCCGCCCGTGGCGTCGATCGGCGGGCTCCCGGGATCGGGCGGGAGGTTCAGCGCGTCGCCGCGCACCACGTCGTCCTCGACGAGGAGCGCCACTCGTTCGGCCATGTTGGCCAGCTCGCGCACGTTGCCCGGCCAGGAGTGCGCGAGGAGCCGCGCCTGCGCGTCGGCGGCCAGGCGCTTGGGAGGCAGCCCGTAGTCGGAGCAGGCGCGGGTGAGGAAGAGCTCGGCGAGGAGCACGATGTCGCGCCCGCGGTCGCGCAGCGGCGGCAGGGACAGCGTCAGCACCGCGAGGCGATGATACAGATCCTCACGGAAGGTCCGCGCGCGCACGGCGGCGCGAAGGTCGGTATTGGCGGCGCTGACGATCCACACGTCCACGGGCTCGCTCGTGGTGCTTCCCAGCCGCCGCACCGACTGCTCCTCGATGGCGGTGAGGAGCTTGGCCTGCAGCGCCAGCGGCATCAGGCCGATCTCGTCGAGGAACAGCGTGCCCCGGTGGGCGGTCTGGAGGAGCCCGGGCTTGCCGCGCCGGGCGTCGGTGAAGGCGCCGCGCTCGTAGCCGAAGAGCTCGGCCTCCAGCAGGGCGTCGGGAATGGCCGCGCAGTTCACGTCCACGAACGGGCCGCCGGCCCGAGGCCCGTGCCGGTGGATGAGGCGCGCGAGCAGGCCTTTGCCGGTGCCGGTCTCCCCCTGGATCAGGATCGAGGGCAGTCGCCGCCCCGCTTGAGGCCGCGCCACGAGATGCCGGAGCTGATCGCGCACCGCCAGCATCCGGGGGCTCTCGCCCAGGAGCTCGTCGGCGTCCGTGATGGTGGTCATGACCCGACCGGGACGGCGACGGGGTACGCGGCCGCCGCGCGCACGCGGCGCGCGGGCTCGGCCGCCTCGGCGACGGCGGCGGTGAGACGCCCCATGGCGTCCGTCACCATGGTGGGCGTGAAGTAGCGCTCGTATCCCGCGGGCAGCCGGAAGGCCGGCGTGTACGTCCGATCCAGCGGCTCCGTGGTGGTGACGTGAGTGCGGCGGCGGCGGGGGCTCACGAGCCGGTTCCACGGGCCCATCGTGGTGCACTCGTAGGCGCAGAGCAGCGCCACGCTGGCGAAGGCCGCCCGCAGCTGGAAGCCGGTCAGTACCGAGCGGTAGCGCCGGGCGAAGCGGGCGTAGTGGCCGAGGGCGCGGCCGCGATAGCCGCGGAGAGTGAGCATGTCGCGCAGGAAGCGCACCACCTCGGGCAGGGGATCGCGGGGGCGAAGGACGAGGGTCGTGCCGTCCATGTCGCGCAGCTTCGTGTCCGGCAGGAAGGCGCCCGCGGCCGCGCTGTCGCGGAAGAAGGGCGTGCCGAGAAGGGGAATGGGCAGCGTGAGGAAGGCGGGCAGGGGAACACGGGGGGTGTCGAGGACATACTCCAGCTCCCGCCGCAGGTCGGTGATCGTGCGCGTGGTGACGTCGAGAATCAGGCCGTAGCCGAACATCACCCCGGCGTCGAGGCAGCGTCCGATCTGCTCCACGGGGGAGGATCGGATGTTCTGCAGCTTGTTGACGTCGCGCAGCCACGCCGCATCGAACGACTCCACTCCGCTGAAGAGGAGCTTGCATCCCGCCCGCGCCACGCGCTCGATATTGTCCGTCTGATAGAAGAAATCGGTGGTGACCAGCGCGCCCCAGTCGCCGAAGTAGCCCGCGGCCCGCATCCGCTCGATCAGCTCGACCCGCGCGCGAAAGTGCCCGCGATCGCTCCCGTAGAAGTTGTTGTCGACGAGGAAGAGCCGCTTCTTCGGCCCCATGGCCACGATCTGCCGGCGGAGCGTCTCGAGCGGGTAGCTCCGGTATTGCCGGTCCTCCGCCGTCATCGAGCAGAAGTCGCAGCGGAAGTTGCAGGAGCGGCTCGCCTCCGCGTGGCCGATGCTCCCGATCCAGTAGGCGAGGTCGTAGCGGGGGGTCATCTCGTCGGCGGCGAAGGCGGGGCCGAGCGCGTCCGCGACGACCTCGCGCAGCTCCTCGATGTCGCCCTCGCAGGCGTAGTCGAAGAAGCGGCGCGACAGGAGGGGCAGCGCGCGCACGGCCGGGCCGCCCGCCACCACGATCACGCGCGGGTTCCGGGCCCGCGCGTACGCGGTGAGGTGCAGCATCCGGTCGAACGCGTTGGTCAGGCCGGTGAGGACGAGCAGATCGGCCCACCCCAGGAGCGCCGGATCCTCCAGGGGCCCGCTGGCGACCTCGTTGTAGAGCCGCACCTCGCAGAGCGGGGAGAAGGCCCCGGCGAGGAACACGGGCCCCATGGCGCTGGGCACCTTGAGCGGACGGCGCACGGGCCGGTGCGTGTCATCGAAGTAGCAGTTGACGACCAGCGCGCGCTTCGTCAGGGATCGAATCGGAGACCTCGCCCCCATTGGGTCGGTCCCTCCCGTCGCACCCTCGGACCCTGCGAGAGTATTACCACGGATCGTGCCTCGGGAACGTCGCGAACCTGCCCGTATTGGGTGGGTTAGCAAGCGCTCGTGAATCGCGTGAGCGAGCGTGCGCCCGTCGCCGGCGCGTGGATCGACTCGGCCGCATGGGTAGAGCCATTGACAGCGAGCGCGCGCGCCCGCAGTATCGCGCGCGGCCGTTCGGCATTTTGGGTATGAGCATGCGCCACACCAATGGAGGAGCGACATGGCCAAGGGTCCGATCATGCTGCAGATCGCCGTGGAGCAGCATTTCGCCGCGCCCATCACGCATCTCCCGGAGGTGTGGGCGGTGGCGCTGCAGAGCCTCGACGGCAACCGCGCCTTCGTGCGCGAGATCGCGACCGAGAAGAACCACGCGCTCTATATCTTCACCACCGACTCCGACCACGAGTCGGGCGAGTTCGAGATGACGAGCTCCGCGCTCTCCGACCTCTGGCTGGTTTTCAACGATCTCCGGCGCCCGCCGCGGATCTTCCACGCTCCGTCCCACGTGTTCTCGCCGGCCACCGACGGCGCCCGCCTCGCGCTCCTGCGGGTGCGCGACTTCAGCTTCACGGTGGATTCGCCGGGCGTCTTCTCGACCGTCCGGCGCGTGTCCTCCCACGCCTACCTCGACGAAGTGCTCGCTTGAGGAGGGCCGCCATGGAGATCGCGATCGTCGGCGAGGGCGAGCTGGTCATCCGCTACATCGACAAGGACGGACAGACGCTGATGCAGGAGCGTCTGACGGTGTCGGGGCTCCCGACGATGGAGGCGCGCCATCTGGCGCCGCTGGCGCTCCGGACCGTCCAGGGCCCGACCGATGTCGCGCCGGTGCTGGTGCGACGCAGCAACTCGCGCCAGCGCGTGACGTTCGACCGCGCCGCGCCGGCCGCCTTCACGCGGAAGCGGTGCCGGGAGATCGGATGCGCCCCGACGGTCGCGGCCGCGGCGGCGCGCGGCGAGGCGCCCC
>DATEDO010000109.1:0-136382 GCA_035281625.1 Candidatus Methylomirabilota bacterium
CGGGATCGGCAAGCAGGCCTACTGGGACAGCCTGGTAGCCGGCAAGTCCGGCGTGGACTGGATCACCGAGTTCGACACCGACCCCTACCCCTGCAAGGTCGCCGCGAAGGTTCGAGACTTCAACGCTTCGGACTTCATTAGCGCGAAGCAGATTCGCCATATGGGCAGATTCAGCCAATTCGCGGTAGCCGCCTGCCGGATGGCGGTTGACGATTCCCATCTAGCTCTAGCTCCTTTTGTGACGACGAACGCGATGGTCTGCTTTGGCACATCGGGAGGCGCACCAATCTTTGAGCAGGCCGCCGTCAATTTTCAACTGGGAGGAATGAGATCGGTCGATCCTTGGACGGCACTTGAGTATCCTCCGCACGCGCCGGCCTCGTATGTATCGATCGAACTCGGGATTACGGGCCCAACAGTTTCAGTTTCCTCGAACTGCTGCACGGGTCTAGATGCACTTCAATCAGCTGCACTTCAAGTCCGTTCGGGCAGGTCGAAGATCGTGATCACTGGAAGCTCGGAGGCGCCAATCTCGCCGGCTCTGTTCGCAACGTTTTCGGCGCTTGGAGCCCTTAGCAAGCGTAGCGACGACCCAACTCGCGCATCCAGGCCTTACGATCTGCTCCGAGATGGCCTGGTCATCGGAGAGGGTGCGGCCGGATTCGTTCTTGAAGAACTAGAGCATGCTCGTGACCGAGGGGCCCCGGTCTACGCGGAAATTCGCGGTTTTGGCGGTGCGAGCGAAGCGATTGACATGCGCAAGGGGGACTTAACCGGCAAAGTGATGGCGAGGGCAATTAACGGAGCAATTCAAGATTCTGGCCTCAGGCCAGAAGATATAGATCACGTGAACGCGCACGGCAGTTCTCTGCCTGACTTCGACGTGTGTGATTCCAACGCGTTTAAGGAAGCATTAGGCCAGCATGCGTACCGAATCCCAATCTCTTCAATCAAGTCTATGATTGGGCAACCGTTCGCAGCGGCAGGATCACTCCAGGCGGCTGCGGCATGCATGTCGATCCTCAACCAAAAGGTCCCACCGACGCTAAACCAGGAAGTACCTGATCCCAGGTGTGACCTCGACTACGTGCCCAATGCTTCTCGGATAGTGCGCGTAAAGAACGTGTTGGCCAATGGCCACGGATTTGGCGGAGGGTGCTCCGCCCTTGTTCTGGGTCGCGTGGACGAATGAGGTCAGCCACCTCGTGGTAGTGAGCGTCAGACTCCTGGGAGTCTTGTTGCTTTCGTCTGCCCTGATCGGTCTGGGACTGCTTGTCTTCCTGAACAATCGCCGAGCGCAAGTCAATCGCCTGTTCGGACTGTCTGTTATCAGCATCGTGGGTTGGATTGTCAGCATAACGATCGCCTTGTCACTGGAGGATCTGAACCGATCTGTTGTATTCGGCCGGCTCGCCTTTGCCTTTGCTGGCTGTATCCCATTTACCCTTCTGCTGGTGTTTCACGCTTTCCCGATCGGCCGGACCCCCCCAACTAGCAAGGCTGTCGTCCTTCCCGCCACTTTGTGTCTATTGTTTATTGCTCTTTCGTTTACGTCCCTGATTGTTTCAGGAGCCCAAAGAACAAACGAGAAGACTAATTTCGTATACGGGGTGCTACATCCCTTCTTCTCTGCTTACGTTGCCGGCACCATGGGGTTCGCTCTCTATACATTGTGGCGAAAACTGAAGCTGGCCACTGGCCTCAAGAAGCTTCAACTCCGATATCTTCTTCTCGGAATACTTCTCGGTGCTGCCGGAGCAGTGACCACGAACGTTTTGATTCCGCTCGTCTGGAAAACGTCTCAGTACAGTGTCCTTGGGCCTTACTTTACGCTCTTGCTGGTTTCGTTCTCGGCGCACGCGATTATCCGCCACAGACTCATGGATATTCGCCTTGTCGTTCAGCGAGGCTTTGTCTTTCTACTTTCCGTGGCCGCTGCAGGCGCCATCTTCGTAGCCATCATTGCGGCCATGTCGACACTCACGGCGACCAAAGCCCAGGAACTCTCGCTCGCGCTCCAAGTAACGGTCGCCCTCGCGATCGCGCTCGCATTTCAGCCCCTCAAGCAGCGCATACAGAACGCTCTTGATCGCTACCTCTACCGGGAATCATACGACTATCGAGCCGTCATCCGTGAAGCGAGTCACAGCGTGGCGTCGCTTTTAAACTTGAAGTCCCTGGTCGAATACCTCTGCAAGACCGTGAGCGACACTCTCCGCCCTGATTCCGTCGCTGTGTTTGTCCGAGATTCCCACGATCGATTTGACCTCGTTGCATTTGAAAGTATCGGGGACTCCGAAAAACTCGAGATGGGGCAAGGCCTTACATCGACGGCGCCCCTCCCGACCTTCCTGGAGCGATACGGTCGCACTCTGCTGCGCGACGATCTTGGTAGTTCGGTCACGGGGCGGGACGCCGAACTGGCCATCGAGGAACTGGTCGCTCTCGGCGGGGATTTCGCGATCCCGATGATGTCGGAAGGCGAGCTGATCGGCCTCCTGCTTGTAGGTCCGAAGAGGTCAGGCGATCCATACTTCTCCGATGATCTCGAACTACTGTCAACACTCTCGAATCAAGCTGTCATTGCGATGCGGAACGCACAGCTTTACCGGCAGGTGGTTCTCGTCAACGAGTACGTCGAGAACATCCTGGCCACGATGGAGAGTGGCGTCGTAGCAACTGACTCGTTGCGAAATGTGACCTTGTGTAACAAGGCCGCTGAGAGGATGACTGGTGCAACGGCGGGCACTTTGAGAAGTCAGGGCATCGTAAAACTACCCGAGGCCCTAAAGGAACCACTCGAAGGCACCCTGGGCGACGGTCAGCCGAGGACACAGATTGAGTCGGCCCTCATTGACGATGCCGGCCGAGCCGTTCCGATTGTATGTGCGACGTCTCCACTCAAGGATACCGCCGGTGCCCTCCTAGGCGCCGTTATCGTGTTCAGTGACCTCAGTCGAGTGAAGGACCTCGAGCGCGAAAAGCGCCGCGGCGAGCGACTCGCGGCCTTTGGTGCGTTAGCTTCCGGCATCGCCCACGAGATCAAGAATCCTCTCGTAGCAATTCGTACGTTCGCGGAATTACTTCCCGAGCGCTTCAGCGAAGAAGACTTTCGAAGTGACTTCTCGGCGATTGTGCTTAAGGAGATTGAGCGGATCGATCAGCTGGTGGCACGCCTGCGAGGTCTTGCTGTACCCTCGCATCAGTCGTTCCGGAGTGTCGACGTGATCGAACCGATCGAGGAGACTCTCGTCCTTCTCCGCGGTCAATTCATGCAGAAGCGGATTCGAATCAATCGTGCATACGGCGCCTCGAGGACCAGGATTTCTGGCGATTCGGACCAGCTTAAGCAGCTCTTCCTGAACCTGCTCATAAACGCGGTCGAGGCCATGGAGCATGACGGTGAAGTAACGCTTAGACTTGCGGATAGAGCCACACACGACGGGCACAGCCTTCTGGTCGAGATAACAGACTCGGGTTCTGGTATCCCTGAACAGCTCATTGGGAAGGTTTTCGAACCATTCGTGACAACGAAACCCAAGGGGTCGGGCTTGGGCCTCGCGATCTGTCGTGGAATCACCGATGCGCACAAGGGCACTATTAGAGTGGCCCGCGCTAGCGCCGAAGGTGGCACTACAATGCTGATCGAATTCCCTCTCGTGGCTGAAATGGAGCCCGCTACTGTTCGATAGTTTGCCATGCATTGCGAAGTGTGGATTGACGCCTATCCGAGACGTTAGTCAGGGAGAATCCGCGGGCCTAAGCCCGTAAAACCCCTCGCAGACAGGGGATGCTGATGTCCCTTCGGCCTAGTGCAATCCCGCTTCTCATTACTGCCGCACTGAATCTCGCAATCGCAGTCTACGTTTATCGACGCAATCCGAGGGGACGTCCACATCTCGCCCTTGCTGCACTGGGCTCGCTAGCTGCCCTTTGGGCCACGGGCGTGGCGTTAGGTCATTACTCGGTTCCCTTCTCGGTCTCATTTGTCAGATTCACCCTTGGCGTCGCCAGCCTTGCACCACTCTCAACGCTGATCCTTGCCGAGGTGTTCCCCCCGGCTCGACCAATCCATCGAAGTCTGCCGATCATAGTATTCACGACGCCGGCGCTCGCCTTCTGCGTTCTCGCAGTGACGACGCCACTACTAGTGCGGTCAGTTAGCGCTGGGGCGAGCGGAATCAGCATCGAATACGGCCTGCTCCATCCGGCGTACGCCATCTATATGCTGGCCTGCTTCGGGAGCTCAATTTGGGTGCTCGCTGACAAGTATCGGACTGTGATTGGAGTTCTTCGTATTCAAACGGGATATCTGCTGCTGGCGCTTGCGGTTCCTATAGCGTTCGGGACGCTCACAAATCTTATCGTCCCGGTGATCTTCGGCACTTCGATCCTTAGCAAATTCGGTCCTCTTTTCTCCCTCGTCATGATCGCGATGATCGCCCACGCGATCATCCGCCACCGTTTGATGGATATCCGCGTCAAGGTGCGGCGCGGTGCGGTGTACCTCGCGGCCGTGCTGGTGGCGGGGCTGGCATTGCTCACGCTGATGGTCGCGTCCAACACGCTCTTCCACGACGAGCATCAGGTGCCCGTGCGCGAGATCCTCCTCGCCCTCTTCGTCGCGGTACTGTTCGCGCCGCTGAAGGGCCAGATTCAGCGCGCGTTCGACCGCTACCTCTACCGCGAGCCGTACGACTACCAGCGGACCATACGGGAGACGAGCCGGGTCCTCAGCACCACGATCGACCTCTCCGCACTTCTCGCCCACTTCGCGCACACGGTCGGCGCGACGCTGCGCCCGGAGGGACTGGCCATCTACCTGCTGGACGACGAGGAGGGACGCTTCGAGCGCGCGCATCTCCTGGGTCATGGGGGCTTTCCCGATCAGGCGGCGCTCTCCGTCCCGCTCCTCATCGAGCTCGACCGTCAGCGTCGGCTCCTCTTCCGCGACGAAGTGGGGCGCGATTCGGGCGGCCTGGATCCCGCGGCCGCGCTGGAAGGCTTCGCGCGCCTCGGGAGCGAGGTGCTGGTCCCGCTGATCGAGGGGGATCGCCTCATCGGCTTCCTCGCGGTGGGACCGAAACGGTCGGGCGACCCCTTCTTCAGCGACGACGCCGACCTCCTCGCGACGCTCGCCAATCAGTCGGCCGTCGCGGTCCGCAATGCCCAGGTCCACCACCAGGTCGTGCTGGTCAACGAGCATATCCAGCGCATCTTGGCCACCATCGACAGTGGCGTCGCGGCCGTCGGCGCGCGCGGGCAGATCACCCTCTTCAACCGCGCGGCGGAGGCACTGGCGGGGGGCACAGCGGCCGCGCTCCGGGGGCGGCCGGTGGGGCACCTGCCGGCCCCGCTGGCCCGGCTGCTCGAGGCGACGGCGGCCGATGGCGAATCGCGCTCGCCGGTGGAGATTGCCCTCCCCACCGCCTCGGGGCAGCTCATCCCGCTGATCTGCTCGACCTCACCTCTGATCGGCGCGGCGGGCGCTCGGCTGGGCGCGGTGGCGGTCTTCAGCGACCTCAGTCGGGTGAAGGAGCTCGAGCAGGAGAAGCGCCGAGCGGAGCGGCTCGCCTCCCTGGAGGCCATCGCCTCCGGCATGGTGCACGAGATCCGCAACCCGCTGGTGTCCCTGAAGGCCTTCGCCCAGCTGCTGCCGAGCCGATTCGGCGAGCCGGAGTTCCGGGAAACGTTTACCCGGGTGGCGGACCGGGAGATCTCGCGCATCGACGAGCTCCTGGGACGATTCCGGACGCTGTCCTCACCGCAGACCCAACCTATGGTACCCCTCGACATCGCCGACCCGATAGGAGCTACCCTCGAGTTGCTCGGTCCGGATCTGAGCGCCCGCGGAGTCCGGCTTCGCCGTGTCGGGGAGGGTCCGTATCGGCTAATCTCCGGCAATGCGTCCAAATTGGAGCAGCTTTTCCATAACTTATGCTTAAATGCTCTAGAGGCTATGAGCGAGGGTGGGGAGCTCACCGTAAGGGTAGCCGACCTGCGCGAAGCGGGTGGAAATCTCCTACTTGTCGAAATCTCTGACACCGGACCGGGCATTCCTCCCGATCTCATCGACAAGATCTTCAACCCATTCGTCACGACGAAGGCGCGGGGCTCGGGGCTCGGCCTGGCGATCTGCAGCAGCATTGCCGACGCCCATCGCGCCACCCTTCGAGCGCGAAACCATCTCGATCGCCCCGGCTGCAGCTTCACCGTCGAATTCCCCGTCACCAGCGAGCGCCCGGCCTCGATTCGCACATGAGAACGGCTCTTCTGGTCTCGTCCGACGAGACGTTGCGCACCCGTCTCCGCCGAGGCCTCGACGGACGGGCGGTCTTCACCGCCTCCACGGACGAGGAGGGCTTGCGCACGCTCCGGCTCACCGCCGTGGACCTGATCGTCAAGGACGCGACGCCCGCCCGGGACGTCCCGGCCTTCATCGAGCGGGCGCGCCAGATCTGCCCCACGGCGGTGGTGGTGTGCGTATTGCCTGCCCAGGGTATGCAGCCGGAGGACGACTCCGCTGTCGACCGGGCGGACTTCGTACTTCTCCAGCCCTTCACGGGGAGTCACCTGCAGGGTGTACTCCGCCAGGCCGAGGAGAAGCTTCGGCTGGTCCAAGAAGTGTCCGCGCTCCGTTCGACGGCCCGGCCGGTGGAGACCACGCCGGTCTTCACGGGCGATGCCGGCCCGGCCCTCGACCTCCCTTCCGATGTTCTCACCCGGATGGTCAAGGAGTTCGCGAAGGCGCTCTCCGCGGGCTTCGACATCTCCCGGATCCTCGAGCTCTTCCTGGACGCGGTGGGGGAGCTGGCCCGACCCAGCCGCAGCGCCATCCTGGCCGCCGATCAGGCGGGCCGGCAGTATCGTGTCGCCGCCCAGCGCGGGCTGGCCCCGCACGTGGTCGAGTCCGTGGCGCTCTCCGCCGATGCCGGGCTGCCCCTGTGGCTGGCCGCGGAGGGACGGCTCATCCACATCGAGGAGGCCCAGGCGCGGGCAACCGACCCCACCGCGCGCGAGATCGCCCGCGAGATGGCCATACTTCAGGCCGTGATCGCGGTGCCGCTCATCTCGCACAGCGAGCTGGTGGCCGTCCTCACCCTGGGTCAGCGCGTGACCGGCGGGACCTACAGCCGGCGCGAGACCGAGATCATCTACAGCCTCGCCAGCCATCTCGCCACCGCCATCCGCGACATCCGGGTGCATCATCTGCTCGAGTACCAGAAGCAGTTCACCGAGCGGATCCTCGCCCACATGTCGAATGGCGTGATCACCATCGGGCCGGACGAGCGCGTGGTGATCATGAACCGCCGGGCCGAGGAGATCCTCGGCATGTCGGCCCAGGAGGCCCTGAACCGCGACTTGCGGGTGCTGCCTTCTCCGCTGGGAGATCTCCTCTTCGAGACGCTGACCCGCGGCCGCGCCATTCACCGCGAGGAGGTGCAGCTCGCCCTCCGGGCCCTGCCGCTCGAGGTCTCCACGTATCCCGTCACCGGCGATGGCGCGTCGCCGCTGGGCGCGGTGCTGGTGTTCGAGGACCTCACCCAGCAGCGCCAGGCCGCTCGCGAGCGCCGCGAAGCCGAACAGCTCGAGCTGCTCACGCGGGTGGTGGCGCGGATCGCCGACGAGATCAAGAACCCGCTCGTCTCCATCCGCACGTTCATGGAGCTCCTCGAAGAGCGCTACGACGACGCCGGGTTCCGCAACCACTTCGCGTCGGTCGTGGGCCGCGACGTGCGCCGGCTCGTCCAGATGTTCGAGAAGCTGGCCGCCCTCGTCAACGAGGGTGACTACAAGCTCGAGGTGGTGGACGCGCGCCTCGCGGTGGAAGAGTGCCTCATGGAGCTGGGCGCGCAGGCGGTGCCCGCCGCCGGCGCCGAAGCGCGGCTCCTCACCTTCGTCGACGAATCGACCCAGAAGCACGTGTCGGCCACGTACTCGTACGAGGGCCGGACATTCCTCGTGCGCGGCGACCGCGCGATGCTCAAGAAGGCCATCGCCTATCTCGTGTGGTACCTGCTGCGCAAGACGCCCAGCCAGGACGCCAAGCTTTCCGTGTCCGTATCCCGTCTCGACAAGGAGGATCGCGTGCGAATCACCGTCGCCTCGCGTACCGCCGATGTCCGGGCGGACGAGCTCCACCGGATCTTCGACCCCATTCAGGTGGTCCAGGAGAACCTCATCGACGTGGGGCCGTGCGTGAGCCAGCGCATCATCGAGGCGCAGGGCGGACGGCTGGAGGCGCGGCAAGGGCGGGCCGAGGTCGCATTCACCGCGCAGCTGCCCGGCGTGCCGGGGACGGTGGCATGACCGACCGCGCCCGGATCCTCGTGGTGGACGACGAGATGGGGCCGCGCGAGTCGCTGCGCATGATCCTGAAGCCCCGGCACGACATCGCGACCGCGGACAGCGGCGAGGCGGCCTTGCGGACGCTCAAGACCTTCCACCCCGATCTCATCTTCATGGACATCAAGATGCCGCAGATGGACGGCATCGAGCTGCTGCGGCGGATCAAGGCGATCGACCAGAGTATCGAGGTCGTCATGATCACCGCCTACGCGTCGCTGGAGACGGTCAAGAACGCCCTCACCCACGGGGCCTTCGAGTACCTCATCAAGCCGTTCAGCCGGCAGGACCTCGAGGAGACGGTGCGCCGCGCGCTCGCCCGGCGCCAGACCGAGCTGGGCACGCGCAACCAGCTCACCTCCCTCGTCGACGAGATGCGGGCCCTGGCCGGCAAGACGCGGGACCTCGAGGAGGAGGCACGCCGGGAGCAGGCGGAGCAGTCCCTGCGGGTGACCCAGCTGTCCATCCTGCGCGAGATCTCGCGCGGGCTGCTCGGCCAGCTCGATCTCACCCAGCTCATCGCCACCATCACGGAGCAGCTGCGGGCCGCCCTCGGCTACGACGAGGTGCGCATCCACCTCGGCTCCGCCCCCGGCGAGAGCCTCGGCGGCTCCGCGACGGTGGTGTGCCCCATCCGCGACGCCGGCGATACCCTGGGGTATCTCGCCGCCGCCAACCAGGCGAGCGGGCGCCCCATCGATCCGCGCGAGCGCGAGCTGCTGGAGATGCTGTCCGATTACCTTGCCGTGGCCATCCGCAACTCGCGCCTCTACGGCCAGGTCGCCGACACCAAGCGCTCCCTCGAGCAGCTCATCCGGTCCGCGGGCGACGGGATCATCACCGTGGACCGTGACGACCTCGTGGTGGGCTGGAATCCCGCCGCCGAGCGGGTGTTCGGCCTCGCCTCCCCGCAAGCCATGGGTCGGCCCATCACCGAGCTGCTCCCGTACGATCAGTACGTGGCGGCGCGTAGCGGGCTCTCGCCCGTCTCGCCGGTACGGGTCTTCGATGTGTCGTCGCGACGCGAGGACGGCACCTGCCTCAACCTCGCGGTGACGCTGTCGGCCCTCACCGGGCGCGATGGCCAGATCGAGGGCATGCTGGCGATCGTCCACGACGCCACCGCCCAGCGCGAGCTCGAGGCGCAGATGCTCCAGTCCGAAAAGCTCACCGCGCTCGGGCAGATGGCGGGCGGCATCGCGCACGACTTCAACAATCTCCTCCAGGCCATCCTGGGCTACGCCCAGCTCATGGGAAAGAATCCCGCCAACGTCGACGTGGTGCGCCGGGGCCTCGACGTGATCGAGGCAGCGGCAACCGGCGGCGCAGAGACGGTGCGCCGGATCCAGAAGTTCGCGCGCCTGCGGCCCGACGAGCCCTTCGTGTCCCTGGATCTCAACAGCGTGGTGAACGACGCCGTCGCCATCACCCAGCCCCGCTGGGAGGAGCGCTCCGCGAAGGGCGGCCTGCCCCTTCGCATGGAGCTCACCCTGCCGCCGATTCCACCCGTCATGGGGCGGCCGTCGGAGCTCAACGAGGTCGTCACCAACCTCATCCTGAACGCCATCGATGCCATGCCCGCGGGCGGAACCCTCACCATCCGGACCCAGGTGGAGCGCGGCGACTCCGTGATCCTCACCGTGGCCGACACCGGCACCGGGATGCCGGAGGCGGTGCGCAAGCGGGTCTTCGACCCGTTCTTCACGACCAAGGGCGAGGCCGGCACCGGGCTGGGGCTCTCCGTCTCGTACTCCATCGTGAAGCGTCACAACGGCGAGATGCGGGTGGACAGTCAGCTCGGGCGCGGCACCACCTTCACCATCGTGCTGCCGATGGCGGTGGCGCCATCAGCCGAGGCGCCCCTGGACGTGGATGTGCCGGGCAGCCGCCGCGGTCGCATCCTTCTCGTGGACAACGACGCCCAGGTCCTCTCGATCCTCACCGAGATGCTGAAGGAGGCCGGCCACGACGTCATCGCCGTCTCGAGCGGGGCCGCCGCGATGGACGTCTTCCGGCCGGGCGCCTTCGATGTGGTGCTCACCAACATCGGTATGGTGGGCATGACGGGCTGGGAGGTCGCGCAGCGGATCCGCGCCCACGACCGGAACATCCCGGTCGCCTTCATCACCGGGTGGGGCCTCCACGAGGAGGATCAGGAGCGTTGCCGCCATCTCGGCATCCACCACGTCCTGTTCAAGCCGGTCGGTCCGAGCGAGCTGCACCGCACCATCCAGAGTACTCTCGCCGAGCACGCCGCCCGCGCCTAGCCGGACGCCGAGAAGGGCCCATCTACTTCGTTGGCGCCCTCGTCCGCCCGCTCAACGTAGAGACTACGCCTCGCGGGCGGCCAGCGGGCGCCGCCTCGTAGCTGGACCCTTCTCGACGCCCGGCGTGGTGGCGTTACGTTCCGATGATGCCGCCGTCTTTGCGGCGGATGACCACGGTCGCGGAGCGGGGGCGGCCGTCGGGGGCGAAGTCGGGCCAGTTGGAGAGGGCCCGCGGCGCATCGGGATTGGAGCGGTCGCCCGGCACCTCGCCGGGGTGCTGGACGTTGACGAACGCCGTGCGGTTGTCCGGCGTGGTGTGAAAGCCGGTGATCTCGCAGCCCCGCGGACCCGTGAGAAAGCGGCGGAACTCCCCCTTCGCCGGGTCTACCGCGAGCATCTGGTTGTTGCCGAGCGGCGCGTAGGCGCCCTTCCCCAGCGAGCCCGGCGACACGTCCGTCTGCACCCACAACGTGCCCATGCTATCGATCCAGAGGCCGTCGGGACACGCGAAGGCGTCGCCCTTGACGGAACCGCCGCCCGGCGGCCCCGCCTCCACGAAGACATCCCACTGGAAGCGAGTCGCGGCGGGGTTCGAGCGCTCCTCCCGCCAGCGCACGAGGTGCCCGTAGGGATTCGGCGCGCGACGGTTGGCGGGATTCGCGCCCTCGACGCTCGCGCCCCCGCGCTCGGGGTTGAGGCTGCAGGCGCAGAACACCTCCCGGGTGACGGGGTGAGGCACGATCCACTCGGCGCGGTCCATCTTGGTAGCGCCGAGGGCGTCCGCCGCCTGCCGCGTTCGCACCAGCACCTCGCCCTGATCGCGAAAGCCATTGGCCGCGGTGAGAGGCCCCATCCCGTGCACGAGCGGCAGCCACTCGCCCGAGCCGTCGGCGTTGAAGCGCGCCACGTAGAGCAGACCGTCGTCCAGCAACTTGCGATTCGCCTCGGGATGCCCGGGTTCCCACGCGAGCCGCGGCACGAACTTGTAGACGTACTCGAAGCTCGCGTCGTCCCCCATGTAGAAGGCTACGCGCCGATCGCGGCCCACCGAGCAGGCCGCACCCTCGTGGGCCATGCGGCCGAGCGCCGTCCGCTTGACTGGCACCGTGACGGGATCGTACGGATCGATCTCCACGACCCACCCGAAGCGGTGAAACTCGTTGGGATGGCGGCCCGCGTCGAAGCGGGCGTCGAACTCCTCCCAGCGATAGGACCGGCCCTTGGCCGTCATCCGGTAGCGCCGCTGGTCGGCGCTGATCTCGCGGCCGTTGACGAAGTTCATCTGCCAGTTCTCTTCGCACGTGAGGTAGGTCCCCCACGGCGTCCACCCGTGCGCGCAGCCGTTGTAGGTGCCGACGACCAGACGGCCCACCGGATCGGCGGCGGTGCGGACCAGCTCGTGGCCGGTGACGGGGCCCGAGAGGGCGCACACGCTGCGGGCGGTGATGCGGCGGGCGTATCGCGACGGCCGCACCACCTGCCAGGCGCCGCCCTCGAGGCGTACCTCGATCACCGACACACCGACCGCGTTCTGGGCCTTCGCCACCTTCTCGGCGGTCCAGGTCTTCTGGCCGTCGGGGTAGAGCAGTCCCTCATCCAGGTACTCGTGGTTCATGACGAGCAGCCCGTGACCCGACTCCTTCGATCCCCACGGCAGGGGGAAGAAGTGCATGCCGTCGTGATGCATCCCCGCCTGTAGCGCCTGCTCGGCCGCGGTGTTGGAGGCGTCCGGCTTGAACGGAGGCATGGCGTCGTACATCCCCACCGGGTCGCCCCAGCGATAGAGCACCGTCGCCTCGTACTCCGGCGGAACCCGCAGCGCGTCGTCGCTGGACGCGGGTACCGCGGTGAACCCGACCACGGGGTTGACGCCGAGCGTGGCGCATCCGCCGAGGGCGGCGAAGGCGGAGGCCCCGAGCCCGGCCTTCAGGAGAGCGCGGCGCGACAGCACGACCTCCCCGAAGGTCGGGTGGGCGGAGGGATTGACGGCGTCCGGGAATCCGCGGTGGAGGTTCCGGCTCACCGGGGTGCGCTCAGTCCCCGGCGCGGCGCCGAACCTGCTCGCTGAGCTTGCAGAACGCGCAGAGCTCCCCCGTCGTCACCTGACCACAGCGGATGCACTCCGTCAGCGTCACGTCTTGCGCCCGCTCGAAGGCCGGCCGCGCCTTCTCGAGAAAGCCGAAGAGGAAATTGTGCTTGGCGCCAGGGGAGGCCGCTTCCATGCGGTTGAGGATCTCCTTGTGCTCCAGCGACGTCGCTCCCTTCGCGAAGGGACATTCCTCGACGATGTAGTCGATGCCCCGGAGGAACGCGTACGCGGCGGTCTCCCGCTCGGAGAGCCGGTAGAGCGGCTTCACCCGGCGTACGAGCCGCGGATGCGTGGACTCCAGCATGGGCGACTGCCGCGGCAGCGCGTCCATCTGCCAGTGCAGCACCGAGCCGAACAGCGTCGCCGCCTCATCGTCCAGGTTGTGCCCGGTGGCGACGACCCGGTAGCCGTGCTCGAGGGCGGCGCGGTTCATGAGGTAACGCTTGGAGAGCCCGCACGCCGAGCAGGTGGGGCGCCGCGTGACCTTCTGCACCTCGGGAATGGGCGCACCCACCGCCTCCGCCACGCGCTCCACGATCAGCTTCTGTCCCCGCGAAGCCGCGAAGGCCTCGCACTTGGCCTTGGACTCCACTGAGTAGTCGAAGATGCCGAGATCCAGGTAGAGTCCCGCGGTCTCGTAGCCCTCCCGGATGAGCACGTCCCAGAGGGCCAGCGAGTCCTTGCCGCCGGACACCGCTACCAGCACCGGCACCTCCGGCGGGAACATCCGGTAGTGCCGGACGGCCTCGCGCACCTGCTTCTGGAAGAAGTCGAGGAAATGGGGCGAGCAGAACGCCGCGTTGTGCCGGCGGAGCTCCAGCGTGGCGGCGTCGCCGCACTTCCGGCACTTCACGCGAAGCTCCCGCCCGAGATCACCGGGCGCAGCTCGATCTCGTCGTCCTCGCCCACCACGGTGTCGCTGGTGAGGAGCTCGGACCCGCGGATGACGAGCACGGTCTCCGGCAGCACATCCAGCTCGCGGAGGAGGTCCTTGACGCGCCGCTTGCCCGCGATCTCGACCTGGCGCTTGGGATAGCGGAGGGTCACCTTCATCAGAGCCCGATTATACCCCGCGCGTGATACAAGGAGTCGTCGCCATGCCGTCGCCGCCGCTCGCTCCCGATCCCGATCGCGCGCGCCACGCGCGGACACCGTGGACCACCGCGTCCTCGCGCCCGGTGTACACCAATCCGTGGATCCGGGTGCGCGAGGACGTGGCGGCGCTCCCGGACGGGCGCACGACCATCTACGGCGTGGTCGAGTGCGCGGAAGCGGTGGGCGTGCTCCCCTTCGTCGACCGCGACACCGTGCTGCTCGTGGGCCAGTACCGGTACGTGGCGCAGGGCTTCTACTGGGAGATGCCCACCGGCGCCAACCACGCCGGCGAGTCGCTCGAAGTGACCGCGCAGCGGGAGCTGGCCGAGGAGGCGGGGTACGAGGCCGGGCGCCTCGTGCGGCTCGGGACATTCCACACCTCCAAGAGCATCCTCCGCGAGGTCGCCCATCTCTACCTCGCCGACGATCTCCGGCCCGCCTTGCGGCCCCCCGACCACACCGAGTTCATCGAGCGGCGGCCCTTCCCGTTCGCCGAGGTGCTCCGCATGGTCGAGCGCGGCGAGATCATGGATTCGATGACCATCGTCGCCGTGCTGCACGCCGCCCGGCGGCGCTGACGGCCCGCGCGCGTCAGGCCGACTTGCCGGCGAGGTACATCGGCCCGGTCGGCGCCGGCACACCCGCCTCCGGCTCGAGGGTGACTGCGAAGACGTCGACCCGGCTCACGCCGGCCAGCGGCGTCACGCGCAGGCTGCCCGTGCCGTGCTGGTCCACCTTGAAGACGCCCGCCGGGACGGGAGCATGCTTGCCGGCGATCGCCCAGAGCTGATAGGCCTTGCCCGCCGGCGCCGGGGGCAGCCCCGCCGCGACCAGGAGACCGCCCGCCTTCTCGTGCCAGAGCATGCGGGCCCGCGCGGTGGGGCTGGGCTCGAGCCCGTTCAGCGCGACGATCTGGGTCGCGGGATCGCGCAGGATGGCGAGCACGGCGGACTGGCGCTCCAGCTCCGCCTTGAGCGTGGCCGCCTCCTGCCCCAGGACCTCGAGCCGCCGCTCGTAGCGGGAGGACACCGCCATCCCCACCGCGATCGCGGCGATGCCCGCCGCCATGGCGCCCGCGAGCACGGTGGTCCAGACCGAGCGGCGCGGCCGAGCCGCCAGCGGCACCACGCGGGCCCCATCCCCCTGGCGCGCCGGCGAGCCGGCGGCGATGCGCCCCATCAGCGCGACCTTGACGGCAGGAGGCGGAGGCTCCGCGGCCTCGGCGGCGAGGCGCGCGAGCGTCTCCTCGAACTGCCGCAGGGCGTGCCGCGCGGCGGCATCCCCGCCACGCAGGCGGGCCTCGAAGCGGGCCAGGTCCTCCCCCTCCAGCGTGCCGAGGGCATACCCCGCCGCCAGCTCGTGCAGCTCGTCTTCCCTCATCTCCGGGCTCACGGGTTGTCCACCTTGAAGGCCGCCCGCAGGCGCTCGAGCCCCAGGCGGATGCGTGTCTTCACCGTCCCGAGCGGCTCGCCCAGGCGAGCGGCGATCTCCGTCTGGGTCAGGCCTTCGAGAAACGCCAGCTCGATGGCCTGACGCTGCGGCCCCGGGAGCTGCCCGAGCGCGCTCTCGGCCAGCCCGCGGTCCTCGGCGGCCAGGGCGGGATCGTCCCGCCGGGTTTCGGGGGCCGCCGCCACCCGCCCGTCGGCCGGCGCCACGAACGTCTGCTCTCTTCTACGTATGGACCGGAGCTTATCGATGGCTCGAGTCCTCGCCCGCATCACCAGCCAGGCTTCCCCGCTGCCGCGGCTCGGGTCATAGGCTGCCGCCTCCTGCCAGACCTGCCAGAATACCTCCTGGAGCACTTCCTTGGCCGCCTCGGGATCTCGGAGGATGCGCCGAATGAGGCCGAACGCGAGCGGCGAGTAGGCGTCGTAGAAGCGCTCGAAGGCGGCGCGATCGCCGCGCGCGATTGCCGCGATGAGATCGGCGGCCACGGAAGCAGTCTGTGGCTCACGCATCCTGTCGTCCATCACTACCAGAGGGTCCGCCCCCTGACAACTTCGCGACCAATCCGGGGCGCCCGGGCCGGTCGTAGATCCGGGTAGACCGTCCCGGGGAGGCGAGCGGGCGGCCCAAGAGAGGACCCGATACGGCCTGGCGACGACCGGCGGGCGAGACGAGGGACGACCCGCCACTCGACGATCGTCTCGGCGGCAAGCCGGCCCTCACCGTCGAGGTGGATGACCTCCTGGACCACATGGCACGGCCGCGCATGCCGGCACGAGGATCACCGAGTAGGCCGCGCCGGCCCCGGGGCCTGCCGGCCCGCGGCTAGCCACCCGCGCGGCGGACGAGGCGTCGCGCCTTGAGCTCCCAGCGCGGGAGGCTGCGCGGGGGCACCGGCACCGTGTCCACTCGGATGCCGAGCTCGATGCGCACCGCCTCCTGCACGCGGCCGGTGAGCTCGACCCCGGCGCCGTCGCCGATCTCGAGGAGCAGCCGCAGCTCGTCCATCTCGTCGCGGCGGAACACCTCGATCATGAACTCGTCCACCGCGGGGAAGCGGCGGACGATGCCCTCGAGCGCGGCGGGGAAAACGTTCACACCCCGCACCACGAGCATGTCGTCCACGCGGCCGAGGATACCGCCCTCCAGCCGCAGGAACGTGCGCCCGCATGCGCACGGCGCGCTGGCGACGCGCACTCGATCGCCGGTCCGATACCGCAGGAGCGGCGAGCCCGAGCGGCCCAGATTGCTCAGAACCAGCTCCCCCGTGGCGGCGGACCCGCCGGTGACGGGATCGATCACCTCCGCGATGAACTCGGACTCGTTGACGTGGAGGCCAGCCTGAGCCTCGCATTCGTACCCAAAGGCACCCATCTCGGTCATGCCCGCGTGATCGAAGGCGCGCGCTCCCCATGCCTCCTGGATACGCGCGCGCACCGACGGGATCCCGGCCCCCGGCTCTCCCGCGTGCACGGTCACGCGAATGCCGGAGCGCGCCGGGTCCGTGCCGCGCTCGCGGGCGGCCTGCGCCAGGTGCAGCGCGTACGAGGGCGTGCAGCAAAGCGCGGTCGCGCCCAGCGCGTCGAGGGCGGCCAGCCGCTGCGCAGTGTCCTGGCCTCCGCCCGGGATGGCCAGGGCTCCGAAGGCGCGGGCGCCCTCGAACCCGGCCCAGAAGCCGACGAAGAGCCCGAAGGAGAAGGGAAAGAAGATGCGGTCGGCCGGCTTCAGGCCCGCCCCGGCGAGCACGAATTGCCAGCAGCGCAGCCACCAGTCCCACGAGGCCTGCGTGTCCAGCCAGCGGAGGGGTACGCCGGTGGTGCCCGAGGTCTGGTGCACGCGTACGTAGCGCTCCAGGGGCTCGCTCAGATTGCGGCCGAAGGGCGGATGGGCCGCCTGATCGGCCACGAGCTCGCTCTTGAGCGTGAAGGGCAGCCGCGCGAAATCCTCCCAGCCGCGGAGGTCGTCGGCGCGCGTGATCCCCGCGGCCCGACACTTGTCGGCGAGGAAGTGGTTGGCGGGAAGGGCCGCGCCGAGCACGGCGCGAAGGCGAGCCCACTGATGGGCCCGCAGGGCCTCGGGCGCGAGGGTCTCCAGCGCCCGGTCGAAGAAGCCGCTCACTGCCGGAGCTTGAAGCGCTGGATCTTGCCGGTCGCGGTCTTGGGCAGCTCCTGCACGAACTCGATCCAGCGCGGGTACTTGTAAGCCGCGATCTTGTCCTTCACGAACTGTTTGATCTCGGCCTCGAGGGCGACCCCCGGCGCCTGCCCCTCCTTGAGGACGACGTAGGCCTTGGGCTTCACCAGGCGCTCCTCGTCCTCCTGACCGACCACCGCGACCTCGAGCACCGCGGGATGGCTGATCAGCGTGTTCTCCACCTCGACGGGCGAGACCCAGATCCCGCCCACCTTCAGCATGTCGTCCCCGCGGCCGCAGTACCAGAAATAGCCGTCCGCGTCCTCGTAATACTTGTCCCCGGTGTTGATCCACTGCCCGAACAGGGTGTTCTTGGTCTTCTCGTGCTGATTCCAGTAGTAGGCCATCGTCGAGTCACCCTTGACGCGGAGGTTCCCGATCTCTCCGCGCGGCACCGGCAGGCCCTCGTCATCCACGATCCGCGCCTCGTAACCCGGCACCGGCAGTCCGGTGGCCCCAGGGCGGACTCGTCCCGGCCGGTTGGACAGGAAGATGTGCAGGATCTCGGTGGTGCCGATCCCGTCCAGGATCTCCACGCCGAAGCGCTCGCCCCAGCGCTTGAAGAGCTCTTCGGGCAGCGCCTCACCGGCGGAGACACAGAGACGCAGGGACGAGAGGTCATAGCGCGCCCCCGCATCCTTCACCTGCAGCATGGCCGCGTAGAGCGTGGGAATGCCGAAGAAGAGCGTGGGCCGCGTACGGTGGATCAGCTCGAACATGGCTTCCGGGAGCGGGCGATGGGGATAGAGCACGCCCTGCCCGCCGACCCCCATGGGGAAGTACATGTTGTTGCCCATCCCGTAGGCAAAGAAGAGCTTGGCCGCCGACACGGTGCGGTCGGCCTCGGTCATGCCCAGCACCTGACGCGCATAGGTGTCGAGGCAGACCACCATGTCGTGCTGGAGATGCACGGCGCCCTTCGGAAAGCCGGTGGAGCCCGAGGAGTAGAGCCAGAACGCCGCGTCGTCGCGCGACGTCTCGGCGGCCTCGAGGCGCGCCGAGGCCTTGGCCAGGAGCGCGTCGAAGGCGAGCGCGCGACCTGTGGCCTTGCCCGCCACGATCACGTGGCGCAGGAAGCGCGCCTCCGCGAGCACGGGCTCCACGACCGCGTACAGGGGCTCGGACACCACCAGCACGGTGGCGCGGCTGTCGTTGAGGAAGTAGAGATAGTCGGACGCGCGCAGCATGGTGTTGAGCGGCACCGGCACCGCGGCGATCTTGATGGCGCCCCAGAAGGCGGCAAGGAACTCGGGCGTGTCGAGGAGCAGGCACAGCACGCGCTGCTCCCGCTCCACGCCCAGCTCGCGGAAGGCATTCCCGGCGCGATTGACCAGCTCGTGGAGGGCGGCGTAGGTGAGCGTGCCCCCCTCGTGGTGAAACGCGACGCGGCTTCCTCGTCCCTCCGTGAGGTGCCGGTCCACGAAGAAGGACGCGGCGTTGAATCGATCGGGGATGGTGGTCAGAGTGGCGGTCACTCCGCGCGGCCCCCTAGCGCCCGGTCCGACGCCGCGCCTTCTTCGTGGCGGGCGGCTTCTTCGCGGCGCGCCCGCGGGTGGGCGACGCCGCCGCGGCGGCGACCGGCTTCACCGCCATCGCCTCGATCTCGACCAGCAGCTCGGGGTTGACGAGCCGCGAGACGATGAGGAGCGTGTTGGGGGGATAGACGCCGTCGGGAAAGTAGGCGGGAAACGCCTCGCGACGCGCCGCCATGAAGCCCTCGATGTCGTCGGCGTTCGTGAGAAAGGTCTGCAGGCGCACCACGTCGCGCATGCTGGAGCCGGCGGCACGCAGCACAGTCTCGATGTTGGCGAGGGCCTGCCGCGTCTGCTTCCCCACGTCACCGGGGCCGACCACCTGCCCCGCGGCCATCCCGACCTGGCCCGCCACCACCACGAGCTCGCCGGGCCCCGCCGTCATGCCATGGGAGTAGAGGCCCAGCGGCGGGCCCAGCGCTTTCCCCCTCACCGGTTGCGGCGCCATGTCCGCCTCCTTGTATCTCTCAGCACAGGCTCGGCGCTCGAGCTCAGGTCAGCCGGACGTATTCGAACTCGACCGGCTTGCTGTTGATCCCCCGCGGGGGCGGAGCGATCCAGTTCGCGAACTTGCCGGGCTCCATCACGCCCTGCATGAGGCTCGCCACGAAGGCCTGATCCTCCGCGGTGGGCAGCCAGTCATGGTGCTTCGCGTCCCACTCGGCCTGGCTGATCGGTCGTCCCTCCGGCGAGACCCTCACCTCGGAGAACGCGCCGATGGCCCGATGGAACGCCCGGTGCGGCAGCCGCAGCTCGAAGGAGATCCCGTGGTTCTTGATCACCTGGTTCCAGCGGGCCACGCCGCGCGCGCAGTCCGCCACGTAGTCGTCCCGGAGCCGTTCGTTGAGCGACACCAGGGCCAGCTCGGGGCGGGTCACCAGCCGGTCGCCCTGGAGATCCGTGATCTGGTAGGTGGCGTCCTTCAGACGATGGTCATCGTCCTTCTTGGTCTCCTCGAAGCGGCCCTTGAGCCCCATGGTGTAGAAGTTCGCCGCGTTCGTGGACACCTCGGAGCCGAAGAGGTCCAGCGACACCGAGCAGTGGAAGTTGATGTACTTCTGGATGGTCGCCAGGTCGATGCCGCCGTGCTTCCGCACGTCGTCGGTCCGATGCTCGCGCATGAGCTCGCAGGTGCGCTGCACGATCCGCTGCACGCCCGACTCCCCCACGAACATGTGATGCGCTTCCTCGGTGAGCATGAAGCGGCACGTCCGCGACAGGGGATCGAAGCCGCTCTCGGCGAGGCTCGCGAGCTGATACTTGCCGTCCCGGTCGGTGAAGAAGCAAAACATCAGGTACGAGAGCCAGTCCGGCGTCCGCTCGTTGAAAGCCCCCAGAATGCGCGGTTTGTCGGCGTCGCCCGAGCGGCGCTGGAGCAGCGCTTCGGACTCCTCGCGCCCGTCACGCCCGAAGTGCGCATCCAGGAGATAGACCATGGCCCAGAGATGCCGCCCCTCCTCCACGTTGACCTGGAAGAGGTTGCGGAGGTCGTAGAGGGAGGGGCAGGTGCGCCCCAGATGCCGCTGCTGCTCGACGGACGCGGGCTCGGTGTCGCCCTGGGTCACGATGAGCCGGCGCAGCACGCCGCGGTATTCCCCGGGCACGTCCTGCCAGGCCGGCTGGCCCTTGTGATCGCCGAAATTCACGAGCCGGCCCGGCTCCGGCTCGGCGAGGAAGATGCCCCAGCGGTACTCGGGCATGCGGACCCAGTCGAAGTGCGCCCACCCCTGCGCGTCCACGCTCACCGCGGTGCGGAGGTACACCTCGTTGCCTTGGAAGCCGGCGGGCCCCATCTCCGTCCACCACTCGAGGAACTTCGGCTGCCACTCCTCGAGGGCGCGCTGCAGCCGCCGGTTCTCGGCGAGGTTGACGTTGTTGGGGATTCGCTCGGTGTAGTCGATGCCGGGCATTACACTCTCCTTCGATCGAAATCGGCGCGCTCGCCCGTCCCGTACACCTTGAGCGCCCCCTTGGCGCCCACCGCGTTGGGCCGCTGGAAGATCCAGTTCTGCCATGCGCTCAGCCGCGAGAAGATCTTGCTCTCGAGGGTCTCGGGGCCTCCGAAGCGCAGCGAGGCCTCCATGCCGGTGAGGGCGTCGGGCGAGAAGGCGGCGCGCTCCTCGAGCGCGATCCGGACCTCGTCGTCCCAGTCGATGTCGTCCGGCGCGAACGTGACGAGGGCGGCCTCCAGGGCCGCCGCGGCGTCGAGGTCCTGCCCCACCCGCCCCTTGAGATCGTCGGCCCGAGCGGGCTCGTCCAGGAAGCGGCTGGCCAGACGGGACAGCCCGTTGACCATGGGGTAGGCGCCGAAATTGACGCCCGTCAGCCGCACCACGGGCGCCGGCCGGTCATCGCCTTCGCGTTGCCCGTCCAGCATGTAGGCGCGGTCGGCGGCCAAGGCCAGCTCCAGCAGCGTGCCCGAGAAGCAGGAGCCGGGCTCGATGAGGGCGAACATGGAGCGCGACGTCACGTCGAGCCTCTTCAGCACACGCTTGAGGAACAGACGGACCTCGCGCACGAGCCAGTCGCTCTGATGATCGAGCAGCAGGCGGTCGTGCGCCTCCACCGCATCGGCGCTGCCGGTGGTCCGCAGCACCCAGACGCCGATCTCGTCCTCGTTGCAGCGCAGGTGGAGGATGAGATCGTCGAGCTCGCGGGCCAGGGCCAGCGGCCAGAAGTCCGCGCCCTGCCGGTGGACGGCGGCGAGCTCCGCCGGCGCCGGGGCGGTGGGAGCCGTCACGGTGATCTCGGCGATGCCCCGGGCGCGATCCAGGACGCAGCGCACGTGGCGATACCGGATCCCCTCGCCATCCAAGGTTCGCGCGAGGGGCGGCAGCGCGATGCCCCGCGCGCCGGCGGGGCGATCGGACCGCGCCGCGGCCTCCGCGGCGCGACGGCGGGCCGTCTCCTCCAGCCGGGAGCGCGGCACCACCTCGTCGACGAGGCGCCACTCCACCGCCCGCTGGCCCTTGATGCCCTCCTCCAGCGTGCAGAAGAAATCGGCCCGGTCGCGCCGCACCCGGCGCTTGTCCACGAGGCGAGTGAGCCCGCCGGTGCCGGGCAGCACCGCGAGCAGCGGCACCTCGGGCAGAGCGACGGTCGTGTTCCCATCGTCGGCCATCACGATCTGATCGCACGCCAGCGCCAGCTCGTAGCCTCCCCCCGCGCAGGGCCCGTTCACCGCGCAGATCCACGTCTGACGCGACTCCGCCGTCGCCTCCTCGATGCCGTTGCGCGTCTCGTTGGTGAACTTGCAGAAGTTCACCTTCCAGCCGTGGGAGGACTGACTGAGCATGCGGATGTTGGCGCCCGCGCAGAAGATCCGCTCCTTGCCGGACGTGAGGAGCACGGCGCCGACCTCGGGGTGCTCGAAGCGGAGGCGCTGGATGGCGTCGTGGAGCTCGATGTCCACCCCGAGATCGTAGGAGTTCAGCTTGAGCTCGTAGCCGGGAACCAGGCCGCCACCCTCGTCGACATCCATGGCCAGCGTGGCCACGCGGCCGTCGATGGACAGCTTCCAGTGCCGATACCGCGAGGGCTCGGTCCGGAAATCCACGATCATGCGCGTCGATTCGGCCATGCTCACCATCCTCAACATGCGTATGGCATGTTGACCGTGGGCCGCTCTCCTCGAGTCAGCCCGTTATCGCTTTCGATCCCGTCGGGTCAGCCCAGAATGACCCACAGCACCTTGGCGGTCTTCCCGCCGAGGTTCTCCCACCCGTGCGCGGTGCCGCCGTCGAGGTAGGCGCTGTCGCCCGCCTCGAGCGGGTGGGTGCCGCCATTGTAGTGCAACGCGACCTTGCCTTCGAGGACGTACAGGAGCTTCATCTGGCCCGGAGCGAGAATGACCTTCTCGGTCTTCACGCCCTTGCCCCGGGGCCCGAGGGTACCCACCACCGCACGGATCTTGCCCTGGAAGAGCCCGGCGCCGAGCACGTACCACTTCTCGGAGCTACCGTCGAACGACACCACCGGGTACTCGCTCTTGCGCGTCACGTGGAGACGGCCCTGCGGCGCCTGCTCGAACAGCGAGGCAATGGGAATCCCGAGCGCGCCGGCGAGGCGGCCCAGGGTGTGGAGCGACGGCGTGAGCCGGCCGGACTCGATCTGCGACAGCATGCTCGGCGTCAGCCCCGCCTTCTCGGCGAGCTGCCGCTGCTGCAGCGCGCGCTCGCCCCGAAGGGCCTTGATCCGGGCGCCCAGCGCGGTCATGCGCGCGCTTCCTCCATGAAGGGATCGGGGCGGCCCCCCTCGTCCAGGCCGGCGAGGCGGCGCAGGGCCCGCTCCACGTACACGCGGGTCATCTTCTTCCGGTACGGGTGCGTGAGGTCGGTGTTGTCGAGCGGCTTGGACGGACGGCTTGCCCGATCGGCGACGGCCGCGATGAGCTCGGGCGAGAGCCGCTGGCCCACGAGCATGGTGCCGGCCTCCATGGCCTCGCGGGGCTGGGATGCCACCGCGCCGAGTACGATGCGCGCCGCGTGCACCCGTTCACCGTCCATGTGCAGCGCCGCCGCGACGCCCAGTACGGGGAAGTCGAAGGCACCCCGCCGGCGCAGCTTGAGGTAGACACAGCGGAGGCCGTCCGCCGGCGGCAGCATGATGTCGGTGAGCACCTCGTCCGGCCGCTTGGCCAGGTACTCGATCCCGTCGTCCCGGTAGAGCGCGGCCAGGGGAATGGTGCGCTCGCCGGTCGGCCCGACCAGGCGCACCGTCGCATCCAGGCTCCAGAGCACCGGCGCGGTGTCCGAGGACGACACGGCCCAGCAGCGCGGGCTGCCCGGCGCGACGAGGCAGATCTCGCCATCCTTCTTCATGCAGAAGTTGACGGCCTTTCGCCATTGATAGGACTGATTGTAGTAGTTGCAGCGCGTGTCCACACAGACATTGCCGCCGACGGTGCCCATGTTCCGGAGCTGGGGCGTCGACACCACCCCGGCGGCAGTGGCGAGAGCGGGATAGGCGCGGGCCACGTCGAGGTGGCGCGCGACGGCGGTGAGCGCGGTGCCCGCGCCGATCCGAAGCCCCCCTCCGGTCGCCGCCCCCACCCCCACCAGCTCGCGGAGCCCACGGAGGCCCACCAGGACGGTGGGCTCGAACTGCCGCCGCTTCATGTTCGGGAAGAGATCGGTTCCGCCCGCCACGAGCATGGCCGTGGGGCCGTGCTCGGCCATCAGCTTGGCCGCATCGGACACCGACACCGGCGAGAGATAACGGAACGGGGGCAGCCGCATCATGATGCGAAGGGCCTCACGGCAACCGCACTCACAGGGCGACCGAAGGAACGCGCACGAGTCATGATGCGAAGGGCCGTACCGCGATATCCTCGGCGGGCTGACCGAAGGCGGATTCCACCGGTCGCGGCGTCGGGAACGCGAAGAGCGGCAGGCGCTCGGGACCGACCCGGGCCGCCTTGCCTTGACGCTGCAGCTCCAGCCCCTTGAGCACCTTGTCCGGCGTGATGGGGATCTCGTCCACCCGCACGCCCACCGCGTCCCACACCGCGTTGGCGACCGCGGGGATCACCGGCAAGAGCGGCCCCTGCCCCGCCTCCTTCGCGCCGAAGGGGCCGTCGGGGTCCTCGGTCTCGACGAGGATGGTGTGGATCTCCGGGGTCTCGAGCGTGGTGGGGCTCTTGTACTCCAGGAGCGAGGGAATCTTGTGCACGCCCTTCCGGAATACCTGCTCCTCCATGAGCACCTCGCCCAGGCCCATGTAGACCGAGCCCTCTACCTGCCCCTCGACCAGCAGAGGATTGAGGGCGCGCCCCACGTCGTGGGCGATCCAGACCTCCGTCGGCTTCACCTCGCCCGTCTGCTCGTCGACGTCCACCTCGACGACGCACGCCGAGTAGGAATAGCAGGGAGACGGGCCCACGCCGCCGCCCTTGTACTTGCCCGTGCGCTTGGGGGGCGCGTAGGAGCCGGGGAAGGCGAGGACGCCGTGGCGGCTCTCGCCGAGCACCACCGCGTCCTGAAAGCTCATCCCCCGGTCCTCGTCGTCGGCCACGAACACGCGGCGATTCCGCGCCACCAGGCTCGTTGGCTCCACCTCGAGCTTTGTGGCGACCGCCTCGAAGATCTTCGCGCGCAGGCGCTCGGCGGCCTGGATGGCCGCGTTGCCCGCCATCAGCGTCACGCGGGAGGAGTAGGAGCCGAGGTCCACCGGGGTCAAGTCGGTATCGGCCACATGGACGCGGATGTCCTTGGGCTCGATACCCAGCACCTCGGCCACGAGATATGCCAGCACCGAGTCCGAGCCTTGTCCGATATCGGTGGCGCCGCAGAGGACGGACACGCCGCCGCTCCGGTCCGCGCGGACCACCACGCCCGAGTGCGGCATGTCGTTCCAGTAGATCGCGGTGCCGGCGCCGGTCAGATAGGATGAGCAGGCGATGCCGATGCCTTTGCCCCGCGGCAGCGCCTTCCACTTGCGCCGCCACCCGGAGGCCTCGACCACCCGGTCGATGCACTCGCCCAGCCCGATGGTGGTGACGGTGAGGTGGTTGGCCGTCTTGGTGAAGGGCTCCGCCAGGTTCCGGCGGCGCATGTCCGCCGGGTCGAGCCCGAGCTGTTCCGCGGCCTTGTCGAGCTGGCACTCCATGGCGAAGCGCGGCTGGGGCGTGCCGTGGCCCCGCTTGGGACCGCAGGGCGGCTTGTTGGTGAACACCCGCGCACCCTCGAACTTGTAGACGGGGATCTTGTACGTCACGGTCTGCAGGGCCCCGGTGTAGAAGGTGGAGGCCACGCCGTACGAGCCATAGGCCCCGCCGTCCAGCCAGGTGCGGAAATGCATGCCGGTGATGGCGCCGTCCTTGCGGAAGCCGGTCTTCACCCACATGAGCACGGGATGCCGCCCCCGGTGCACGTAGAACACCTCCTCCCGCGTGAGGGCGATCTTCACCGGCCGGCCCGTCACCTGCGAGAGCTTGCACGCCGCGATCTCGTGCGCGAAGGGGTCGAGCTTACCGCCGAAGCCCCCGCCCACCGGGGCGGCGATGACGCGGATGTGCGCCTGCGGCATGTCCAGGATCTTGCCGAGCAGGCGGTGAACGTAGTGCGGCGTCTGGGTGGACGACCAGAGCGTGAGCTTTCCGTCCGGGCCCCACTGGGCCACCGCGGCGTGCTGCTCCAGCGGGAGATGGGTGTTACCCTCGAAGAAGAACACGTCCTCGCGCACGAGGTCCGAGGCCGCGAACGCCGCGTCCACATCGCCGAACTGGAGCGACACCGCCTTGTGGACATTCGGCCCGTCACCGTACTCGTGGATGCGCACGTCGGGGTGGCTGAGGGCCTCCTCGATGGACATGAGGGCGGGCAGCGGCGCGTACTCCACGTCGATCAGCTCGGTCGCCCGCTCGGCCGTCTCCTCGTCCACCGCGGCGACCGCGGCGACCGCGTCCCCCACCATCCGGACCTTGTCCGTGCAGAGCGCCTCCTCGTCCTGCGAGACGGGAAGAATGCCGAATTTCACCCGCGGCAGGTCGCGCCCGGTGATGACGGCGTAGACACCGGGCAGCGCGACGGCACGGGTAGTATCGATGCGCACGATGCGGGCGTGGGGATGCGGACTGCGCAGGAGCTTGCCGTAGGCCATGCGCGGGAGCACGAGATCGTCGGCGTACTTCGTCTCGCCGGTCACCTTGGCCCAGGCGTCGATCTTCGGCAGCGAGTGGCCGACGACGGAGAAGCGCTTGCTCATGACGAGGCTCCTTCCGGCCGCGGGCCCGCGCCCGCGCCCACGCTGCCGCCCCGCATCCGGAGGGCGGCCAGCTCCACCGCGTCGAGGATCTTGGTGTACCCGGTGCAGCGGCACAGATTGCCGGCGAGGGCCTGGCGGATCTCCTCGCGCGTCGGCACCGCCCGCTCCGCGAGCAGGGCCTTGGCGGTCAGCAGGATGCCGGGCGTGCAGTACCCGCACTGGGCGGCCCCGAGCTCGGCGAACGCCTGCTGGAGCGGATGGAGCCGGCCGCTCTCGGCCATACCCTCGACGGTCTCGATCCGCCGGCCCTGGCATTCGGCGGGCAAGGCGAGGCAGGACACCACCGGCTCGCCATCCACCAGGACGGTGCAGGTGCCACACTCGCCGAGCTCGCACCCATGCTTGGTGCCAGTGAGGAAGAGATCCTCGCGCAGCACTTCCAGGAGGGTCTTGTGGACCGGGGTGATCAGCTCACGCGTCTCGCCGTTGACGGTCAGCGCGAGGCGCATCCGCGTGGGGGGCGATGCGAGAGGCTTATCAGATGCCGAAACCACGATTAAGTATATCTGAACTTTTCGGCCGCCTGTCAAGCGCCAGGGGGGTGGGCCCCCGCCCCCCGGGTCGGGGCCCCAAGGTCCTACTTGCCCGGCGGGCGCGCCGAACCTAGACTCGGACCGCAGCGCGAGGCCATCTCTTGACCAAGGAGCGTGCGGACATGCGAAGGGTGATGCTCGTCGTCGCGACCTTCCTGACGACTCTGGTCTGCTTGACCCCCGGAGGGGCACCGGCGCAGACCCGGCCCACGGACGACATGGAGATCCTTCGGGAGAAGCTGCGCGCGGACAAGAAGCTGGTGCTGGCCGCGACGCTTCAGCTCACCGACGCCGAGGGCAAGGCGTTCTGGCCGGTCTACAATGCGTACCAGAGCGACATGGTCCAGCACTACGACCGCGTGCTCGCGCTCATCGAGGGCTTCTCGAAGCACTACCAGTCCCTCAGCGACGAGGCCGCCCGCAAGCTGATCTCGGACTTCCTGAACCTCCAGTCCAACCACCCGGCCGTGCTCAAGAAGTATGCGCCGCAGTTCCTCCAGGTCCTGCCGGCCAAGAAGGTCGCGCAGCTCTATCAGGTCGAGAACAAGCTCCGCGCGCTCATCGACTACGACCTCGCGCAGTCCATTCCTCTCATCAAGTAGTGATGCGGCCCCTGACCGGAGGCGCGATGAACCTCGAAGGACGACGAGCGGTGCTCAAGGGGGCGCTGGCCCTCATTCCCGCCGTGGTGCTCGGTCCCTCACCGGCACACGCCGCCTCGGCGGCCGAGATCGACCGCGAGGTGGACGCCGCCATCAAGAAGGCGGTCGAGGCGGTGCCCGAGACCCGGGACATCGTCGCGAAGTCCAAGGCGGTGCTGATATTCCCCAGGATCTACAAGGCCGGCTTCATGTTCGGCGCCCAGTACGGCGAGGGCGCGATGCGGAAGAAGGGCAAGACCGTCGGCTACTACAACTCGGTCGCCGCGTCCTATGGGTTTCAGGCCGGTGTCCAGTCGTTCGGCTACATGCTCTTCTTCCTGACCGACTCCGCCGTCAAGTACCTCGAGGACTCCGGCGGCTTCGAGCTGGGCTCGGGCCCCAGCCTCGTCGTGCTCGATCAGGGAACGGCCAAATCGTTCTCGACCTCGACGGCGCAGAAGGACATCGCCGCCATGTTCTTCGATCAGAAGGGCTTGATGGGAGGCGTCGGGCTCCAGGGGTCCAAGCTGAGCCGTATCAAGAAGTGACGGGACCCCGCGAATCGAAGCTTCTGACGCTGCGGGAGGCGATCGCCCGCTTCGTCCCCGACGGCAGCTCGGTGTGCATGGGAACGGCGCTCGAGGCCGCCATTCCCTACGCGGCCGGGCACGAGATGATCCGGCAGCGGCGCCGGGAGCTCACGCTCGTCGGACCCATCTCCGACATCCTCTTCGACCTTCTGGTGGGCGCGGGCTGCGTGAGCCGCGTCGTCGCCGCCTGGGTGGGCAACGTGTCGGCGGGCCTGGGGCACAACTATCGGCGGGCCTGCGAGCAGGGCATTCCCGGGCCCCTCGCGGTGGAGGACCACACCAATCTCAGCCTGGCCACGGCGCTGCTCGCGGGCGCCATCGGTGCGCCCTACATCCCCACCCGCGCGCTGCTGGGCACGGGGCTTCTCGAGTCCAATCCCCGCTTTCGCGCCGGCACCGATCCCTGGTCGGGCGCACCCGTCGTGCTCGTCCCCGCCCTCACCCCCGACGTGGCGGTGCTCCACGTGCAGCGCGCCGATGCCGCAGGCCACGCCCATGCCTGGGGCACGCTCGGAGTCACGCGCGAGGCGGCGCTGGCCGCGCGCCGCGTGATCGTCATCGCCGACGAGATTCGCTCCACCGACGAGATCCTCAGCGACCCGAACCTCGTTCTCGCCCCGCCGGGCAAGATCGCCGCGGTGGTGCACGAGCCCTTCGGCGCCTTCCCCTCCCCTCTTCAGGGCTTCTACGCGCGCGATCACGACTTCTTCCACCGCTATCACGACGAGTCGCGGACGGTGGAGGGCAACCGTGCCTGGCTCGAGCGCTGGGTGCTCGAGCCCTCGGATTGGAAGGGCTTTCTCGCGCGCCTCGGTCCCGAGCGGCTGGACGCCATCCGCGCGCGGACGCCGCGCCCGTCACTGCCCGTGGACCTGGGCGGATGAGCCCCGCCGCGCGGCCCATCCCCACCCGCTTCACCGAGCGGGAGCTCATGGTGATCGCCGCCGGGCGCGAGATCCGGGACGGCGAGATGGTCTTCGTGGGCATGCGCCTGCCGCTCCTCGCCTTCGCCTTCGCCAAGCGCACCCACGCGCCCTCGGCGATCGGCCTCTTCGAGAACGGTATCGTGCGCGACAGCCCGGCCCCCGAGACCCTGATGACCATGAGCGACACGCCCAACATCCCCGGCGCCGTCTGGTCCACGGGGACGCGCGAGATCATGGGGCTCCTCCAGCAGGGGCTCGTGGACCTGGGCTTCATCGGCGGCGCCGAGATCGATCGCCACGGCAATCTCAACACCAACTACGTGGGAGACTGGCGCCGTCCCCGCGTCCGCCTGCCCGGCTCCGGCGGCGGCAGCGACATCGCCAGCCTCTCCCGACGCTTCGTGGTCATCATGCCGCAGGAGAAGCATCGCTTCCGCGAGCGCGTGGACTTCATCACCTCGCCGGGCTTCGGGGACGGCGCGGGCTGGCGGCAGCGGGTGGGTCTGCCCGGGGGTGGGCCCTCCGCCGTGATCACGACGCTGGCGGTATTCCGCTTCGATCCCCTCACCGCCGAGATGGTGCTGGCCTCCTATCATCCCGGCCAGAGCGTGGAGCGGGTGCGCGACGCGACCGGATGGGACCTGCGCATTGCCCCGGACGTACGCGAGACCCCCACGCCCAGCGCCGAGGAGATCGCCATCGTCCGCGCCTGCGATCCCCTCGGCTACTGGACCCGCTGACCGTGGCGCTGTCCGCCGTCCGCGCCGGCGAGCCCGGGGGCCGCCTGCGCTGGCTGATGTGGGGCGTCCCGGCCTTTCTGTTCCTCCTCGCCTTCCTGCACCGGGTGGCGCCCGGCGTGATGGCCAAGGACCTCATGCAGGCGTTTGGCGCCACCGGCACCATGGTCGGACTCCTGTCGGCCACCTACTTCTACAGCTACGCCGGCTTCATGCTGCCCGGCGGACTCCTGATCGACGCCCTCGGCGCGCGGCGTGTGGTGGGGTGGGGCAGCGCCATCATGGGGCTCGGCACCGTGGCCATGGCGCTGGCGGAGACGTCGGGCGTGCTGTTCGCGGGGCGCTTCGTGATCGGCGCGGGGGCCACCGCGACGTTCATCGGCGCCATGAAGATCGGCGCGGCGTGGTTCCCGCCCGAGCGCTTCGGCACCATCTCCGCCCTCACCGCCACCGTGGGCGTGCTCGGCTCGCTGGTGGCCACCGCGCCGCTCGCCGGCCTCGTGAGTGGCGTGGGCTGGCGCGGCGCTCTCTGGGTCATCGCGGCCGCGACCCTGGTCGGGGCGGCCGTCTGCTTCGCGGTGGTGCGCGATCAGCCGGCGGGAGCCGGGGCGCCGCCGCCCGCGGCGCCGACCCTGGGCGCGGTGCTGGCGGGGACGCTCGCGGTGCTGCGGAACCCCCACACGTGGCCCCCATTCCTGTCCTTCTTCTTCCTCTACGCCACCATGGGCAATCTCATGCTGTGGTCCGTGCCCTTCCTCCGCGACGTCTACGGGCTCGGCATGACGGCGGCGGCGCTCTACGCCTCCGCCACGCCGCTGGCGCTGCTCGCCTCGGGCCCGCTCACCGGCTGGCTCTCGGACACCGCGCTCCGCCGCCGGAAGCTGCCGTTCGTGGCCCTCGCCACCGCGCAGCTCGCGCTCTGGGCGGTGTTCGCGCTGACCGTGGGCATGCTGCCGCTGAGCGCGGTGCTCGCCCTCTTCTTCGGCATGGGACTGGTCGGAAGCGCCTTCGTCCTCACCTGGCCCATCGGGCGCGAGGTGAACCCGCCCGCGCTGGCGGGCAGCGCGGTCGCGGTGGTGAACCTCGGCGGCTTCGTGGGCGCGGCCCTCACCCAGGGCCCCATCGGTGCGGTGCTCGACGCGCGCTGGGCGGGCATCATGACCGGTGGCGCGCGCGTCTACCCGGCCGACGCCTATCGCGCGGCGTTCCTCGTCTGTGTGAGCTTCATGGTGTGCGCGGTGCTGCTGGCCCTCCTCGTCAAGGAGACGCGGGGCCAAAACATCTACGCGGAGCTGCGGCGCTAGGGCCGCGGCCGGCGACGCGGGTCGCATCGGCCGACTGGGGGATGAGCGCCTGCATCGCGATATGGATCTGTTCGCTTCACTGGGGCGGCATCTCGGCGGGAAGGTCCACCGTCACGGCACCAGTCTCGACGCGAGCCCGGGCGGTGTCGATCCGTATCCGGCCAGCTACCGGAGCGCCTTCCCCTCCCTCAACTCCGGTCGAGAAAACCCTCGGTCATGGCGTTGACCTCGGGCAGGCCGGCGCGGGCGAGGGTGTTGATGCGCGCCTTCATCTCCGCCATCGGGCGGAAGGGCTTGGCCGCGAGCCGCTCCGCGAAGGCCTGCACCGCCCCGGCCAGCTCCGAGCTGGCGTGCACCTCGTTGACCAGTCCCAGGGCCAGGCATTCCGCCGCCGAGTAGCGGCGGCCGCCGATGATGATCTCCTTCGCCCGCGCGGGGCCGACGAAGCGCACGAAGCGCGTGGTGGTCGCCACGCCGAGCGGGACACCGAGGTCCACCTCGGGGATCCAGAACTGGGCCTCCGCCGCCGCCGCCCGGAAGTCGCACGCCAAGGCCAGCCCCCAGCCGCCGCCCACGGCATGGCCGTTCACGGCCCCGATCGTGACCTGCTCGAGATTCTCGAGGAGCGTGTTGGCGCGCTCGAAGAGGCGTCGGAACTGGCTCTTGCGCGCGGTAAACATGCGCCGCCGCTCCTCGTCGCTCATGCCCTTCTTGAAGGGCGCGTCCGCGCCCGCCGAGAAGAGGGGCGGCGCTCCCGTCACCACGATCACGCGGATGGAGTCATCGTCCCGCAGGGCCGAGAACGCGGTGACGAGATCGGTGAGCATCTCGTCGCTCAGAGCGTTGCGCCGTTCCGGCCGGTCCAGCGTGACGGTGGCGATCGGTCCCTTGCGCTCGAGCCGGACGTTGTCAGCCATGGGCTCCTCAGGCCGGCCGGGCGGCCAGCGCCACCGCGGCCTCGATGCCGTTCTCGTCGGTGAGCACGAGGCGACGGGCCTCGGCCACGAGGGCCCGCGACCGCGCGTAGTCGCCACCGGCGGCCCGGTCCCGGTCGATGGCCGGAGCCGCGATCTCGTCGAGCAGGCGCACGAACGTCGCCGCGAGGCGCCGGCGCACTTCTCCGTAGCCCCGTACGATGGTCGCCGTCTCCACGATCTCCACGGCCAGATCCGTGTCGAGCGCGGCGGCGGCGCGGACCGCCGCCCGCCAGCGCTCGATCAAGGCCCACTCACGCTCGGCACGCAGCGACCGCGGGCGCAGCACGCGCAGGCGCGCCAGGAGCCAGACGCGCAGAAAGCCGGTCACCGTCGTGGTGCGGACGTGCTGTCCGATGGTGGGCCGGCCCTCCGGCCAGCGCCGTTCCGCCCAGCGGGCGATGGGCCGGGCGATCACCGCGGGCAGGATGCCGTAGATCTCGTCGAGGTCGGGCTTGAGGTAGTCGGTGACGACCAGCGTGGCGCCCGGGGGCGCGCCCTGCTCCGTGCGGATACGCTCGAAGCGGGCGCGGCGCGTCTTGAGATCGGCGACGCGGATCGCGTCCTCGTAGGTAGCCCAGACGGCGAGCCGGCGGGCGAAGCGCTCGGTGAGCCGCGGCCCCCCGCCGAGCGCGGCCACATCGCGCACGAGAGCCAGACAGCGCTCGGCGTAGCGCCGGTCCTGATAGTCGATCAGGCGCGCCAACGCCTCGCCCACCGTGGCATGGACCGCGGGATCGAGGCCGGCCTCGGCGGCCGTGCACAGGTCGAGAAAGGTCCCCCCTCGCCGGCCGAGGGCCGCCACGCGCTCCGCGCGCCGCTCCGGCCACGGCCGGGCGGCGGGCGGCGACGGGTCGAGGCTCGTGCCGACCGCGACGGTCTCACGGCCGGCCTTGAAGCCAGCGAGATTCCGCTCCGCCGCCACACCGTCACGAATGGCCGCCTCGTAGGCCGAGTCGGGAATGGGGACGGCGCCGGTGGCGGCGAAGGCGCCGAGGAGCACGGCATTGACCTCCGAGCCCGCCGCGCGCGCCACCGCGAGCGCGTCGAAAGCCACGGTGCGCCGGGTGAGGGCGCGCGCCGCCTCGCGCAGACGGGCGTCGGGAAACACGCCGTCGCCGAGAACGGTGCGCTCGCCGATGGCGAAGAGCCGGTGGGTGCTCGCCACCAGCGTCGTGCGCTCGGGCGAGGCGTAGTCCAGCTCGAGGGTACGGCCGGCCTCGAGGAACTCGGACGCGATGATGACGTCCACGTCGCCCGGCGTCGGGTAGAGCGAGAACACCGGGCGCGGCGCTCCCGGGCCACCGCTCGCGACGGGATGGACCTCGAGATAGTAGGTCGTCGCGCCGGTGCGCTGGGCGACGCCGGGAATGGACGTGGCCTGGGCGGCAAGGCCCGCGTGCTCGGCCGCGGCCACGATCCAGTCGGTGAGCACGCCTCCGCCCTGCCCGCCCAAGGCGGCGATGAGGATGGAGACAGGACGAGGCGTGGAAGACGGCATGCGCGGCGTGGTCACGCAGCCTGGAGCCAGCCGATCAGCCGGCCGCGCACGCGCGCGATCACTCGCTCCCAGGGACTGGGATTGTGCACGACGCGGGCCTCGTAGAACGACGGGCACAGCACGGCGGCGTGCGCGACCTCGCCGCAGAGTCCGCAGCCCACACAGCTCTGGTCCACTCGCGCCACGGGGTCCTCGCGGAGCGGGTCGCCGCTCTCTCCCAGGGTGAGGGATGGGCAGCCGTTGAACCGCATGCAGGATTTGTCCCCGGTACATACGTCGGGATCCACGCCGAAGCGGGGGGCCTCCACCCGCACGCCCGCCTTGAGCTGCGCGGCGATCTGCGGCCGCACGCGGCGCTGACGCTCGAGCTGGCACTCGGCCCGCGCGATGATCACCTTGAGCCCGCCCGCGGCGGTGGTCATCGCCTCGCGGATGGTCTTGAGGGTGTCGCCCACCCGATACGGATTCACCACGCGCAGCCAAGACACGCCGAGGCTCTTGACGGTCTCGGCTATGGACATGCGCACCACCTGCCCGCGCGGATTCTTCCCCGTGGAGGGATTGGCCTGCTGGCCGGTCGCCGACGTGTAGCCGTTCTCGAGAATGACCAGCACGGAGTCCTGCTGGTTGAAGACGGCGTTGGCCACTCCCGCGGTGAGGCCGGAATGCCAGAAGCCTCCGTCACCGAGAATGGACACCACGCGGCGCTCGAACGCCGGCGCCACCGCGCTGGCCGAGGCCAGCCCCATCCCGTAGCCGAGAATGGTGTTGCCCATGTTGAACGGCGGCAGCGTGGCGAAGGCATGACACCCGATGTCCGCGGCCACGTGCGTCTCGCCCAGCTCACGCTGGGCGATCTTGAGCGCGCTGAACACCGGGCGCTCGGGGCACCCGGTGCAGAAGGCGGGTGGGCGCTTCGGCAAGGGCGCGCGCAGGATGGCGCGCGCGCGACCGGCATGGGCGGTGAGCGCGGCGAGCTGCCCCTCGGCCTCGCCGCCCATGAATCGGGCGATGGCGCCGAGCACCACCTCGGGGACGTATTCCCCCTGCACCGCGACCAGGTCCTTGCCGTGGATGCGCACGCCGAGCCCGCGCTCGTAGGCCAGCGCCTTCAGCTCCTGCTCGATGAAGGCGGGCATGCCTTCCTCGATGACGAGCACGCGCTCCTTGCCGGCGATGAACGCCGCGACCTCGTCCGGAACGAGCGGGTGGATGACGTTCAGGACGAGGAGCGGGATGCGGCTCCCGCCGTACGGATCGGCCAGACCCAGAAGCGCGAGGGCGCGCAGGGTGGTAGGGGTCAGACCGCCCTGGAGCACGATGCCGACGTCCGGCCGGTCGCCGGGAATGATCTCATTGAGACGGCGCTGGGCGATGAAGCGGCGGGCGGCGGGCAACCGCTGCTCGAACTTCTGGGCCTCCTGCGCGTACGTCGACGGCGGATGACTCAGCCGCGCATAGTCGAAGGCGGGCGCCCGAAGGCGATCTCGCATGCCGACGGCGGGGCGCACGTTGTCGCGGCACACCATGGTGCCCCGCATGTGCGCGGTCCGGATGCGGAGGCTGATCACCGCGGGCAGGTTCGAGGCCTCCGACATGGCGAAGGCCTCCTCGACCATCCGGGCCAGGTTCTGCAGCTCGGGACGCGGATCGAAGAGGAGCAGCGAGGACTTGAGGGCGAAGGCGTGGGTGCGCTCCTGGATCACGCTGGCGCCCGCGCCGTAGTCCTCCCCCACCACGATGAGGGCGCCGCCGATGACCCCAGCGGAGGCCAGGTTCGAAAGGGCGTCGGCGGCCACGTTGGTGCCCACCACGGACTTCCACGTCACTGCCCCTCGCATCGGGTAGTTGATGGACGCGCCCAGGAGGGCGGCGGCCGCCGCCTCGTTCGCCGAGGCATCGAAATACACCCCCATGGGGGCGAGGAGCGCCTCGTTGGCGTCCGCCATCACGTCGAGGAGATGGGACACGGGCGCGCCCGGATAGCCTCCGACATAGGACACACCCGACTGGAGGAGGGCCTTGGTGATGGCCAGGATGCCCTCGCCCCGGAGAATCTCTCCCTCACCGAGCGCAAGCTGCTTGACTTCGGCCGCAAACGACCGTTCCATGGTGTGTCCTCTCTTGTACCACAAGCGCGGGAGGCCCTCCCCATGGCCTACTTCACGACGACCGACGGCGTCCGGATCTACTACGAGGAGCACGGCTCCGGTCAGCCCCTCCTCCTGGCCTACGGCATCGGCGGCAATGCCGGCATGTGGCAGCCCAACGTGGCCGCCCTCGCCGCCCGGCACCGGCTGATCCTCTGGGAGCCGCGTGGCCACGCCCGCTCGGATGCCCCGGCGGATCCGGCGCGCGTGACATTCGGTCACTGGGTCCTGGATCTCCACGACCTCCTCGACCACCTGGCTCTCGACCGGGCCGCGGTGGGCGGCTTGTCCCTGGGCGCGGGCATCGCCACCCGCTTCGTGCTGAAGCATCCGGAGCGGGCGCGCGCGCTCGTGGTCGTCGATTCGTCCTCCGCGGCGGGCCTGCCCCTCAGCGTGGACAACGTGGTGATGCGCGCCCGCAGCATACAGGTGGTGCTGGAAGGCGGCATGAACGCCATGGCCGAGTTCGCGATCGCGTCGAATCCCAACGTGTCCGGGCGCCTCAAGCTGGACCCGAAGGCGCGCGAAGAGGTGTTCGCGATGTACCGGATGCTCAAGCCGGTGGGGTACGCCAACGCGCTCCGCGCGCTGCTGCAGATGGACTACATCACCGAGCAGCTCACCGAGATCGCCGCGCCGACTCTGCTCGTCTGCGGGGACGAGGATCCCTCCCTCGGCCCCATGCGGGTGATGGCGGAGAAGATCAAGCACGCCGAGTTCGTCCTGCTCTCTCCCGCCGGGCACTTCGGAAACCGCGATCAGCCGGAGGCGTTCAACCGCGCCGTCCTCGACTTCCTCGCGCGGCTGCCCGACTGACGCGCGGCCGGTTGCCGCTGCCGTCGACCCCGTGTCACAATCGGCGGCATGATCCGTCGCGCGCGCGCGGTGCTGGGCACGGCCTGCGCCACGCACTTCGTTCACGACGGCTTCTCCGACATCGTCTACGTGCTCCTTCCCATCTGGAGCACGGAGTTCGGACTCAACTTCGCCCAGGTCGGGCTGCTCAAAACGGCCTACAGCGGCGGGATGGCGAGCGGCCAGATTCCCGCCGGCCTCCTCGCCGAGCGCTGGGGCGAAGCGCGGCTGCTCGCCGCCGGCACGGCCATGACCGCGCTGGGCTTTCTCGCCGCCGGCATGGCGGGCGGCTTCGTTGGCCTGCTCCTCTGTCTCCTCTTCGGCGGGCTCGGCTCCTCGGTGCAGCACCCGCTGTCCTCGTCCCTCGTCTCCCGCGCCTACGAGAGTGGCCCCCGCCGGATGGCGCTCGGCACCTACAACTTCTCCGGCGATCTCGGCAAGGTGGTCGTGCCGGCCGCGGTGGCCTTCCTCGCCACCTGGATCGGATGGCGCGAGGCGACGCGCGGGTACGCCCTCCTGGGCCTGGTCGCGTCGGTGATGGTGATCGTGGCGCTGGCGCGCCTTCAGGTCGGCGGCGCGGCTCCGGGGGACTCGGGCGAGCCCGGCCCGCCCTCGTCGGGCTGGGGCATCCGAGACGCCCGCGGCTTCCGAGCGCTCTCGGCCGTGCACGTGATCGACAACTCCACGCGCACCGCATTTCTCACCTTCCTGCCCTTCTTGCTGATCGCTAAGGGCTCCACCGTGCAGGCGGTGGGCGTGGCCCTCATGCTCGTGTTCGCGGGCGGCGCGGCCGGGAAGCTTGCCTGCGGCGCCCTCGCGGACCGGTTCGGCGTCATTCGCACCGTCATCCTCACCGAGGCCGCGACGGGGCTCGGCATCCTGCTGCTGCTGGTGCTGCCGCTGGGCGCCGGCCTCGTCATGCTCGTCCCGATCGGCATCGCGCTCAACGGGACGTCGTCGGTGCTCTACGGGACCGTGGCCGACCTCGTGTCCAGCGACAAGCGCGCGCGGAGCTACGCGGTGTTCTACACGCTCGGCATCGCCGCCTCGGCCCTGTCGCCCTTTGTCTACGGGCTGCTCAGCGACTGGGGCGGAGTGCCGCTGACCCTCACCACCATCGGCGTGCTCGTGTTCACCACGCTTCCGCTCACGCTGGCCCTCCGCGCGCCGCTCGCCGCCAGCGCGGCCTAGCCGGCCCGTCTCACTTCGACGGCGGGATCGAGGGCACGGTCACCCGCTCGGTGACCGGCCGCCGCTCCGTCCCGGCGAGCCAGGTGAAGGTGAGGCGCCCGTCCGCGTCGAAGTGGATGGCCGTGACGGCCTCGCGGACGCTCAGCCCGTCGCTCCACGGGCGCTCGATGCGCGCCACCGGCCGGCCCGCGAAGATCTGCACCACCTCGATGGCCTGCCCGTCGGCGCGCGCGACGAGGGATCGCCGGGCATCGACGCCGAGCACCTCCGCTCGCGGGGGCGAGACACGGCGCCGCCGGGCCTCGAAGAAGTAGCTCACCGCGGCGCCTCCCTCGGAGACGAAGCGGACCTCGGCGAAGGTGGCGCCGTGCCAGTGGACGTGCGGACGCGGGAGCGCGTCCCATCCGGCCGGCACCGCGAAGGCGATGGGCGCATCGGGCGAGCCGTAGTAGGCGCCGACGCGGCAGCGCGTGTGGGATTCGCAGTCGGCGACGATGCCCGTGCTCGGTAGGAGCGAGCGGTAGAGGCAGCGGGTGGGCCGGCCTTCCGCCCCCGGCCTGCAGTCCCCGGGATCGGCGCCGGTGGCCCCGGCCGCGGCGGCGACGCCCAGCAGGGCGGCGGCGAGGAGAAACCGGCGCAGGCCGCGGGGCGTCAGGCCCGTCCGGCGAGCAGCTCGGTCATGCGCGAGAAGAACTGGTCGAGCATCATCTTGGACACGCCGCCCAGCATGCGCTGACCCACGCTCGCGATGAGACCGCCGACCTGCACGTCGGCGTCATAGCTCACGCGCGTGCCGCCGTCGATGGGCGCCAGCGCCATCGCCGCCTCGCCGCGCACGAAGCCCGGGCCGCCCTTTCCCTCCACCGACATGCGGTAACGGTTGGGCGGCTCGAGGTCCATCAGCTTCACCCGGCCTTCGAACGTGCCCTTGATGGCGGCGACCCCCACCTTCATCACCGCCTTGTACTCACCCGGACCGATCTCCTCGAGCCCCTCGCAGCCCGGAATGGCCTTGGCGAGCGTGTTCGGGTCGAGGAAGGCCGCCCAGACCTTGTCCTGAGCGGCGGGAACGTCCTGCGTGCCTTCGATCTTCATGACGACCTCGTGCGCCGGGGGTCAGGCGGACAGCGCGCGGACGGAGGCGTCCATGCGCCGCATGCCCTCGCGGATGGTCTCGATGCCCGTCGCGTAGGAGATGCGGATGTGGGCGTCGGAGCCGAAGTCCTCGCCGGCCACGCAGGCGATACGGGCCTCCTCGAGGAGAAACGTGCAGACGTCCACCGAACCCTTGATCACCCCGCCCTTCCAGCGCTTGCCGAAGAGGCCCGACACGTTGGGGAAGGCGTAGAAGGCGCCCTTGGGAGTGGCGCAGTGCACGCCTGGAATGGCGTTGAGCAGGTCGATGATGGCCCGGCGCCGCCGGTCGAACTCCCCCACCATCTTCGCGATCTCGTCCTGGGGCCCGCTGAGCGCCTCCACCGCCGCCCATTGGGCCACCGACGCGGGGTTGGACGTCACCTGGCTCTGGATGTCCGTCATCGCCCGGATGATGGCCTTGGGTCCGGCGGCGTAGCCGATGCGCCACCCCGTCATCGCGTAGGCCTTCGAGCACGTGTTGACGAGGATGGTGCGGGCCTTGATCTCGGGGGACAGGGACGCGGTCGAGACGTGCCGGCCCTCGTAGGTGAGGGCCTCGTAGCATTCGTCGGACACCAGCCAGAGTCCGCGCTCGACGGCGAGGCGGCCGACCTCTTCCAGCGCGGCGGGGGAGAACACCGCGCCGGTGGGATTGCCCGGACTGTCCAGGATGATCAGCTTGGTCTTCTCCGTCACCGCCCGGCGGACGGCGGCGGGGTCGAGGTCGAAGCCGGTCGCCTCGTGGGTCTCCACCGCCACCGGCACTCCGCCCAGCAGGCGGACCTGCTCGGGATAGGAGACCCAGTACGGGCTGGGAATCAGCACCTCGTCGCCCGGGTTCACCAGCGCCATCACGACGTTGTAGAGCGTGTGCTTGGCGCCGCACGACACCGTCACCTCGTCGGGCGAGTACTCGAGGCCGTGGTCGCGCTTGAGCTTGTGGCAGACCGCTGCCCGCAGCTCGGCGATCCCGCCGACCTCGGTGTACTTGGTCTGGCCCTTCTCGAGCGCGCGAACGGCCGCGTCCTTGATCCGGGCGGGGGTGTCGAAATCCGGCTCGCCGACGCTGAAGGAGATGACGTCCACGCCCTGCGCGCGCATGGCGCGGGCCTTGGCGTTCATGGCGAGGGTGGCGGAGGGCACGAGGGTCTTCAAGCGGTCGGCGAGCATGGCTACCCCTGCTTTCTGGAGAATTTCTCGGTCAGGCGCGTCTCCACCACGGGGGGCACGAGCCCGGTGACCGGCGAGCCCAGGGAGGCGACCTCCTTGATGAGGCGCGAGGAGATGTACGTATAGCGCTCGTGCGGCATCATGAACACCGTCTCCACGGTGCCGCGCAGCTTGCGGTTCATCAAGGCCATCTGGAACTCGTACTCGAAATCCGACACCGCGCGGATGCCGCGCACGATGCAGTCCGCTCCCTCCCGCTCGACGAGGTCGATGAGGAGGCCGTCGAACGACGTGATGCGCATCCGCGTGAGACCGTGGGTGGCCTCGTCGATGAGCTCCAGACGCTCCTTCACGCTGAAGAGAGGCGCCTTGGACGGATTGGCCACCACCGCGACGATGAGCTCGTCGAAGATGCGGAGGCTACGCTCGATGAGGTCGAGATGCCCGTTGTGAATCGGGTCGAACATGCCGGGGTATACCGCGCGCTTGCCCACCGGATCTCTCCTCGACCCCTCTGGTCCCCGGCCCTTCGCCCGCGACGGGCGACTGGCACGGAAGTAGTGAAAAACCCTCGCTGAGATTAGGCAGGAGCCCGGAAGAAAGTCAAGGTGGTCTCGCCGAAGCGCCGCGTCTTCCAGGGCGTCAGGACGCCGGCCTCGGTGGTCGGCGGAGCCTTGGTGGGGTGCTGGAGCACCACCACCGCGCCCGGCAACAGGCATTCTCCTCGCGCGAGGGCCGCGAGCGTCGCGGCCGCGCGCGGCGAATCGTACGGCGGGTCGGCGAAGACGACCGCGAAGCGCACGCCCTCGTCGGCGAGCGTGTCCACCGCCCGCGCCGCGTCGTCCCGGATCGTGCGCGCGCGCTCCTTCAGGTTCAGGCGCTCCACGTTGTCCCGCAGCGCCCGCAGCGCCAGGGCGTCCAGCTCCACGAACACCGCGGACGGAGCCCCCCGCGAGAGGCCCTCGATGCCCACGCCGCCCGCGCCCGCGAAGAGGTCGAGGAACGGCCCGTCCGCCAGGTACGGCATGAGGGTATCGAGGCAGGCGATGCGCACCTGGTCCGCGGTGGGCCGCGTCGTCCGCCCCCTCGGCGTGGAGAGGCGCTGCCCCTTGAGCGCGCCCGCGAGCACGCGCATCAGCCGACGCTCGCCAGGTCGAGCCGGCCACGCCAGCGCGCGAGCAGGGCGGCTCGCAGGGCGCGATGCTCGGGCTGGGTGAGATCAGGGTCGCGCGCGACGAGCGCGAACGCCTCCTGGCGCGCCTCCTCGAGGAGCGCGGCGTCCCGTCGGAGATCTCCGATCCGGAAGGCGGGCAGCCCCGACTGCCGGGTGCCGATGAAGTCACCGGGGCCCCGGATCTCGAGGTCGGCCTCGGCGATCTTGAAGCCGTCGCCCGTCTCTTCCATGGCGGCCAGACGTCGCCGCGCGTCCTCCGAGGCGCCGCCGCTCATGAGGATGCAGTAGCTCTTCTCGCTTCCCCGTCCCACGCGTCCGCGCAGCTGATGGAGCTGGGAGAGGCCGAAGCGCTCGGCGTGCTCCACCACCATCACGGTGGCGTTCGGCACGTCGATGCCCACCTCGATCACGGTCGTGGACACGAGAAGCTGGATGGCGCCCCGCCGGAAGTCCGCCATCACCGAGTCCTTCTCCCCGAAGCTCATGCGGCCGTGGAGCAGGCCCACCCGGAGCTGCGGGAACACGTCCCGCTGGAGGCGCGTCGCCATGTCGGTCGCCGCGCGAAGGTCCAGCGCCTCGGACTCCTCCACGAGCGGATACACCACGTATACCTGCCGGCCCGCCTGCATCTGCTCACCGAGGAACGCGTACACGCGGGCCCGGCCCTTCTCGTCGCGCACGCCGGTGACGATGCGCTGCCGCCCGGGCGGCATCTCGTCGAGCACCGAGACGTCGAGATCGCCATAGACGGTGAGGGCGAGCGTGCGCGGGATCGGGGTGGCGGTCATCACCAGGACGTCGGGGCTTTCGCCCTTGCCGCGCAGAGTCGCGCGCTGGACCACGCCGAAGCGATGCTGCTCGTCCACGACGGCGAGCCCCAGCCGCTTGAAGCCGACCGACTTCTGCACCAGCGCGTGGGTGCCCACCACGCAGCCCACCGCGCCCGCGCGCAGGGCCTCGAGCCGCTCGCGCCGCGCCTTGCCCCGCGTGGCGTTGGTGAGCAAGGTCACCTCCACGCCGAGCGGGGCGAGGAGCCGTCCCAGGGTCATGGCGTGCTGCTCGGCGAGGATCTCGGTGGGCGCCATCAGGGCGGCCTGAAAGCCCGCCTCGATGGCGGTGAGCATGGCCAGGCCGGCCACCACCGTCTTGCCCGACCCCACGTCGCCCTGCAGGAGCCGGTTCATGGGATAGGGCGCCGCCATGTCGGCGCGGATCTCCTTCCACACGCGCTCCTGCGCCCCCGTGAGGGGGAACGGCAGCGTCGCGCGCAGGCGCCGCGCCAGCTCGCCGGGCGGATTCAGCGAGAGCCCGGGGCGCCGGCCCTCGCGATTGCGGCGGATGGCGAGGCCGGCCTCGAGCAGGAGGAAATCGTCGAACACGAGGCGCCGGCGGCCGGCGGCCTGCTCCGACTCGGTGGCGGGAAAGTGGCCCGCGCGGAGCGCTTCGCCGATGGGCAGGAGGCGACGCCGCGCGAGCACGGTCGGCGGCAGGGGGTCGGGCATCGTCCCCGCATGCGCGTCGACGAGACGCTTCTGGAGCGCGCGGAACGGCCGCTGATTGAGGCCGCCCGTGCTCGGGTACACGGGGACGAGGCGGCCGGTGTGCAGGGTCTCGTCGTCCGCGTCCTCCACGATCTCGTAGTCCTCGACCCGCATCTCGAGGGCGCCGCTCCCGCGGTTCGGCGGGTGGACCTTGCCGTGCACGATGAGGCGCTGGCCGCGCTGGATGATGCGCGCCAGATAGCCTTGGCCGAAGAAGACGGCCCTCAAGAAACCGGAGGGGTCTCGGAGGGTGACGAAGAGGGGGATATGCGAGCGGCCCCGCGGAGGCGGGCTGACCCCCGCCACCGTGCCGGCGCAGGTGCGTGGCTCCGGGCCCACCGAGAGCCGACCCAGCGGAGTGAGCTGACTCCGGTCCTCATGGCGTCTCGGGAGATGGAGGAGCGCGTCCGCCACCGTCTGGAGGCCCAGCTTGGCGAGGAGCTTCGCCCGCTGCGGGCCGATACCCTTCACGAACTGGAGCGGAGTGTCGAGCCCCTCAGCCGTGGCGCCCGTCGGCCGCGCGGGACGCGCGGGTGGGGTGACGGTCGGGCGCTGCCGCGTGAAGGCCAATCGAATGCCTCGCCTCGAACCCCATTATGACACTCAGCGGCGCGGCGCGTAGATGAGCGAACCCTTCCGGATATTGAAGAAGGCCAGCTCCGGCAGGCTGAAGAGCACGCCGCGAAGGCCGGCCCGCAGGAGATCGCCGCGGTCCACCGCCAAGGTGAAGACGCCGACCACGCTCGCCCCGAGCCCGGCGACGACGTTGATCGCTCCCAGCAAGGGCCGGGTCGCCACGGTGTCGTCGGTGAAGAACAGGAACGCCGAGTCGGCCGGGTTCCGCTGGTAGAGGGTGGAGGTCAGCGTGTTGGATTCCCGGGCGCGCACCCGCAACGCGCCCTCGCTTCGAGCGAGCCGCGCCAGTCCGGCGAGCCGATAGGACGGGATCTCGATGGTCTCCGACACCGCATAGGTCTCGCGGACGGCGCGGGCGGACACGGTGGGGATGAAGTTCAGCGTGCCGCCGACGTCCACGTGACCGCCCAGCCGCGTGATGGACTCGCGGCGCGCGGCCTCCACGTCGGCCACCGGGGCGAGAGCGGCGTCGATCGTGCGGAAGATCTCGGTCACGCAGTTCCGGCCGATGAGGTCGTAGCCGTACAAATCCTGGAGCTCCGCCTCATGGGCCAACTCGCGCGCGCGGGCGTGGGCGAGGTACCGGTCCAGCTCCGACACCGCCAGCGGAAGCATGGGCGGCTCGGCGAGCACGGCTTCCCGCATCGGCACGCGAAGACCCGACGGGAGCCGCATCGCCCGGGCGCCACCCATCGCGACCGTGATCTCCCCCACCCGGTTGCCGGCCGCCTCCAGCTCCGTGAACTCACGTTCCGGGAACGCCGCGCCGGCGCCGGAGCGGGCGGCGATCCGGGCCCGCGCCGCCGAGAAGTCCTCCCGGGCCTCCTCCAGGAGCGCCCGCGTCAGCATCGACCGCCCGCGCAGCTCGGACGCAGGAATGGACGGGGCGTCGGGCGCGAAGGCGTCGAGGAGGGTCCAGCGACCACTGCGCCGGGTCTCCTCCAGCGCGACGAGGCGGGCCATGCCCAGCAGGAGCGGATAGCCGCGGTCCGGCCGCTCCGAGCGAACCAGCCGAGTGAGGCTCGCCTCGAGCGCTTCGAGCAGCCGGTCGACGGCCTCGAGTTCGGCGTCCTCGAGCGGCGGGCCCGCCGCGGCCATGAGGCTCCCCGGGCGGAGCGGACGGGCGTCCCGCAGCACCTCGAGGGCGAGGAGCGTGACCAGCAGATCGTGGTAGCGCTCGGCCACGCCTCCGGCGGGCGCGAGGGCGAGGAGCTCGGCCGCGAGCTGGCGCATCATCTCGGCGACGAACCCGCTTCCGTATGCGCCCTCGACGCGGTCGTGCAGGACCCCGAGCGCGGTCGCGCCGGCCGGCGCCGGCCCCGGCTCGAGCCTCGGAGCCCGCGCCTCCTCGAAGAAGAAGCCCACGCCCTCCAGCACGAGGGGCTCCGACGCGGGGCGGCCGGCGAGACGTGCTTCCAGCGCGGTGAGGAGCCGCCGGTCGCCGCTCAGCGACTCGTGCGTGCGGAGACGCTGCTCCTGGACGAGATGGCGCCGGGCGAACTCGTCACGGAGCCGCCGGTAGGTGTCCTCGCTCACCGGGATCCGATGGAGGACGAGGTTGCGATTGTCCAGGATCGTATAGCGGTACCGCATCCCGTCGAAGTCGTCGCGCCGAAGTCGGATCATCCGGGGCGCGCGATACTCGTAGTGAAAGACCTCGTCGCCGAAGCGAATGGCGACGTGGCCGCCGCTCGCGCTGCCCTCGTTGGCGTCGGCGTAGAGGTAGTCGACGACGGGCGCCGCCGCCGCTCCCGCCGGCGCGGGGAGAGCGGCGAGGAAGAGGACGGCGGCGAGCCGCGCGCTCCTAGCCCTTCTCGGCCTCATAGCCGTCCTTGATGGCCTTGGCCTTCGTCGCGTCACCGTTCGTGAGATTCGCCGTGTAGGTGTCGACCTCGACCCGGCTCGCCTGCGCCTTCCCCAGCCCACGGCCGATGCCCTCGTAGGTGACGAGACTGTCTTCCCAGTTGGTGATGCCGTGCTCCTTGGCGAGATCGCCGAGCCGGCGCCGGAACTCGTCCTGGCGTCCGCCGGACTTCAGGTACGAGGCGGTGAAGTCGCGCACGTCGTTGCGGTACTGGGTCTCCTTGCTCTCGGGCGACGAGCTGCGGGAGGAGCTCGCCGAGCTCTCGGACGAGCTCTTGGAGCTCGCCGAGAAGGAGCAGCCCAGTGGCACGAGCATCACGCCGATGAGCAGTGCCGCGGAGAGGAGCTGGACTGGCCGGACCTTCTTCATCAGGACGACCTCCATGTGGGGGAATGGGACGCGCCCCCCAGCATCGACGCTCGCCCGGTCCGCGGCAATACGACTCTGGTCCCACCGCCGGGCGGGTCAGGGCGCCCGCGCGGGGCTGCTCTTGTTGCGCGCGCGCCGCGTCTGCGCTATAAGTGAATGCCGCATCCGACCACCCCGTCGGGAACACCAGTCGCCACCACCAAGGAGCGAGCATGCCTCAGCGCTGCGACATCTGCGGGAAGGGTCCCGCCGTCGGCCATCGGATCAGCCATGCCCACAACGTCACCGCCCGCCGCTGGATGCCCAATCTCGTGTCCATGCGAGGCATCGTGGGCGGGGGGCGTCCCCAGCGGCTGCGCGTCTGCACCCGCTGCCTCAAGGCAGGCAAGGTGACCAAGGTCGTCTAGGAGCAGAAAACGGGGGGCCCCATGGGCCCCCCGTCTCCCGTCTCGGGTATGTAGGTAGGAGTGCAGGTGGGAGGCCGCCACCCCCCACCGCTCAGCACTTCGCGAACTTACTTCTTCTTCTTCTTGGCAGCCTTCTTCTTCGCCATCGGAGCGTCACCTCCTTTCGTCAGCGAATCGGTTCCACGCGGTTTCGCGTTACTTCCGCTTGCCCCTCTTCGCCGCCTTCCGCTTGCGTCCGCCCTTCTTCGCGGCCTTGCGCTTCTTCATGTGAGGCTCACCCCCTTCCGAGTGCGTCAGTACCCCATCGCCTCGCGACGGAGATGGGACGCCTGCTCCCGGCCCCGGCGCTCATAGCGATAGAGGTCGACGTACAGCTGGGGCAGGCTCACCACCGGCAGCCCCCCCTTGGTCATCAGGGCGTAGAAGACGCCGCTGTCATAGGGCTCGAGCAGGTTGACGTTTCCCTCGCCCTCGGCGGGCCGGAGGCCGAGCCCGCGCATCACCGGGGTCGGGTCCCCCTCCACGTAGCAGTCGATGGCGGGAAAACGGACGCTGGGGGCCACGAGGGCCGCCCCCGCGTGCAGGGTGAAGGCGTAGCGCCGGCCCTCGGCATGGCATGCCCGCGCCAGCTCGGTGACGAGCTTTCGCGTGATCCGCTCCGCGGTGAAGCCGCTCTCCATCCGGTTGTGGCGGTACGAGTACGCCTCGCGCCAACCATCGAGCAGCTCGCCGGCCTTCGCGAGGCGGATGCGCTGGTCCTGGCCCCGCTCGAGCCAGGACAGCTCCTCCATGCGCTTCACCACGTTGTGGGCATGGCCCAGGCTCACCTCGGCGGCCTTGGCGAGCTCCTCGAGGCGCCAGGCGTGCTGCGGGTCCACCAGGAGCACACGGGCCACCCGGGTTGCCCGCGGCGCGAAGAGCGACCGGAGCGGGCGTGTCGAGGGGCGGAGATTGGGCTTTCCCTCCTTCTCGATGTGCACCTGCTCGAACGAGAGGTAACAGTTGCCCGAGAGGTCTAGGTAGCCGAGCCCAGCCCGCTTCACCAGGGCCGCGCTCTGGGGGCTCACGTACTCGGCGACCGCCACCGGATAGGCAGCCGGCAGGTCCCGACGGAGCTCACCGAGCCTGGCAATCGCCTCTCGAATCTGACGTGGCTGTCCGACTGAACTGAATTCGAGTATCAGGGTCGACTCACCGGGGCCTATCTTGAATCGCACCATGAGATCAGCACGTTGGCTGCCGATAGGGTGATCGGCCAGCTCCTCCCACCCCGTAGCGCGAGGAAAGAGCTCGCGTAGCCTCTGCCGCGCCAACTGCTTGATGTCCTTGTCCTTCGCCATGGTTTCACTTGTTCCATCGATTTCAGCGTCTGCTGAAACGATACGAATAAACGAAATCCAAGTCAAGGAAAAAACCAGCGAAAATTGGCTACTTTCCCTGCTCGATCCCGTCCATGGTCTCGTCGTCGAGACCGAAGTAGTGACCGACCTCGTGGATCACCACGTCACGAACGAGGTCGGCCATCTCCTGGGGATCCGCGCAGTCCTCCTCGATGGGCCCCTGGTAGATGTGGATGGTGTCGGGAAGTACGTTGCCGTAGCCGGAGTCACGCCGGGTCAGGTCCACGCCCCGGTAGAGGCCGTAGAGCGTGTCGGGGGGCTCGATGCCCATCTCTCGGAGGGTCGCCTCGTCGGCCCAGTCCTCCACGACCACTGCCACGTTGGCCAGCTTGTCGCGGAAGCGCCGGGGCAGCCGGCGGAGGGCGCGGTCCACCAGGGCTTCGAACTGCGCTCGGGTCATGCGGGAGCCCGGACGCGGGGCTAGAGGCCCCGGACGCGCTCGACGTTGATGACGTCCTTGACGTCGCGGATGGCTTGCATGATGGCCTGGAGCTGCTTGAGGTCCTCGACCTCGACCACGAAGTTGTTGATGCCCTTGCGGTCGTCGGTCACGGTGATGTCGGCCTTGGTGATGTTGCCGTGGCACGACGAGATGGCGGTGGTGATCTCGGCGAGGAGCCCGGGGCGGTCGCGCCCGATGTACACCGCGATGCGCACCGGCCGCTTCGCCGGCTCGCTCGCCTCCCACTCCACCGCCACCAGGCGCTCCTTGTCGAGGACGTTCTTGGCCACGCTGAGACAATCGCGCGCGTGCACGGTGAGGCCGCGGCCTCGCGTGATGAAGCCCACGATGCTGTCGCCCGGCACCGGCGCGCAGCACTTCGCGAAGCGCACGAGCAGGTCGTCCACGCCGCGAATGCGGACGGCGCCATCACTCTTCCGGGCGGTCTTCTGCGGGGGAGCCTTCGGCTCGGGCGGCTCGTGCACCGCGCCGGGGGCGATCCGTCCCAGCACCTGCTGGAGGGAGGTCTTGCCGTAGCCGATCGACGCCAGGAGGTCGTCCACCGACGGAAATCCCAGCTCGGCGCCGAGCTTCTTCAGCTCTTCCCCAGCGAGGAGCGTGGCGGGGATGAGCCGGTACTTCTTCGCCTCCCGCTCGAAGAGCTCGCGGCCCAACTCGAGCGAGCGCGCGCGTTCCTCGACCTTCAGCCACTGGTTGATCTTGGCGCGGGCCCGGTTCGACCTGGCGATCTTCAGCCAGTCGCGGCTGGGGTGCTGCCCGGCCGAGGTGACGACCTCCACGATGTCGCCCTGGCGCAGCGTGTAGCGCAGCGGCACGAGCTTGCCGTTGACCTTCGCGCCGACACAGTGATGGCCCACGTCGGTGTGGACGGTGTAGGCGAAGTCGATGGGCGTCGCCCCTTCCGGGAGCGCCTTCACGTCCCCCTTCGGCGTGAACACGTACACCTCGTCCGGGAAGAGATCGAGGCGCACGGTGTCCAGGAACTCCTTGGGGTCCTTGACCTCCTTCTGCGACTCCATGAGCTGGCGCAGCCAGGTGAAGGCGTCGTCGAAGCGGTCGCGGTCGCTCTTCCGCTCCTTGTAGAGCCAGTGCGCGGCGATGCCTTCCTCGGCGATCCGGTGCATCTCGAGCGTGCGGATCTGGATCTCCACCGGATCGCCCTTGGGGCCGATGACGGTGGTGTGGAGCGACTGGTACATGTTGACCTTCGGCATCGCGATGAAGTCCTTGAAGCGGCCGGGCACGGGCTTCCACAGCGAATGGATCACCCCGAGGGCTCCGTAGCAGTCCCGCACCGACTTCGTGATCACGCGCACCGCGGTGAGGTCGTAGATCTCGTCGAACTCTCGCCCACCCTCGTGCATCTTCTTCCAGATCGAGTAGAAATGCTTGGGGCGGCCGCTGATGCGCGCCTCGATGCCCACCTCCCCGAGCTTCTCCTGCAGGAAGGCGATGACCTGGTTGATCTCGGCCTCGCGCTCCAGCCGCCGCTTGGCCACCCGCCGCATCAGCTCCTGATAGCTGTCGGGGTGCATGACCCGGAGGGCCAGGTCCTCCAGCTCGGCCTTGACCTTGGCCATGCCGAGGCGGTGGGCGAGCGGGGCGTAGATGTCCAGCGTCTCCTGGGCGATCTTCTTGGCCTTCTCCGACGGCAGGTAGTCGAGCGTCCGCATGTTGTGGAGGCGGTCGGCGAGCTTGATCATGAGCACGCGGATGTCGCGCGCCATCGCCACGACCATCTTGCGGAAGTTCTCGGCCTGTCGCTCTTCCCGCGACGAGAAGGCGAGCTTGCCGATCTTGGTCACCCCGTCCACCAGCTCCGCGATGTCGGCCCCGAACTCGCGGATGAGCTCGTCCTTGGTGGTCTTGGTGTCCTCCAGTACGTCGTGGAGGAGGCCGGCCGTCACCGTGGTCACGTCCATCTTGAAGTCGACGAGGAGGCCGGCGACCTCCAGCGGATGGGAGAGGTAGGGCTCGCCGGAGGCACGCTGCTGGCCGAGGTGCGACTGCTCGGAGAAGCGGTAGGCGCGCTGGACGAGGTCCAGGTCAGCGTGGGGCTGGTACTTCGGGATCTCCTCGATCAGCGTTTGGAGCTGGGTCAACCCGACGCCTCCCTAGGTTGACCACCAATTTTGCCACCAAAATCAGGCTTTTGCTATCACTTTCTTGGGGCGGCGGAAGCGGCTCTCCACCCAGTCCGTCCACTCCACCACCAGGGCGCCGGCGATGAAGATGGTCGAGTAGGTCCCCGTGATGACACCCACGGTGAGCACGAAGGCCAGGTCCTCCAGGACCTTACCGCCGAACAGGTAGAGCACGGCCGTGGAGAAGAAGACGGTCAGCGCGGTGAGCACCGTCCGGGAGAGGGTCTCGTTGATGGCCCGGTTGATCTGCTGGTCGAACGGCTCGCCCCGGCGGCCCCTGCCCCGGTTCTCGCGGACCCGGTCGTAGGCCACGATGGTGTCGTTGACCGAGTAGCCGATGATGGTGAGGAGGGCGGCGAGCACCGGCAGCGACATCTCGCGGTTCGTCAGGGACATGGCGCCCAGGCACACGAGCACGTCGTGAATGATCGCCACCACCGAGGCCACCCCGCCCTTCACGTCGAAGCGCAGCGCGATGTAGGCGAGGATGCCGGCCATGCTGACCAGCACCGCGTAGACCGCCTGGAGCTGCAGGTCGCGCCCCACGTGCGGCCCCACGAACTCCACCCGGCGCACCTCCGGCTTCCCGAGGCTCGGGTCCTTGGCGAGGGCTCCCGTCACCTGGGCCGTGATCTGCTCCACCGAGGCGTTCTGGAGGGGCAGGCGCAGGATGAACTCCCGGGGATCGCCGAACTCCTGGATGACGCTCTCGCCGAGCTTGATGGCCTCGAGCGCGTGCCGGATCTTTTCCACCGGCACCGCCTTCTCGAAGCGCACCTGGATGAGCGTGCCGCCGGAGAAGTCGATGCCGTAGCGGAGGCCGCCCTTGGCCACCATGGACCCCACCCCGATCAGGATGAAGGCGGCGGAAAGGAGATAGGCCCACCGGCGCTTGCCGATGAAGTCGTAGTTCGGGTCGCGGAAGAGCTGGATCATGGACGCCCGTGCCGCTTCATATGGACACCGCCTGGACCTTGCGGTCGCCCATGTAGACGAGGTCGAAGATCAGGCGCGTGAAGAACACCGCGGTGAAGAGGCTGGCCGCGATGCCGATCATGAGTGACACCGCGAAGCCCTTCACCGGCCCGGTGCCGAACTCGAACAGGATGAGCCCGGACACGAGGACGGTGACGTGGGTGTCGATGACGGTGCGGAAGGCCCGCGCGAAGCCGGCGTCGATGGCCGCGCGCACGGTCTTGCCCGCGCGCAGCTCCTCGCGGATGCGCTCGAAGATGAGGATGTTGGTGTCCACCGCCATGCCGATGGTGAGCACGATGCCGGCGATGCCGGGCAGGGTCAGGGTGGCCTGGAAGGCCGCCATGGCGGCGAGCAGGATGAGGAGGTTCAGGCCCAGCGCGAGGTCGGCGATGACGCCGGACAGGCGGTAGTAAAACACCATGAACAGGATGACCACCGCTCCCGCGGCCAGGGTCGACCAGATGCCCCGCTGGATGGAATCGGCGCCGAGCGAGGGGCCGACCGTCCGCTCCTCCAGCACCTGCACCGGCGCCGGGAGCGCGCCCGCCCGCAGAACGATGGCGAGGTCGGTGGCCTCCTCGGTGGTGAAGCCACCGGTGATCTGGGCCTGCCCGGACGGAATCCGCTCGCGGATCACCGGGGCCGAGTGCACGTTCCCGTCGAGGACGATGGCGAGCCGGCGGCCCACGCTGGCCTCGGTCACCTCCGCAAACACGCGAGCCCCGGCGGGATTGAACTCGACCGACACGTAGGGCTCGCCGGTGTTCTGGTCGATGGAGACCCGCGCGGTGGAAAGATCGGCGCCGGTGAGCACGGCCCGCTTCTGGACCACGAAGGGGATGCGCCGCTCCTGGCGCGTCTCCTTGTCGACGCGCCGCTGGGTCAGGAGCTCCAGGCTGTCCGGGAGGCGCTCGCGCGTGGCCTGCTCGGGATCCACGCGCTCGTCCACGAGCTTGAACTCGAGGAGCGCCGTCTTGCCGATGAGGCCCTTGGCCCGCTCGGGATCCTGCACGCCGGGAAGCTGGACGAGGATGCGGTTGTCGCCCTGTTGCTGGATGGAGGGCTCCGCCACGCCGAACTGGTCCACCCGGTTCCGGATGGTCTCCAGCGCCTGGCGGACGGCGAGCTCCTTCACCGTCGTCACCTCCCGCGGCAGCATGGTCAACACGAACCGGCCGGCCCCCTGGTCGGGCTCACGGATCTCGAAGCTCGCCAGCTCCGCCACCGCGGTCTGGGCAGCGCTGAACGCCTGCGGCGAGACCAGCTCCACCACGAGATCCGTGGTCCCGCGGCGCTGGACGCGGCCCACCGCGATGCCCTTCCGCTCGAGGGCGGCGCGGACGGTGGCGCCCGCGCGATCCACCTGCGACTCCACCGCCTTGTCGAGATCCACCCCCATCACCAGGTGGATGCCACCCTGCAGATCGAGGCCGAGATTGATGGTCGGAGGCAGGATACCGCCCGATCGGGCGGGGAAGTCATGCCCGTAGATCCACGACCGGACGACCGGCGGCGGATAGAGGTAGATCAGCGAGCCCAGGATGACGGTGGCGACGATGGCGATGCGGAGCCCGACCCGTCTCCGCATCAGCCGGAGCTCTCCTTGTCGGCCTGGACGATGCGCCCCACCGCGGCGCGATCGAACGTCAGCTTCACCTGATCCCCCACCCGGAGCACCACGGTGTGCTCGTCGAGGCCGGCGACGGTGCCATGAATGCCGCTGGTGGTCACCACCCGGTCACCCTTCTTCATCGCCCTCAGCATGGCGTCGCGCTCGCGCTTCTGCTTCTGCTGGGGACGGATCACGATGAAGTACATGATCGCGAACATGCCGACCATGAGAGGCAGGATCGACATGATGCCGCCGCCGCCGTTGCCGGCGCCGCCCGGCGCCTGCGCCATCGCGTAGGCGAGATCCACCATCTAAAGTTGAGCCTCCCTGTCGGCGGAAAGGTCGTCGGAGCCGACCCCGGATTCTACCCCATAACGATCCAGAAGCCGAGTGCGGAATGCCTCGAAGCGGCGGCCCTCGATGGCCTCGCGCATGGCCGACACCAGCCCCTGGTAGAAAGTCACGTTGTGCAGCGACAGGAGCCGATAGGCGAGGAGCTCCCGCGCCATGAAGAGGTGCCGGAGATAGGCGCGCGAGAACCCGCGGCACGCCTCGCACGGGCACTCCGGGTCGAGCGGCCCGCCGTCGCGCGCGAAGCGCGCGTTCCGGATGGCGAGCGGGCCATCGGCGGTGAAGGCCTGTCCGTTACGGGCGTTGCGCGTGGGCAGGGCGCAGTCGAAACAATCCACGCCGCGCGCCACGGCCTCCACGAGGTCCGTGGGCTTGCCGACGCCCATCAGATAGCGCGGGCGGTCGGCGGGGAGCCGCTCGGCGGTGAAGGCGACGACGTCGAGAAGGAGCGGCTTGGGCTCACCCACGGCGAGGCCGCCGATGGCGTAGCCGGCGAGGTCGAGCGCGGCCGCCTCCTCCACCGCGCGGCGCCGCAGCGGGAGGTGGACGCCGCCCTGCACGATGCCGAACAGCGCCTGGTCACCCGCGCCGCGGGCGTGGGTGGCCACCGACCGCCGCAGCCAGCGCTGCGTGAGCGCGAGCGAGCGCTCGGTGTCCGCCTCGGTGGCGGGGTGCCCCAGGCATTCGTCGAGCGGATGGATGATGTCCACGCCCAGCGCCTGCTGGATCTCGATGGACAGCTCCGGGGTGAGGAAGCGACGGGAGCCGTCGACGTGGGAGCGGAACTCCACGCCGTCCTCGCCGATCCGGCGCAGCGCGGCGAGGCTCCACACCTGGAAGCCGCCGGAGTCGGTGAGGATGGGCCCGTCCCAGCCCATGAAGCGGTGAAGCCCCCCCAGGACCCGTATGAGCTCATGCCCCGGCCGCAGGAAGAGATGGTAGGTGTTGGCCAGCACGATCTGGGCTCCGGCCGCCCGCACGTCGGCTGGCGAGAGGCTCTTCACCGTTCCCAGCGTGGCCACCGGCATGAACGCGGGCGTGTCCACGGTGCCGTGGGCGGTGTGCATGCGCCCGCGGCGCGCGGCGCCGTCGCCGGTGATGAGCGTGAAGGCGAACGTCCCCATCGCGCTACGCCACCAGCATCGCGTCGCCGTAGGAGTAGAAGCGATAGCCTGCCTTCACCGCGTGCTCGTACGCCGCCAGCACCCGGTCGCGGCCGGCCAGTGCCGCGACCAGCATGAGCAGCGTCGAGCGCGGAAGATGGAAGTTGGTGAGGAGGGCATCCACCACGCGGAACGTGTACGGGGGATGGATGAAGAGGTCCGCCCAGCCCGCGCCCGCCGCGACCGTTCCGTCGGCGCCGGCCGCCCACTCGAGCGCGCGGGTGGTGGTGGTGCCGACCGCGACCACGCGGCGGCCCGTCGCCCGCGCCCGGCTCACCGCCCCCGCGGTGGAGTCAGGAATATCCACCGACTCACCGTCCATCCGATGCGCCTCCACGGTGGCCGTCTTCACGGGACGGAACGTCCCCGGTCCCACGTGCAGGGTGAGGGCATGCACCTCCACGCCCCGCGCGCGGATGCGATCCAGCAGCGCCGGCGTGAAGTGGAGCCCCGCGGTGGGCGCGGCCACCGAGCCCTCGGCGCGCGCGTACACCGTCTGGTAGCGCTCGCGGTCCTCGCGCCGCGGGGCCGCGTGGCGGGCGATGTAGGGCGGCAGCGGGGGAAGGCCGTGGCGCTCCAGCAGCTCGCGTACCGGCCACGGCGACTCGAAGGTGACGACTCGCGTGCCCAGCGCGCCCTCGCCTGCGATCACCGCGTGCGCGGCGCCGCCGCCCAGCGCGACGCGGGTCCCCAGGCCGCAGCGCCGCGCGGGACGCGTCAGAGCCTCCCAGCGCCCCGGCGCGATCTCGCGGACGAGCAGCAGCTCCACCGAGCGGCCGTCGTCCGCGCGCGCCCCGACGAGGCGCGCCGGGATCACGCGGCTCTCGTTGACGACCAGGCAGTCGCCCGGACGCAGGAGGTCGGGAAGGTCGCCGAACAGCCGGTCCTCCCAGGTCCCGCGCGCTCGGTCGAGCACGAGGAGCCGCGAGGCGTCCCGCGGGGTCGCCGGCTCCTGCGCGATGGCCGAAGGGGGAAGATCGTAGTCGAACTGCGCGAGCTCCATCCGGCTTCGGAGTCTAGCAAATCATCCGATCTTGGCGCCGGGGGACACCTCGAAGTCCGGGCGCAGGAGAATCACCTCGCCGCGCTCGCCGTACGCGCCCAGCACCAGCACCTCGGAGACGAACGGGCCGATCTGCTTGGGCGGGAAGTTCACCACCGCGATCACCCGCCTGCCGATCAGGTCGGCAGGCGCGTAGCGGTGAGTGATCTGGGCGCTGGAGCGCTTCACGCCGAGCGAGCCGAAGTCGATCCAGAGCTTGCAGGCGGGCCGGCGCGCCTCCGGGAAGGGCTGGGCGTCCACGACCACGCCCACCCGCATGTCGACCTTCTCGAACTCGGCCCAGCTGAGGCTCATGGCCGGGGAGCGGGCTACTGCAGCGAGCCGAACTCGGCGCCGGGGTAGTAGTACGTGAGGATTTGCCGCGCGGTGTAGCCGAGCTGCCCCATGGTCTTGGCGCCCGCCTGATCGAGACCGACGCCATGCCCGTACCCGCGACCCGCGAAGCGCGCGATGGTATCGTCCACCGCCACCGCGAAGAGCGTGCTCTTCAGCGTGTCGTAGCCGATCACTCGCCGAAGATCGTTCCCGCGGAGGGCCACGCGGCCTCCGGTCCCGGTGACGAGGATGCGCGTCGCCCGGAGCGACACGCTGCGCTCGAGCACCTCGAGGCCGCTCACCCGTCCCACCCCCACCCCGGCGCGCTGCAGAGCCGCGGAGAGATCGACGAGGGGGACGTCCAGCGTCCAGAGATGATGGGGCGAGTCGGAGGGAAACTCCACGCGCACCGGGCGCAGCGCCGGCATGTTGGAGGCCGCGAACACCACGCGGGGGTCCTCGGTGTGGCCACCGCTGTCGGTGTGGTAGAAGGCGGGGAAGAGATCGCCCTCCCACAGCAGCACCTGGCCCCGCGTCTCGCGCACCGCCGTCCAGATCGGCGAGTCCGGCCCGACGCGCCCCGCGTACTGTTGATGCGCGGTGGCGGCCACGATCTCGTAGGGCTTGCCCGCGTTGAGGCGGCGGTGATAGGCGGCGTAGGTCCGCGCGACGATGGCTTGGGCCTTCAGCATCTCGAGCGGCATGGCCTCGCCGGCCTCCGCCTTCACGCTCCCCACGACGTAGTCTTCCAGCGGCAGCGCGTTGATCACGAGGAGTCCCTCGGCCCCGCGCCGGACCTCCACCGTGCCGGGATAGTCGACGCTCTTCACCCGCACCGCGCCGCCGCCGACGGCGACGCGCACGCCGGTCAGACGGGCCGGCACACGGCCGACGCCCCGCACCTCCACGCCGCTCCCGTGCTCCATCACGCGGATCCAGGTGGGGCTCACGCGGGTGAGGCGCCGGCCCTGGAGGTCCTGGAGCACGAGCGGCCCGCCGCCCAGCTCCACCGTGCGCAGGCCCTCCGCGAGCGCGACACGAATGTCGCCCGATGCCCACGCGGGAGTCGCCGCGAGCCAGACGCCCAGCGTGCCGATCAACAGCGCGGCGATCATCGCCGCCAGAACAGCGAAAGGATCACGGTGAGCACGATGGACAGGACAATGGACGTCGCGAGCGGGAAATAGAAGCGGAAGTTCCCGCGCTCGATGTAGATGTCTCCGGGGAGACGGCCGATCCATGGCACCTTTCCTGAGACGCTGCTCCCGAACAGCAGGAGTCCACCCAGGATTACCATGACGACCCCGAGGCCGAGGAGGATTTTGCCCAGCTCCGTCATCGCGCGCTTCCCTCGATCGTTTGTACGGTCGCCCCGAGGGGCGACCTCTGTAGGGTGGGCCTTCGGGCTTTGCCCTCCGGCCGTCTTAGAGGGGCAGCTCGCCCTGGCCCGAGGCGGGGGCCGGGCGCGCGGCCCCGAGGTGCGCGTAGGCGGCGGGCGTGGCGCGACGTCCGGACGGCGTACGCACGATGAAGCCGATCTTCAGGAGGAAGGGCTCCACCACCTCGACGAGCGTCTCCGCCTCGTCGTTGATGGTGGCGGCGATGGCCTCGAGGCCGGCCGGCCCGCCACCGTACTGCTCGATGAGGGCGCCGAGGAAGCGGCGGTCCAGACGATCGAGCCCCGCCTCGTCCACGCCCTCGCGGTCCAGCGAGTCCCGCGCCACCGCCGCCGTCACCACCCCGCGCGCCTTGACCTGCGCGTAGTCGCGCACGCGGCGCAGCAATCGGTTGGCGATACGCGGCGTCCCCCGGGATCGTCGAGCGATGGCGGCGGCCCCCTCGGCGTCCACCGGGGCTTCGAGGATGGCGGCGGAGCGCGTGACGATCGCGCAGAGATCCGCTTCCTCGTAGAAGTCCAGGTGGTGGAAGATGCCGAACCGCTCGCGCAGCGGCGAGCTCAGGAGGCCGGGCCGGGTGGTGGCGGCCACCAGCGTGAAGGGACGGAGGGGGATGCGCATGGTCCGCGCGTTGAGCCCCTTGTCCATCACGAAGTTGACCGCGAAATCCTCCATGGCGGGATAGAGCAGCTCCTCCACCATTCGCGGGAGCCGGTGGATCTCGTCGATGAAGAGCACGTCCCGCGCGCCGAGATTGGTGAGGATGCCCATGAGATCGGCGCCGCGGTCCAGGGACGGCCCGGCGGTGGTGACCAGGGACGCGCCCATCTCGTTGGCCATGATGGTGGCCAGGGTGGTCTTGCCGAGGCCCGGCGGGCCGGAGAGCAGCACGTGATCGAGCGGCTCGCCGCGGCGGCGCGCCGCTTCCACCGAGATGCGCAAGCTCTCTACCGCAGCACGCTGGCCCACGTACTCGTCGAGCCGCTGCGGCCGCAGCTGCCGCTCGAGCTGCGCCTCCTCGGGCAGGGCCACCCGGCTCATCACCCGCGCCTCGTCCGTCACCGGCCTTCCCCGCCGCGCGCGCCGACCGCGGGCGTCCCGGCGCTACGGTAGATCTCCTCGAACAGCTCCTCGGGCGAGCCCACGTCGGGCCGGCGGGCGAGCGCGCGGTCGATGAGACCCGCCGCCTCGCTGGGCCGGTGGCCGAGCTGCTTGACCAGCACCTCGAACACCATGGCACGCAGTCCGTCCTCGTCCATCGGGCGCACCGGCTTCCCCCGCGCCTCCTGGGGCACCGCCTCCGCCATGAGCGCGAACTTGGCCACCTTGCTGGAGAGCTGCGCCACGATGTTCTTGGCCTTCTGCGGGCCGATGCCGGGAAGGCGGCGGAGATACCCCTCGTCCTGGCGGGCGATGGCGGCCGCGATCTCCCCCACCGGCGCGGCGAGGGCGCGGGCGGCGACCAGCGGTCCCACATCTTTCACGGTGATGAGCTTCTCGAAGAACTCCTTGTCGAGCTCCGAGGTGAAGCCGATGAGCACCGGTCGCGGCTGATTCTGGGTGGCGTGGTAGTGGATGGCGAGCACGACCTCGGGGCCGCCCGCCGCGACGTCCACGAGCGCCCGCTGGGTCACCGGCGGCAGAAACACCTCGTAGCCCACCCCCGCCGCCTCCAGGATCACGCGGTCCTCGAGCTTGGCGCGCACGCTGCCCCGGAGGGACGCGATCATGGATCCGCGCGCCTCGCCTTCGGCTGCGGCTCGCCCGCCGCGCTCCGCGCGGCCCCCATCTCCATATCCGCTCGCCTCGCCTTCGGCTGCGGCTCGCCAATCATTGCGGTACACGCGGCTGCGGCATGAGGCCGTTCCGCGCAGGGGTGATGCCGGCGACGCGGGCGAGGCCGGTGAGGGCGAGGCCGAGAGCGTCGGCCACGTGCGAGGGCTGCGGCAGCTCGGCGAGGCCCAGCAGGGTCTGCACGCCCCGCTGCATCTGCGACTTGCCGGCGGCGCCGTTGGCGGTCACCGCGCGCTTCACCTCCGACGCGGCGAGGGCGAGCACCTCGACGCCGCACTGCCGCGCGGCGAGATAGATCACCCCGCGGGCGTGGCCCATGAGGATGGCGGTGCGGGGAAACTTGTACTCGGTGTAGAGGTCCTCGACGACGAGGAGATCGGGCCGGCGGGCTTCGATGAGGCGGCACATGGCCCCATGAATGGCGTTGAGGCGGGCTTCCAGGGGCTGGCCGGCAGCGCTGCTCACCACTCCCGCGTCCACCACGGTGACGGCGCCGGGTCGGCCTTCGAGGACACCGAAGCCGGTGTCCACGAGCCCGGGGTCGACGCCCATGACGCGCATCAGGCTAGGCCGCGGAGATGGCGTCGAGCACCTCGTCGGGGATGTCGTAGTTCGAGTACACGGCCTGAACGTCGTCCTGCTCCTCGAGGGCCTCGATGAGCCGCAGCACCGCCGCGGCGTCCTTGCCCTCCACGCGCACCGTGTTCTGCGGGACCATCACCGCGGCCGCCTCGAGCACGGGGACTTTCTGGCCCTCCAGCGCGCTGCGCACCGCTTCTATTTCATCAGGCGCGGTGGTGATCTCAAAAGCTTTTTCCACCTGCTTCACGTCCACCGCGCCCGCCTCGAGCGCCTTCTCGAGGAGATCGTCCTCCTTGATGCGCTCGGCGTCCACTTGGATGACCCCGCGGCGCTCGAACATCCAGGCCACGCAGCCCGCCGTGCCCATCCGGCCGCTCTGCTTCTCGAAGAGATGCCGCAGCTCGGGGCCGGTGCGATTCTTGTTGTCGGTGACGACCTGGACGAGCACCGCCACCCCGCCGGGGCCGTAGCCCTCGTACGTGATCTCCTCGTAGCTCTCGCCCGGCAGCTCGCCGGTCCCCTTCTGGATGGCGCGCTTGACGTTGTCGGCCGGCATGTTGGCGGCCTTGGCCGACTCCATCGCCGCCTTGAGCCGAAGATTGCCCTTGGGATCCCCGCCGCCGTTGCGCGCGGCGACCGTGATCTCGCGCAGGATCTTGGAGAAGAGCTTCCCTCGCTGCACGTCCGTCTTCCCCTTCTTCCGCTTGATCTGCGACCACCGTGAATGTCCCGACATGGCCTCACCTTCCCTCGTTGATCGAAGCCCGGAGCGCCTTCACCCGCGCCAGCCGCCGCGCCCGCCGCTCCAGCGCCTCGCCCCAGCGCCGCCGCTCCTCCGGGGTCTCCGGCGTGAAGGGCCGGCAGGGACGCGGGCGGAGGTCGGCGCCGAGGTGCACGAACGTCAGATACGCGGTACAGGCGTGCCGGACCTCCCCGGTGATCGGCACCTCGGTGAGCACCTTCACGCCGACCTCGAGCGAAGATGTGCCCACGTGGTTCAGCCCCGCCTTGAACGTCACGACCTCGTGGGCGGAGATCGGCGCGTAGAAGTCCAGCGCGTCCAGGCACGCGGTCATCACGAGACCGCGATTGTAGCGCATGGAGAGGATGCCGCCGGCCTCGTCCACCTCCATGAGCAGCTTGCCGGGGAACATGGTGTTGCCGAACTGGGTGTCCTCGGGCAGGACCGACCGGCTGGACTCGAACGTCCATCGCAGTCCCCCGGTGTCGTCGTCGCCGATCTCGGCCGCCCGCGCCTTCCGCCGTGTGAGCCGCTCCAGGCGATGCCGCCGGCGCTCGAGGGCGGCCGAGTAGAGCTGCTCCTCCTCCCGGTCCCGGGGCTCGATGGCCGCCGGCACCGGCGCCGGGCGCATGTGGTCGTCGACCTTGATGAAGACGAGATGGGAGTTCAGTGTCACCGCGCGGGCGCCGGTCGTCACGTTCTCGGAGAACACCCGCACGCCCACCTCGAGCGAGCACCGACCGACCAGCTCCACCTGGGCCCGGAGCACCGCCACCTCGCCCACCCTCACCGGGTGGAGGAAGTCGATGTCGTCCATGGCGCCCAGCGCCACGTTGCCGCGCGCCACTCGCGACGCCGCGATGGTACCGACCGTGGCGATCCACTGCATCATCCGGCCGCCGTGGATCTGTCCGGGCGCACCCGCGTGCTCCGGGAACACCCACTGGACCATCTCGGTGACGGTGTCGTTGATCGATGGCATCGGCGTGACGGACAACTGCTTTCGGTTCCTCGCTTTTCTACCATGCGGCCCCGGGCAAGTCCATCCGAGCCGCCGCGACGGCGGGCGCGTCAGGGCCGCGCCGCGCCACCTTCCACGAGGACACGGTCGAGCCGGTGGAAACCGCTCGGGTGCAGCCGCAGGTTCCGTAGCTCCGGTCGCGCCACCACCCAGTGCAGCCGCGTGTAGAGAGGCAGCCAGGGCGCCTCGTCGGCAAGCAAGGCCTGGGCCCGGGCGTAGACGCGCTGCCGCTCGAGGCGGCCCGACAGCTGGCTGCCCCGAATGAGGAGATCGTCCAGTCGCGGGTTCCGATAGAAGGAGAGGTTCCACGCGAGCGCGCCCTTGCGGGCGCCCTCGCTCGTGGACAGCGGATAGAGGAGCAAGTGCGGATCGCCGCCGTCCACCTGCGCCTCGGCGAGCGCGATCTGATGCTCGCCGTTCTGGGCGAGCCGCAACGCGGTCTCGGGAGTGACCGCGGTGACGGTGATGTTCACGCCGCCCGGCGCCAGGGCCGCGCGCAGGGCCTCGGCGAGCCGGGCCCCATCCAGCGGTGGCACCAGAGGCGTGACCATGAGCCCCACCGAGATGGCGCGGAGCGCGCCGCCCTCCACGAGGAGCTTGCGCGCGGTCTCCGCGCGATTGTCCGGGGGCCGGACGGCCGGCTGATAGCCCCACACGACCGAGGGCAGCGGCGACGTGAGGGGCACCGCGTACGGCTCCAGCTCCGGCGCCAGCGCCGCTTGGTCCAGCGCAGCGGCCACACCCTGGCGGATGCGCTTGCGCAGGAACGGCTCTCGCTCCGACTGGAGGGCGAGGTACCCGATCCGCCAGCCCGGCACGGCGAGGGCGCCCGACATGCGAGGGGGCGCGCCCAGGGGGACGAAGAGGTCAAGGGCCCGGGCGTCGAGATCGGCGGTGGCCCGCGCCTCGTCGCTCGCCTCCGTGAAGACCACCCGGCTGGAGCGGGGAGCGCCCGCCCAGTAGGCGGGATTCGCCTCGAGCACCACGCGCCCGGGCGCCGCCTCGGCGAGGAGGAAGGCACCCGTGCCGAGCCAGCGCTTGCTTCCGTCGACGCCCGTGGCTGGACGCACGATGGACAATGCGGGATGGGCCAGCACGGTCAGGAGGGGCGCGTAGGGCAGGTTCAGCGAGATCTGCACGGTGCGCGGATCGGGCACCTTGATGGCCTTCACCACGCCGGGCGCCCCGCGCAGGAGCCGCGGCACTACCGGGTTCGCGCTGGGCGCGTGCGCGGCGCCGGGGAACAGCACGCGTTCGAGGCTCGTGGCCACGTCGGAGGCGGTGAGCGGCGCCCCGTCGTGGAAGCGGACGCCGTCGCGAAGGCGGAAGGACCAGGCGAGGCCGTCGCGGGACACCTGCCACTGTACGGCCAGGCCCGCCTCGACGTCGCTCGAGCCCTCGCGGTACTGCAGCAGGGTGTCGAAGAGCTGGCGAAACACCATTCCCGACGCCGCGTCGGCGGCGAGAGCCGGATCCAGCGCCGCGGGCAGCGCGGGGAGGCCCACGCGCAGAATGCCCTGCGCCCCCGCGACACCGACTCGGGCGAAGAGCACCAGTGCGACGAGGACGACGACGCGCGCGAGGGACGAGGGCATGCCGTAGTTATACGCCTGAAGGGCCCGAGCAGCGATGGTCACACGCTCGGCAAATTTTCGTCGCGTCCTCGGCAGTTTTTGGAGAGTCGCGGGCGTCGCCGCCACCCTGCGCGGCGCACGCACTGGCCCCATCTCATTGGATACGCAGGCGTCCGAAACCCGTCCGCATGTGGCACTGAACTTGCCCCGAGGGTGCAGTAGATGCGCCCCCGCGAGGGAACGGCGCTCCAAGCGGTGCTCGGCGCGAGAGGAACCGGACCCTCGAACGGGAGGTTTGACACGGTGAGCGGTGCACATGGCGAAGCGGGTCGGAGCAAGGGAAACGTTAAATGAATTCGATGGATGTGAACGGTCGTTCAGGGCCAATTCCCTTGACTTGCCGCGAAACCGGCCCCTATACTGAGGTCGCGCGTGGGGACTTTCGCCCCCGATGGGCGCGCCTGACGCGAAGCCCGCTGAGTCACCGAGAAAGGAACGGGCGGACATGAAGGAGTTCGAGAAGAAGCCGAACCCGAATCGCGAGCCTGCGTCGGAGGGGATGAAGGGTTTGTCCAAGTTCCTCCCCATGACCGACTCCAACTACCGCCGCCGTCTCACCGAGTACGAGGTGCAGGTCCAGGATCTCCAGACCTACGTGCGCTCCCTCGAAGCGGAGACCGTGCGGCTGCGAAAGAAGGTCGAGGACGCGCCCAAGGAGGCGATGGTCCTCGAGAACAAGCTGCGCGAAGCGAACCGCCAGCTCGTGCAGTCGTTCAACCAGAACGAGAAGCTCGTGAACGCCCTGTACGAGGCGCGCGAGCAGATCTCGTCGCTGCGCGAGGAGGTCGACAAGCTCTGCGCGCCGCCCTCGACGTACGGCGTGTACCTCTCGGTCAATGAAGACGCCACCGTCAACATCCTCTCGCAGGGGCGCAAGGTGAAGGTCAACCTGCATCCCTCGATCAAGGCCGAGGACATCAAGCCCGGTCAGGAGCTCGTGCTGAACGAGGGCTTGAACGTCGTGGAGACCGCCGGCTACGAGATCCAGGGCGAGGTGGTCATCCTCAAGGAGGTCCTCGACGAGGCCCGCGCGGTGGTCACACTGCGCGCCGACGAGGACAAGGTCGGCATCATCGCGGATCCCCTCCGGATCGAGAAGCTCAAGGTGGGCGACCACATTCTCATGGACGGCAAGAGCGGTTACCTCCTCGAGAAGCTTCCCAAGAGCGAGGTCGAGGACCTCACGCTCGAGGAAGTGCCCGACATCAGCTACGAGAACATCGGCGGTCTCTCCACGCAGCTCGAGACCATCAAGGACGCGGTGGAGCTGCCGTACCTCTACGCCGACTACTACAAGGAGCATCACCTCGCTCCGCCCAAGGGCGTGCTGCTCTACGGGCCTCCCGGCTGCGGCAAGACCATGATCGCGAAGGCGGTGGCCAACAACCTCGCCGCGCGCATCTCGGAGAAGCGCGGCGAGAAGGTGAAGGGGTTCTTCCTCAACATCAAGGGCCCGGAGCTCCTGAACAAGTACGTGGGCGAGACCGAGCGCAAGATCCGGGAGATCTTCGTGAAGGCCCGCGAGAAGGCCGCCGAGGACGTGCCGGTGGTGGTGTTCTTCGACGAGATGGATGCCCTCTTCCGCACCCGCGGCTCCGGCATCTCTTCCGATGTGGAGACCACGATCGTGCCGCAGCTCCTCGCCGAGATCGACGGCGTCGAGCATCTGCGCAACGTCATCGTGATTGGCGCCTCGAACCGGCAGGACCTCATCGACCCCGCCATCCTGCGGCCGGGCCGGCTCGACGTGAAGATCAAGATCGAGCGGCCGGACGCGTCGGCGGCGGTGGAGATCTTCAACAAGTACATGACCGCCGAGCTCCCCATCCATCAGGATGAGGTGCGCAAGCACGGCGACGTGCAGAGCGCGGTGGACAGCATGATCCGGGCGACCGTCGAGGAGATGTACAACCTCGGTGAGGACAACCGCTTCCTGGAAGTCACCTACGCCAACGGCGACAAGGAGATCCTCTACTTCAAGGACTTCTCGTCGGGCGCCATGATCGAGTCGGTGGTGCGGCGGGCCAAGAAGCTGGCGCTCAAGCGCTACATCCAGTCGGCCGAGAAGGGCATCAAGGTCGACGACCTGATCAACGCCGTGCGGGAGGAGTTCAAGGAGAACGAGGATCTTCCCAACACGACGAATCCGGACGACTGGGCCAAGATCGCCGGCAAGAAGGGCGAGCGGATCGTCTACGTCAAGCCGCTGATGGGCGAGACGAAGGAAAAGAAGCGCGACGTCGAGCGCATCATCAACACCGGCCAGTATCTTTAATGGCGTAACCGCTTCGGCATGACCGCGGCGGGGGCCTCGCGCCCCCGCCGCGTCGCCACTCCCCCTCCCGTCCTGGCGTCGGCGAGGTGGTGTCGGCGCCGTCGCAGCCGTCGTCCGTGATCGGGGGTTCCATGGCGCTTCCGAAGGTGATGGGGATCGAGACGGAGTACGGCATCATGGTCCGCAACCAGCCGGACTTCAATCCGATCCTGTCCTCCCTGCTCCTGATCAACTCGTATGAGACCTACCGCTCCTCACGGATCCGCTGGGACTACGAAGCGGAGAGCCCGCTGCGCGACGCGCGCGGCTTCGAGTACGCCGAGGACAAGGACGTCCCGTCCAAGGAAGAATCACGCCTCATCAACCTGATCCTCTCCAACGGCGCCCGCTTCTACGTGGACCACGCGCATCCCGAGTACTCCTCTCCCGAGACCACCAATCCCCGCGACTGCGTGATCTGGGACCGGGCGGGTGAGCGCATCCTCGACCTCGCGCGCACGCGCGCCGAGGCGGTGTCGCCACCCGAGCAGCGCATCCTCATCTACAAGAACAACACCGACTCCAAGGGTAACTCCTACGGCACCCACGAGAACTACCTCATGGACCGCAAGGTGCCCTTCGCCCGTATCGTCCAGCATCTCCTCCCCTTCTTCGTGAGCCGCCAGGTCTACACGGGCGTCGGCAAGGTGGGGGCGGAGAACAACACCGAGCACTGTGACTATCAGATCTCGCAGCGGGCGGACTTCCTGGAGACCGAGGTGGGGCTGGAGACCATGCACAGCCGGCCCATCATCAACACCCGGGACGAGCCCCACGCCGACCCCGAGAAGTACCGGCGCCTCCACGTCATCGTGGGGGACGCCAACATGAGTGAGATCTCCAACTATCTCAAGTGCGGCACCCTCGCCCTCGTCCTCGGTCTCATCGAGGACGACGTCATCGACAAGGATCTGTCGCTGGAAAATCCGGTCCTGTGCTATCGAAAAGTCTCCCGCGACCTGCGTTGCCGGGAGACGGTGAAGTTGAAGGACGGTCGCGACCTCACCGCCCTCGACCTCCAGTGGGAGTTCTACCGCCAGGCCAAGCGCCACTACGAGCGGACCTCCGAGGCGTGGGTGCAGGACGTGCTCGCGCGCTGGGAGTCGGTGCTCACGCGCCTCGGCCGCGACCCCCTCATCTGCGACCGCGAGCTGGACTGGGTCATCAAGTATCTGCTCATCGAGCGCTATCGCGAGAAGCACCACCTGAGCTGGTCGGACTCGCGGGTGGCGATGATCGATCTCCAGTACCACGACATCCGCCCCGGCCGCGGGCTCTTCTACAAGCTGGAGGAGTCGGACGCGGTGGACCGCCTCGTGAGCGAGGACGAGATCACCAAGGCCATCTACGATCCCCCCAAGGACACGCGCGCGTACTTCCGCGGCATGTGCCTGCAGAAGTACTCCGACGAGGTCGTCTCCGCCTCGTGGGATTCCGTCATCTTCGACCTCAAGGAAGGCCCGCTCAAGAAGATCTTCATGCTGGAGCCGCTTCGGGGCACCGAGGCGCACGTGCGGCAGCTCTTCGCCGACTCGCCGACCGCCGCCGATCTCTTGCGGAACCTGGGCAAGCCGGCCGGCGACGTATGACGCTCGGGTCCTGGGAGCGCGCGTTCGAAAACCGCGGATCCGCCAGCTTCTTCGAGTACCTGCGGCAGACGGCGCCCCACCTCCTGCCCGGCGCGGACGCCCCGATCCCCGGCGAGCCCCCCGCGCCCAGCCCCATGCCGCCCGTGCCCCACGGCACCACCGTGCTGGCCGTCCGCTACCGTGACGGCGTGGTGATCGCCGGCGATCGGCAGGCCAGCGAGGGCTATCAAGTCGCCCACCGCCGCATCGAGAAGATCTTCAAGGCCGACGACCTGTCCGCCGTAGGCATCGCCGGTGCGGCCGGGCCCGCCATGGAGATGGCGCGCCTGTTCCAGACGGAGCTGGAGCACTACGAGAAGGTCGAGGGCGAGAACCTCTCCCTGGACGGCAAGGCCAACCGCCTGGGCGCGATGATCCGCGCCAACCTCCCCATGGCGATGCAGGGCCTGGTCGTGGTGCCGATCTTCGCCGGCTTCGACGAGCGGGCCGGCGTGGGCCGCCTGTTCAAGTACGACGTCACCGGGGGGCGCTACGAGGAAGCGGACTACTTCGCGCAGGGCTCGGGCGGCAAGGACGCGCGCGACTCCCTGAAGAAGAGCTTCAAGCGCGACATGCCCAAGGACGACGCGGTGCGGGCCGCCCTGGAGGCCCTGGTCGACGCCGCCGACGAGGACCTCGGCACGGGCGGCCCCGACTTCCAGCGGGGGATCTACCCCACCGTGAAGACCATCACCCGCTCCGGGATCACCGACCTGGCCGACGAGGACGTCCGCCGCTATCTCGAAGCGATCCTGAACGCCCGAGGGCGCAACTGATGCCGCGATGGCTTTGCGAGGCGCAGCCGAAGGCGAGACGAGCGCGTTTCACTAGTCCGGCGGGAGGCCTCGCCTGATGCCGCTGCCGTACTACGTGTCGCCGGAACAGATGATGAAGGACAAGGCGGAGTATGCCCGCAAGGGCATCTCCCGCGGCAAGGCCATCGTCGCCATCGAGTACCGGGAGGGCATCCTCCTCGTCGCCGAGAACCCCTCCACACTGCTCCACAAGATCTCCGAGATCTACGATCGCATCGCCTTCGCCGGGGTGGGCAAGTACAACGAGTTCGAGAACCTGCGGGTGGCGGGCGTGCGCCACGCCGACGTCAAGGGGTACTCCTACTCGCGCGGCGACGTGAGCGCCAAGGCCCTCGCCAACGCCTACTCCCAGGGGCTGGGCAACATCTTCACCCAGGACATCAAGCCGTTCGAGGTGGAGGTGCTGGTCTGCGAGGTGGGGGACGCCAACGGCGGCAAGAACGAGATCTACCACATCCTCTACGACGGGACGATCGAGGACGAGAAGAACTACGCCGCGATGGGTGGCCAGTCGGACGAGATCCGCCGCTACCTCAAGGAAAACTTCAAGGACGGGCTCGACCTCGCCGCCGCCCTCCAGCTCGGCGTCCGCGCCCTCATGGTCACCCAGAACAAGACGCTCACCGAGCGCGACCTCGAGGTCGCGGTGCTCGACCGTACCAAGGAGCGTCGCAAGTTCCGGCGCATCCCCGCCGAGGTGCTGAACCAGCTCCTCGCCGCCGTGAAGTAGGGCACCCGAATCTTGCGCCTGGCCCCCCGCCCTGATACCCTGAGGCCCAGATGAAGCGGCGCATTTTCGGGATGGAGAACGAATACGGGCTGACCTGCACGCTCAACGGTCAGCGTCGCCTCTCGCCCGACAACGTCGCCCGCTACCTCTTCGAGAAGGTCATCCCCGGGGCTCGCAACGCCAACGTGTTCCTGGAGAACGGGGCGCGGCTCTACCTCGACACCGGCTTCCATCCCGAGTACGCCACTCCCGAGTGCGACGACATCGTCGAGCTCGTGACCCACGACAAGGCGGGCGAGCGCATCGTGGAGGACCTCCTCCACCAGGCGGAGAAGCGGCTACGCGAGGACGGCATCTCGGGCAATATCCTCCTCTTCAAGAACAACACCGACTCCGCGGGCAACTCGTACGGCTGCCACGAGAACTATCTGGTGAGCCGGGACGTGTCGTTCCAGCGGCTCGCCGAGGGGCTCATTCCCTTCTTCGTCACCCGCCAGATCTTCGCGGGAGCGGGCAAGGTGCTGCAGACGCCGCGAGGCTTCCATTACTGCCTCTCGCAGCGCGCCCAGCACATCTGCCAGGAGATCTCCGGCGCGACCACCTCGTCCCGCTCCATCATCAACACGCGGGACGAGCCGCACGCCGACGCCGAGCGGTACCGGCGCCTGCATGTGATCGTGGGCGATTCCAACATGTCGGAGGTGGCCACCTATCTGAAGGTCGGCACCACCGCCCTCATCCTCGACATGATCGAGGATGGGCACTTCGACAAGGACTACAGCCTGCAGTCGCCGGTCCAGGCCATCCGTGACATCAGCCACGACGCGACCCTGCGGGAGACGGTGCGGCTCAAGGACGGGCGGTCGATCACCGCCCTCGATCTGCAGACGGAGTACCTCGAGCATGCCACCCGCTACGTGGCCGCCATCGACGCCGATCCCGTGACGCGCGACGTGCTCGCCCGGTGGACCAACATCATCGAGGCGCTCCACACGGATCCCATGAAGCTCGACCGCGAGGTGGACTGGGTCATCAAGTACAAGATGATCGACGCCTACATGGTCAAGCACCGCCTGTCGTGGCGCGATCCCAAGGTCTCCCTGATGGATCTCCAGTACCACGACATCCGGCCCGACCGCGGGCTCTACTTCCGCCTCGCTCAGCGTGACCTTCTCGACCGCGTCACCACCGACGAAGAGATCGAGCGGGCCAAGCACGTCCCGCCCCAGACCACGCGGGCCCGGCTGCGCGGTGAGTTCATCCGCCAGGCGAACCTCAAGGGCAAGGACTACCGGGTGGACTGGGTCTATCTCAAGCTCAACGACCCCGAGCGCGAGACCATTCTCTGCAAAGATCCGTTCCAGAGCCACGACGAGCGGGTCGAGCGCCTCATCCGCTCCTTCTAGCCCGCGCGGGCTAGCCGCCGCGGGGCGACCCGCGTGCGGTATCTCCCCACGACTCCGGTAGAATGATTGGGTGAGCCTTTCCGCGCAGGCGATTCGCACTCTCGCTCGGCGTGCTCCTCTGCCGCGGACGGGGCCCTGAGCGGATGACGCGACGCCCGCGCGCGGTCACGCCCGGCTCGCCATGGCCGCTCGGCGCCGTCTGGGACGGCGGGGGCGTGAACTTCGCCTTGTGGAGCGGGCACGCCAGCGCGGTGGAGCTCTGCCTCTTCGACGCCGACGAGCCGAGCCGCGAGACCAAGCGCCTCGGGCTCACCGAGCGCACCGATCAGGTCTGGCACGCCCGGGTGGCCGATATCGGGCCGGGCACCCTCTACGGATACCGTGTGCACGGCCCCTACGCCCCGCGCGAGGGCCATCGCTTCAATCCCGCCAAGCTACTCCTCGATCCCTACGCGCGCGCGGTAACGGGGAGCCTCAGCTGGGACGACGCCCTGCGCGGCGACCGGCCGGGCAGCGGCGGGCTCGAGCCGGATGGGCGCGACAGCGCTCCCTTCGTCCCCCGTAGCGTGGTCGTGGATCCCGCCTTCGACTGGGAGGGGGATCGGCCGCCCGCCACGCCCTGGCATCGCACCGTGCTCTACGAGGCCCACGTGAAGGGGCTCACCGCGCGTCACCCCGAGCTGCCGCCCGATCTGCGCGGCACCTACGCCGGGCTGGCCTCGGCGCCGATGGTGGACTACCTGCGCGGGCTGGGCGTCACCGCGGTGGAGCTCCTGCCCGTGCACCATGCGATCTCCGAGCGCGGGGTGGTCGCGCGCGGGCTCACCAACTACTGGGGGTACAGCTCCATCGCGTACTTCGCGCCCGACGCGCGCTTCGCCGCTTCGGGGCGCGGGTATGAGCCGGTGGCCGAGTTCAAGGCGATGGTGCGGGCTCTGCACCGCGCGGGCATCGAGGTGCTTCTCGACGTCGTGTACAACCACACCGCCGAGGGCAATGGCGAGGGCCCCACCCTGGCGTTTCGCGGCATCGACAATCGCGCCTATTACTGGCTGGACGCCACCGACCCCGCCGTCTATCTGGACTGGACGGGCTGCGGCAACACCTGGCACGCCCGCCATCCCCGCGCGCTCCAGCTGATGATGGACAGCCTGCGCTACTGGGTCGAGGACATGCACGTGGACGGCTTTCGCTTCGACCTGGCCCCCGCCCTGGCCCGCGGCCGCCGGGGCGTGAACCGCCACGCCCCGTTCTTCGGCGCGATCCAGCAGGACCCGGTCCTCGCGCGGGTGAAGCTGATCGCGGAGCCCTGGGACCTGGGCCCGGGCGGCTATCAGGTGGGACGCTTTCCCGCGGGCTGGGCGGAGTGGAACGGGCGCTACCGCGACACCGTCCGTCGCTTCTGGCGGGGAGACGCCGGGCAGGCCGCCGACCTCGGCTTCCGTCTCACCGGCTCGAGCGATGTCTATGCTCCGGAGGGCCGCCCACCCACCGCGAGCGTCAATTTCGTGACCGTCCACGACGGCTTCACGCTGGCCGACCTCGTCAGCTACCAGCGGAAGCACAACGCCGCCAACGGCGAGGACAACCGCGACGGCGCCGACGACAACTCCGCCTGGAACTGCGGCGTGGAGGGCCCGACCACCGATGCGGGGATCATGGCGCTGCGGGAGCGCCAGATGCGGAACTTCCTCGCGACCCTCCTGCTCTCGCACGGCGTCCCCATGCTGTCCCACGGCGACGAGATCGCCCGCAGCCAGTCGGGCAACAACAACGCCTACTGCCAGGACGGCCCGTTGACCTGGCTCGCCTGGGACGTGCCCGCGGCCGCCGCCGCCCAGCGGGACTTCGTGCGACGGCTCATCGCGCTGCGCCTCGGCGAGGCCGTGTTCCAGCGCCGTGGCTTCCCCACGCCCCGGGAGATCGCCTGGCTGCGGCCGGATGGCCGCGAGATGACCGACGGCGACTGGCACGATCCCGCCACGCGCGCCCTCGGGATGCTGCTCCGGGGCGATCGCCTCGAGGTGGTGGACCCGGAGGGCGAGCGAATCGCCGGCGCCACCTTCCTCGTGCTGCTGAACGCGGGCGACCGCCCCGCGCCCTTCATCCTCCCCGCCCTGCCCGGAGGCGGCCGCTGGGCGCCCCTCATCGACACCCAGGACTGGACACCGCCGGCAACCGCGCCGGCACAGCCGGGCGGCGAGCCGTATCCGCTCGCCGAGCATGCCCTCGCCGTGCTGCGCCTGGACGTGGAAGGAGAGTGGCCGTGAGTCACGTCGACGAGTTCGAATCGGAGCTCCACCGCACCGCGCTGTCCCAGCTGGACCGCGTCGCCGCGCGGCTCGGGCTGGATCCCGACATCCACGTGCGCCTCCGCGCCCCCCGGCGCGCGCTCGTGGTGTCCATCCCCGTTCGCATGGACTCCGGCCGTACCGAGGTGTTCACCGGCTACCGCGTGCATCACTCCACCGTGCTGGGACCGACCAAGGGGGGGCTCCGCTACGACGCGGACGTGAGCCTGGGTGAGGTCACCGCGCTGGCCATGCTGATGAGCTGGAAGTGCGCGCTGATGGGGCTGCCCTACGGCGGGGCCAAGGGCGGCGTGCGCTGCAACCCCCGGGGCATGTCGGCGGCCGAGCGGGAGAACCTCACGCGGCGCTACACCGCGGAGATCATCCTCATGATCGGGCCCGATCTCGACATCCCCGCGCCCGATCTCGGCACCGACGAGCAGACCATGGCCTGGATGATGGACACCTATTCCATGACCCAGGGCAAGAGCGTTCCCGGCGTGGTCACCGGCAAGCCCCTCATCGTGGGCGGCTCGGCGGGTCGGCGCGAGGCCACCGGGCGCGGCATCGTGTACTGCCTTTACCAGGCGGCGCACCACCTCGGTCAGGAGCTCCGCAGCAAGACCGTGGTGATTCAGGGCTTCGGCAACGTGGGCAGCGTGGCGGCGCGGCTGCTCTGGCGTGACGGCGCGGTGGTGACGGGAGTGAGCGACGTGAAGGGGGCGATCTGGAATCCCCAGGGCCTCGACATCCGTCAGCTGGAGGCCCACGTCGCCGCTACGGGCAGCGTGGTGGGCTTCCCCGGGGCCGACGCCCTCGACAACACCGCGCTCCTGGAGCAGCCGTGCGACATCCTCATCCCCGCCGCGGTGGGCTCGCAGATCCACGAAGGGAACGCCGACCGGATCCGGGCCCACGTGGTGGCGGAGGGCGCCAACGGGCCGACCACGCCGGAGGCGGACGCCATCCTGCATGAGCGTGGTGTCACCGTCATCCCGGACATCCTCTGCAATGCCGGCGGCGTGGTCGTGTCGTATTTCGAGTGGGTGCAGGGCCTGCAGTACTACTTCTGGAAAGAGAGCGAGATCACGGCGCGTCTGCAGGAAGTCATTGCCAGGGCCTTCAATCGCGTCTGGGGGCTGGGGCGGAAGGAGGGCGTGGATCTGCGCACCGCCGCCCTGATGGAGGGCGTTCGCCGGGTGGCCGAGGGCTACAAGGTCCGCGGCCTCTACCCCTGATCCCGCGATTGCCGCTCCTCAGCCGAGCCTTCGTCGCCACCGCGATCATCGTCGCCGTGCTCGGCTGGGTGGCGAGCCAGGGCCCGGCCTTCGCCACTCGCGTCGTCGTCGAGAACGGCCCGGTGGAGGTCGTGCAGGGGCTGTTGCTCGCTACCGTCATGGTCCTCGTCGCCCGCCGGGCCGCACGCCTGGTCGCCCTGGGCCGGTCGGCCGCCTCCGAGGTGGTGCTCTTCTTCGGGTTCAGCATCCTGCTCGCGGGCGAGCTCGAGGCCTGGCAGGTGGTCTTCGGCCGCACCCTCACCACTCGCCACGTCCTCCGGATGTCACCGATCAAGTTCGGCTTCGCCATGGTGACGCTGGCGCTCATCGTGACGCTGATGGTCGCGGTCGTGGTCTACACGCTCCGCCACTTCCGCGAGCTCCTCGCCTGGGCCCTCGCCGCACTGCGGTCCGATTGGGGCTGGGTGCTCCTCACCGGACTGCTCATCTTCGCCTGCACCGAGCTGTTCGAGCGCAAGCTGAACAGCATCCAGCGCGCGATCTTTCCCAAGACCTTTCTCGAGGAGGGGCTCGAGCTCCTGGCCAATAGCTTCTTCGTGCTGGCCCTGCGCGAGCGCGATCGCGTCGATCCGGTCGGGCGGACGCCCCGCGACCCCGCCTAGGCGTCGGGGTCGACGGAGTAGCGCAGGGCGCGGCGCTGCATCCAGCGGACCACGAGCAGGTCGTGGAAGCCGCGCACGGCACGGCCTCGGATGCCGAACTTCGACTCGCCGAAGCGCCGCGGCCGGTGCACCACCGGCACCTCCACCACGCGGTAGCCCGCCATCCGCAGCAGAGTCGGCACGAACCGATGCATGCCGTTGTAGGGGAGCAGCGCGTTCCGGCACTCGCGCCGGAACGCGCGAAGCGTGCAGGCGCTGTCCCGCACGTGCTCGTGGGTCAAGGCGTTGCGTACGGTGTTGGCGATGCGTGATGACCAGCGCTTGACCAAGGCGTCCCCGCGCCGAACCCGGGATCCCATGGCCGCGTCGGCGCCCTCGAGGGCGGCCACGAGCCGCGGAATGTCGGCGGGATTGCTCTGCAGGTCGCTGTCGAGCGTGACGAAGATGGAGGACGTGACGCGCCGATAGCCCGCGTCCAGCGCCGCGGTGAGGCCGGCGTGGCGGGCCAGCCTGACGTAGCGCACGCGCGGATCCTTCTCGGCGAGCGCGCGGAGCCAGGCGCCGCTGCCATCTCCGCTGGCGTCGTCCACGAAGATCACCTCCACGTGGCTCCAGTGGGCCTCGAGGACCGCCGACAGCTCCTCCCACAGCACGGGCAGGCTCTCCGCCTCGTTGAAGACGGGCAGCACCACCGTGAGCTCGACCGTCACGGACAGGGCCCGACGAGCACGAACGCGCGCTGGCCAATCCCCGCCTCGACGATCGGGCACCAGCTCTCATGCGCGTGCGGCTTGTGCTGCTGCCAGACCGACTGACGCAGGAGCAGGTAGCCACTGACCGGCTGCCCGAGATTCGAGCGAACCACGTTGATCTCCTTCACTTCCCGTACGGCATGCTCGAGGTAAAAGTCGAAGGCCAGGTTGCCGTCGGGATAGCTGAGGATCGCAAGGTCTTGCTTGAGGCGCGGGCGCGCCGTCGCGGCGAACGCGCCGATGGGCACCTGCTCGTTCAACCGCCCGGGATAGAGCCACCCCTCGATGAACAGCACGGCTCCCAGCCCCGCCGCAATCCACACCACCGCGCGCGCGGGCGACCGGCGCGCCCACAGCGCTCGCAGCGCCAGGGCGAGGGCGGCCAGGATCAGCAGCATGATGAGCGGTCCTTCGCGTGACAGGTCCATGAGCGCGGCCAGGGGGGAGGGCCGCCCGTGATGCCGCCCGAGCGCGAGCTTCACGCCCTGCGCCAATCCCTGGTACAGCGTCAGCGCGATGAGCGCCAGCACGAGCCCCGTGGCCAGCCGCACGGGCTCGCGCGCCCGCGCGGTGACCCCGGTGACGGCCGCGGCAACCAGGAGCGCCATCGCGGGATACAGCGGGAGGAGATAGCGCGCGCGCTGCTGCACGGCGAGCGCGATCAAGGCGGCGGCCACCAGCGTCCACGCCAGCACCGGCCGGTAGGCGACCCGCTCCGGCGCGCCGCGCCACCACGCGGCGACGACGAGGAGCCACGCCGCCCAGGGAAGGAAGGCGACCAGTCCGCCCGTGAGCGGGATGGAGGAGACGCGGTCAATGCGATCGAGGTACCACAGGAGCGCGGTGCTGACGCTCGTGCTCTGGCCGCTCCCCTGTCCCGGCGCCAGGACGTAGGGAATGGCCCAGGGCAACATGCTGACGGCAACCACGGTGAGCCCGAGCACTGGTCGAAGCGGCGCGAGCCCCCGGCGCCCGCGCGCGCTCAGCACCGCGGCGGCGCCGGCCGGAAGCACCAGCAGCGCGGGCACGCCCTTGGTCCATAGCGCGCCGGCGATGCAGCCGTAGAGACCGATGAGATGCGCCCGGCGCGGCAGGTCGTCCCGCAGCGCCGCGAGGAGGAAGTACAGCGCCCAGGTCAGCCAGGCCGTCAGAGCCATGTCCGGCAGCGCCTGATGGCTATGGAGAAAGAAGCCGGGGCTGGTGGCGAGCACGACGAGCGCCACGAGCCCCGTGAGGGGACCGGACAGGAGCCGCCCCAGCGCGAACGCGCCCCCGAGCGCGGCGAGTGCCGCCACGACCGACGGAATCGGCGCCGTGCGCTCGGACACATGGCCGACCGGCCAGGAGACCAAGGCGACACTCCAGAAGAAGAGGGGCGGCTTGTTGAGATACGCCTCGCCGCGCACCTTCACCGGCAGGTGGACGCCGTACCGGAGCGTGTCGCGGGCCAGGAGCGCGACCCGCGCCTCGTCCTGATTCCACAGCGCGCGCTCGCCGAGGGGGATCGCGTAGACGACCGTGGCCACCAGGAGCAGAGCGGAGACGAGCCAGCGGACGCGCGCGGGTGACCGCAGGATTTCGCCAGGCTCGGCGCGGTCGGTCGCAGGCACGGACAGCGCCATCGGCGAGCCTAGCGGCCCCGCGCTGGAAGCCGGCCGGCGCGCAACCTGTGCCCGACCATCACGAGCGGCTCCCTTCTCGGCGCAGCGGAAGCGGCCACGATTGGCGCGCGAGGAAGCGATCGATGCCGGCATGACCCTCGGCCGATGCGACCGCACGGCCGAACTCGCCCGCCTCGAACGCTAGACCCTCGGCGAGGCCCTTCTCGAGCCCCACCCGCACCGCATCCACGATGGCCCGCGCCGGGCCTTCACGAGGAATCGCGGTGTGGTGCGCGAGCAACCGTCGGATCTCGGCGCCCTCGGCGGCCGCGCCGGGCAGCCCGCCGGTGTCGAGGGCGGCGCCCTCGGCCAGCGGCGACCAGCGCCGGCCGGTCCACTCCCCGAGTGCGATGCGACGGGCCACGCCGAGCGCATGCGACAGGGCGTCCGCGGGCGCGACCTGGTCCACCAAGCCCAAGTCGAGCGCCGCGTCGGCGCCGCGGCGGCGGCCGTCCAGCAGCATGACCAGGGCGGCGACGAGTGCCTCCGCGTCCGCGCGCCCCGATGCCCGCGCCCGCCGAAGAGCCAGGCGCGGCAGTGACTGCGTGCCCCCGAAGCCGGGCAGCACGTGAAGGTTGATCTCGGGCTGGCCCCATTCCGCCCGGGCGGCGCCCACGCGCCAGGCGCACGCCATCTGCAGCTCGTTGCCCCCGCCCAGGGCATAGCCGTCCACGGCGGCGATGATCGGCGCGTGGAGGCGCCCGATACGCTCGAGCAGGCGCTGGACGCGTGTGGTGAAGGCCTCCACGTCCGCAGCCGTCGCGAAGGCGCGGAGCGCACGGATGTCGGCGCCGGCGACGAACATCGTGCCGGATCCGGCCAGCACCGCTGCGCGCAGCCGCGGCTCGCTCTCGAGCGCGGTCACCGCGCGCTCCAGATCCTCCAGGACCGCCCGACCGATCGCGTTGGCGGGCGGCGAGTCCATGGTGACCAGGGCCACGACGTCGGCCGAGCCAGGCCGCACCGGATCGAGCCGCACGCGCACGGTGGCGCCGTCGAGGAAGCGCGAGCCCCAGGCCTCGTACACTTCTCGCGCCGTGCGCGCCCCGTCGAGCTCGGCTCCCGCCCCCACCCGCACCGTGAAGGTGCCGGTGTGGCGGTTCTCGTGCATGAGCTGATGGCAGTCGGCCAGATCGCTCCAGTCGCGCACCACCGGCGCGTGCACGCGCAGCGCGCCCGCGTCCAGGAGCCGGACGACCTCGTCGGCCTGATGGGCGTTGGAGAGATGCGAGCCCAGTATCGCGAACGCGGGAAAGAGCACCCGCTTCTCGTGCATCCAGACATTGGGCGCGTAGAACGAGAAGCGGCCTCCCTGGGTGGCTTCCGCGTACACCACGCGTCCCGTGAAGGGCCGGGCGAGAAAGGTGCTGATGCCGAGCGTGTCCTGGCCGGCCCGCTCCACCACCACATCGGGATTGCCGCGCGGATTGTCGCCGGTCGCCAGGAGGCGGCCCACCGCCTGGCCGAACGGCTTGAGCGTCGCGTCCTGATAGGCGCGAAAGGCCTCGCGATCGGTGTCGTAGTCGGGCATCGCCGCGGGCCAGCGGAGCCCGGCGTCGCGCTCGAGCGCTTCCAGGCTCACCACGCCATGTACGGCATGCGCGACCTTCACCCGCGTCGCCTGCGCATCGCGCCGCGCCGCCACCACCACCCGCGCTCCCGCAGCCAGCGCCGCCCGCACCGCCTCCGCCGCCACCGGGTCTTCCGCGTCGGCGGAGGCGCCGCCCCAGTAGACGAGCACGCCCTCCCGCGGCCGGAGGTCGGCGCGGCGGAGCATCTCGGCCGGCGCCGCCGCACCCGGCTTGCCCAGGAAGGTCAGGGTGTAGCCGCTGGTGGCGCCGTAGAACACGAGCCGGCCACCCGGGCCGAGAAGGTCGACCATCCGGGCAAAGAGGTCTCGTCCCACCGAGGACACCACCACGTCCACCGGTGTGCCGTCGGTCACCGCGGCCAGCCGGCGCTGGAGCTCCTGCCCTGCCGTGACCCACGTCTGGCGCGCGCCTGTCGCGAGCGGCACCGGAGTGAAGATCCCCTCGAGGCCGGAGGCCTTGCGATTCACGTGGCCGCTGGCCCCGGCGGCGCGCACGAGCCGGCCCTTGTCTTCGGTGGACACGAGGCCGACGACCCGGGCGCCGCGCAGCGCCGCCACCGCGACGGCATAGATGCCGGTGCCGCCCGCCGCGCCCTCGACGAAGACACGCTCGCCTGGCTGCACGCGGGCCACGTCGTAGAGGGCCTTGTACACCGTCTCCAGGTCGAGCATGTACGAGGAGCCCTCGGCCAGGGTGAGGCGCTCCGAGTGCGCGAGCCACTGGGGCGCCTGGCCGCGGACGAACTGCGCGAAGGAGCCGTCGGGAGTCTCGTAGCCCTGGATCTTGAACTCCGCGTGCATCGGGTCCTCGCCGGCCCGCGGCGAGAGGAGGTTCGACACGCCGGGATAGAGCACGCGCAGCTCACCCACTCGCAGCCGCCCCTCCCGGGCGACCGAGCTGCCCAGCGCGGCGACCAGCGCCACCGCCCCCGAGCCGGCCACGTGGAGGTCGCGGTCGTGGAGATCGAACACCGAGATGGGCACGCCCCGGGCCGCAAAGATGCCGTTATAGGTGAGGCCCGCGTGGAGAACATACCCGAGCGCCTCGTCGGGGCCCAGCGCGGGCACCGGCGCTCGCGCCGCGCGAAGCGCGTCCCGGGGCTCGCCGTGGGCGGGCCGGCCCCACCGATCCTTGACCACCGCCCAGACGAGCTGATGCGAGGGAAGCGGATCGAGACCGGGTCGGAACGGCGCGCCCAAGGGCAGCGACGATTCGCCCGCGGCGGGCTCCCTCCACCACGCCTCGTCGACGTCGCGGGGCGACCCCGACATCACGACCTCCTTGCGAACCGGGTCATCGCTGAGGTCGAATAGGGCATGGCGACTCCAGACAGAGTGGCATCAGCGCCGCCAATCGGCAAGGCCGATCCCACGGCCCTGGACGCGGATCTGCGCCGCATGTTCGAGGGCTGGCACGACAAGGCCTACCACGACCACACCCTCTTCCTCACCATGGCCCGCCGCCCGGGCGTCCTCCGCGCCACCATGGGGTTCGTGCGCTACATGTTCGCGGAGAGCCTCATCGAGCGCCCGCTCGTCGAGATGGTGCGGATCAAGACCGCCTGGAACAATCGCTGTCGGCACTGAAGCACGGTGCGGTCCGCATCGGTGATGCGGACAGGGCTGACCGAGGCGACGATACAGAAGATGCACGACTACGAGGCTTCGGACCTGAGCGAGCGCGAGAAGGCCGCGCTGGCCCTCGCCGATCGCCTCGCCTTCGACCACCGGAACGTCGACGCCGCGCTGCTCGCCCGGCTTCGAACATCGTTCAGCGAGGAAGAGCTGGTGGACCTGGGGATGTCGATCGCGTTCCTCCTCGGCTGGGGACGCTTCATCGAGGCCTTCGGGATACTCCCGGAAGCCTGGGTCGAGGGCACCGAGCCCTGGGCGCCGGTCAGCGAGGGGCCCCCGCCCGTCCCGCCGCGATCCTGAGCTCGATGTCTCCGGCGCCGTCAGGTCGCCGCGCCTCGAGGGTCAGGCGGCGGTCGTGCACGACGAGCGCTCCCCGCCAGAGGTCGCACCACGCCTCGAAGGCCCCCGGCGGGAGCGCGGCCACGCCCTCCATCAGCCGCCAGCCGCGCTGGCGCACCCGCGCTTCCCGGCCGCCCGCCTCCACCTCGACCTCCTCGCCCTGAGCGCGCGCCAGCGCCGCCAGGTAGGCCGCGAAGGCGGCGGCGTCCCGCCCCGTCACGCCCAGCGCGGCGGCCGTCTCGTCGTAGAGCTGCATGCCGATCAGCCGCGCCGCGTGCCCGACCAGGCGGCGCGCCTCCTCGGCGCCGACGAGCTCGAAGGCGACGGGCAGGAGCGTGCGCACGTACTCCATGGCGTAGCGCGCGACCACGGTGTCGAGCCGGGCCGGCGTCCACACGGCGGGATCGAGGCGCGGCGCGCGTGCGGGATCGGCCGGCGGGGGCATCTCACCGTACGCGAAGCGCACGCGCTCCTCGGGTCCGATCGCGTGGTCGTACTCCACGTAATAGCCCTCCAGCCCGGGATGGCCATCGACGGTCTGGCCGGTGCAGACGAAGCCGAGCCGCGGATTGCCGAGGCTCACTCCGTTGTGGCCGTGCCAGCCGTGGAGCATCGCCGCGTTCACGCGGCTGGGGATCGCGCAGATCGCCGCGCCCGACCAGATCCATCGGGGCGGCGGGTAGCGGACCCAGGCCTTGCGATCGGACTCGTACACGTACTCGGTCTTCACGCCGCCGATGCGGTTGGACAGATCGTGGTACTGCGCGCAGGCCACCGCGTGCGGCAGCCGATCGAGTCCCAGCTTGGCCAGGCCAGGGAGGAATTTCTCGAGGTGCTGGCGGCGGAAGTGACGGAACACGAACTCGGCGGCGTCCGCTTCGTTCCGTCGGGTGATCAGCGTCAGGACGAAGCCCGTCATGAGCCCCTGGTAGAGCGCCGAGACGGCGCGATTGGCCGCCGAGGCCCCGAGGGTGCCCGGCGCGGCGGTCATGGGCGGCGTAGATCCTGCGCGCGCAGCGGGAGGCGGGTCACTCGCACCCCGAGCGGACGCACCGCGTCCGCCACCGCGTTGGCGATGGCCGCGGGCGCGCCGATGGTCCCGCCTTCCCCCATGCCCTTGTAGCCGCCCGGCGTCAGCGGCGACGGTGTCTCCACGTGTCCCACCGCGAAGGACGGCGTGTCGGCGGCGACAGGAAGGGCATAATCCATGAGGGTGCCGGTGAGAAGCTGCCCGTCGGCGTCGTAGACGATGGACTCGCCCAGCGCCTCGGCGATCCCATGGGACAGCGCCCCGTGTATCTGTCCCTCGACGATCATCGGGTTGATCACCGGCCCGCAGTCCTCGACCACGGCGTAGCTCCGCACGGTCACGTGGCCGGTCCCGGCGTCCACCTCCACCGCGGCCACGTGCACCGCGCCCGAGAACGTCGGCCCCGGCGGATCGAAGACCTCGCACTCGGCGAGCGGCGATCCGCCCGTCACGAGCTCCCCGATGCGTACCCCGCGTCCCGGCACCCCGCGGACGCGGACTTCCCCTCCCGCAAGCTCGAGGTCGGCGGCGCTGGCCTCCAGCCGTGCCGCGGCCAGCGTGAGGAGGCGGTCGCGGACGCGCCGTGCCGCGCCGTCCGCGGCCCCGCTCATCGCCACCGCGCCCCGGCTGGCGAATGTACCGCTCCCCGCCGGAGTACGATCGGTGTCCGGCTGGCACACCGTCACCGACTCGAGCGCCACCCCGAGTCGATCGGCCACGAGCTGGGCCACGGTCGTGGTGTGGCCTTGGCCCTGGGATGGAAACGACAGCTCGCATCGCACCCGGCCGGCCGTGTCCACGCTCACCGACGCCGCCTCGGGACCGGGCACCTCGCGCATCCCGCGGCTGCGATACGTGCTCGAGCCGATGCCCGTGGATTCGGTGTAGCAGGACACGCCGACGCCCAGTAGCCGCCCGGCGCCGCGACTCGCCGCCTGCTCGGCACGCAGACGCTCGTAGCCGGCGAGGGCCAGGGCGTCGGCGAGGGCGCGGGGATAGTCGCCGCTGTCGTAGACGAAGCCGGAGGCGGACGTGAACGGATAGGCGTCCGGCGGAATCAGGTTCCGCCGCCGGATCTCCACGGCATCGATGCCGACGCGCTCGGCGAGAAGATCCAGAAGGCGCTCCATGATGAAGGCGCCGAAGGACATGCCGACCCCGCGGTACGCGCCCAGCGGCGGCTTGTTGGTGGCCACCGCCTCGGCCTCCCAGGCATAGGCGGCGGTGCGGTACGGCCCGGGCACGATGTTGGCCACGCCCAGCGGCTCGAGGGCCTGAGTGAGCGGGTAGATGTGGTACGCGCCCGCATCGGAGATCACGCGCGCGCGGAGGCCGAGCAGCCCGCCGCGCGCGTCGGCGGCGGCCTCGACCTCGGCCCGGGCCTCGCGGGCCTGCGACGCCGCGGCGAAATTCTCCCGCCGTGTTTCCAGCCATTTCACGGGGCGGCCGGTCACGCGCGCGAGGGCCACCACCGCCAGGTCCTCGGGCAGCACGTGCATCTTCTGGCCGAAGCCGCCGCCGGTGTCGGGCACGACCACGCGGACGGCGCCTCGCTCGAGGCCGAAGGACGCGGCCAGGGCGGCACGGAGGATGTGCGGCACCTGAGTGCCGGTCCACACCGTGAGGCGCTCGCCCTCCCATCGCGCCACGAGACCGCGCGGCTCGAGCGGCGCCGCGGAAACGCGTCCGTGAGAGAAGCGCTCCCCCACGCGGTGCGCGGCGCGGGCGAAGGCTCCGTCCACGTCGCCGCGGGTGTGCCGGCGGCGAAAGAGGATGTTGCCGGCCGCCGCCTCGTGCAGTCGCGGGGCGTCCGGCGCGCGCGACGCGTCGACGTCGGCCACCGCCGGCAAGGGCTCGAGGTCCGCGATCACCGCCTCGGCGGCGTCGCTGGCGGCGTAGGGGTCTCCGGCCGCCACCACCGCCAGCGCCTCCCCGGCGAAACGCGCCGCGTCGGGAGCGAGCGGGCGCCACTCGGTGGGGAAGAATCCCGCCCCTTCGAGTCGTGGGGCAAGCGGCGCGACCATCGTGGCGAGATCGCGGCCGGTGAGCACCGCCGCCACGCCGCTCGCGCGGCGCGCCGCCGCGGTGTCGAGCGCGCGCACGCGGGCGTGGGCATGGGGACTCCGCACGAAGGCGGCGTGCAGACAGCCGTCGGGGCGCAAATCATCGAGGAAGGCGCCGCGCCCGGCGAGGAGGCGAGGATCCTCCAGCCGCCTGACGATCGCCCCGGTATAGCGCACCGACGCCGGGGAGGTCAGCGCTTCGCCACGCGCGGCAGCACCTCGCCCGCGAGCAGCTCGAGCTGCTCCATGCCCCAGTCGAGCGGGTTCAGCACGATGGATTCACATCCACCGAGCGTGTCGACCTTCTTCCGGATCTTGTCGGCGACTTCCTCCGCCTCGCCGAGCAGGTAGAACTCCTTCCAGTACGGCAGATCCATCCCGGAGTAGGTCCTGAAGTGCGGGATGGCCGACTCGGGACGCTCCCCCTTCCTCAGCACCCAGACGAAGTTCGAGTACACGCGCGTCATGTCGCCGGGCCTGCGACCGTACTCGGCCATGAAGCGCTGGATCTTGTCCCAGTCCCCCTTGACCATGTCGGCGGTCGACGAGGAGTGGGGCACCCAGGTCTTGGCGTATTTCGCGATACGACGCAGTACCGGATCGATGTTGGCCACGGTCTGCGCGTAGATCTTCTCCGACGGCTGGGTACCGCCGCCGATCCAGATGGGAGGGTGCGGCTTCTGGACGGGCTTCGGGTCGATGGTGAGATTCTCGAAGGCGTAGTACTTGCCCTTGTACGTCACGCGGTCGCCCGCCCACAGCGCGGTGACCGCCTCCAGCATCTCGTCCATGCGGCGGCCGCGCTCCTTGTGGGGCACCCCCATGAGGGCGAACTCCTCCTCGTGCCATCCGACGCCAACGCCCAGGATGGACCGACCACCGGAGAGGAGATCGAGGGTGGCCCATTCCTTGGCGAAGTAGGCGGGGTTGCGGAGCGGCAGCACCAGCACCATGGTGCCGAGCTTGATCGTGCGCGTGACGCCGGCGAGAGCCGAGAGCAGCGCCACCGGCTCGAGCCAGGTGCAGGCGTAGGCCGGCGGCGTGAGAAGGAGGTGGTCGATGGACACCGCGCAGTCGAAGCCCAGATCCTCGGCGCGACGGAGATAGGCGCCCATCTCGGCCAGGGTCGCGGTCTTGGGTCCCAGCGAGAAGCTCGGGATGCGGAGACCGAAGTTCATCGGAGCCCATCCTCCTTCCTCGCCTCGCCCACGGTGAGCCCCCCGACGCGCGCGTGCGGGCGGCCCCCGTCGGTGACGACGAGGGCGACGAGAATCTCACTGGCCCGGGGCGCATCCACCAGCCGGACTTCCATGGCGTCGAAGTGGGTGCGGACGAACGCCGCGTCCTTGTAGTGGAGCGGCACGTCGATGGGCGTGCCCGGCCCGCCGAGCTTCTTGGCCGATGGGATGATGGCCTTGCCGCCGTCGACCACCGCCCGGAACGGGGTACCGAGGGTGGGATGCAAGATGGCGGCGGCGTGCTCGTACTCGCCGTCCACGCCCACCACCGCGGCCTTGCCGTAGGAGTGCACGGGCGCGCCCAGCGCGGCCACGGCGCGCCGGCCGAGGAGATCGCCCAGCTCCTCCCCCACCTTCACCAGCGGCTGGAGGTCCTCCACGAAGCGGCCCGCGAAGGGATTCTCGATCACCGCCACCGCGGCCACCTTCCGGAGCGGCCTGGCGGCGGGGCGGCCACCGTCTTCAAGGATCTCCTCGACCATTGTCAGGAACTTGCGGATTCTCATCATGTTTCTCCTGTCGACTCAGTGCCCGCCCCCGCCCGGCCCCTGCCCCTTGACCACCTCGGCGGCGCGCGCCGCCGGCGGCGTGTTCCGGCTGCGTCCGATACGGATGTGTCCGTCGATCAATACCATGGAGATGCCGAAGAGATCGCCGGCCCGCAGCGCCTCCAGGGCGGTCCGCCCCACCGACCCCACCGGCGCGTCCACCAGGCAGCAGTCGGCCTCGCGGCCGGGTTCGATCAGGCCCACGGGAAGCCCGTACACCCGCGCGGTGTTGCCGGTGGCCATGGCGATCGCGGCCTCGGGCGCCACCCCGCCCAGCGAGGCCAGGTGGGCGATCACCCGCAGGATGCCCAGCGGCACCACCCCAGTGCCGGACGGCGCGTCGTTGCCGATGATGATGCGGCCGAGCGCCCGCGCATCGGTGGCCCGCGCGAGCGTGTGGAGCGCGGTCTTGCCGTTGCCGCAGTGGACGATCTCGAGCGCCATGCTGGTCGCCACCAGCGAGTCGATCTCGCGCTCGCTCATGGACGTGGTGCCGCCGTTGATGTGCCCCACCACGTGGGGGTCGGCCTCCAGCACCACCTCGGCGCTGATGGGATTGGAGCCGGCGATGGACGGGCCGCCGGTGTGAATGGTCACCGTCATGCCGTGCTTCTTCGCCCAGCGCACCATGGGCGCGGCATCCTTGCCCGTCTTCACCGAGCCGAGGCCGATCTCCCCCACGAGCTTCACGCCCGCTTTCGCCATCTCCGCGAAATCCTCCTCGACCATGCCCAGCTCGAGGATGGGCGCGCCGCCGTGCACCTTCACTCCGGCGGGCCGAAGGTTCGCATAGGCCTTGGCGGCCACGATGGCGAGGGCCTTCAGGCCCACGATGTCCTTCGGCCGGCCGGGAAGATGAACCTCCCCGGCGGAGATCATCGTCGTGAGGCCGCCGTTGAGCCCCGACTCGATGAAGTCGACGGTCCGCTGGCGCGGGGTGAAGTCGCCGAACACCGGGTGGCAGTGGGAATCGATCAGCCCCGGGACCAGCGTCGAGCCGTGGGCATCGATGACGGTATCGGCGTCCGTCCCGACGTCCAGCCCATGCCCCACGGCGATGAACTTGCCGGTCTCGATCACCACGGAGTCGCCGTCGAGCATGGGGCGGTCGATGTCGCCCGATACGATCTGCCCGATCCCCTTGATGAGGGTGCGCATGGCGGGGTCTCCCTAGACCGAGAGGTAGGCGCGGCGGACGGCCTCGTCCGCCATGAGCCGGCTGATGGGGCCCTCCCAGCGGATCTGCCCTTTCTCGATCACGTAGGCGCGGTCGGCGAGCCGGGCGGCGAAACGGAGATTCTGCTCCGAGAGGAGAATGGCCAGGCCCTCACGCTTGAGCGCGGCGATCTGCTCGCCGAGCGCGCGGACCACCACGGGAGCGAGCCCCTCGGAGGGCTCGTCGAGCAGGACGATGCGCGGGTTGCCCATGAGGGTGCGCGCGACGGTGAGCATCTGCTGCTCGCCACCGGACAGGCTTCCCGCGCGGCGCCGTGCCAGCTCGCCGAGCTTGGGAAAGAGCCCGTACACGCGCGACGGGGTCCAGACCCCACCGCCCTTTTCCCCGACCCGAAGGTTCTCCTCCACCGTGAGATCGCTGAAGATGCGGCGATCCTCGGGCACCCAGCCCACGCCGAGCCGGCTGATCTCGTGGGTGGGCCGGCCGCGCAGGGCGCGGTTCTCGAAGCGGATGTCTCCGTCCGTCACGTCGATGAGGCCCATGATGGCCTTGAGCGTGCTCGACTTCCCCGCCCCGTTGCGGCCGACGAGGGACACGACCTCACCGGCCTGGGCGGTCAGGCTGACCCCATGGAGGACTCGCGAGAGACCGTAGGCGGCGTGCACCTGGGTGAGCTCCAGCACTACCGCTTGTCCTTGTCCGCGTAGCTGACGGCGAGCCCGGCGCCGGCGTCGCTCTGGATGCCGTAGGGCGGAATGGGATAGCGAAGCCCGTTCTTCGACAGCGCGGCCAGCCCCTCGATCACCTTGGGCAGGAATCGAGGCGGTATGGCCATCAGCAGCTCGTCGTCGGCCACCCCGCCGTACCGCCGCTCCGCGTAGCACGGGATCGTGAGCGCGGGCTCCCCGGTCTTGAGCGCCTTGCCCCAGGAATCCGCGCAGGCTGACTCGCCCACCGAGGTGAACGACATCTTCTTGTAGCCGGTCCACTGCAGCCCGTTGATGAAGAAGATCATCTGGCCGGGTGTGCCGTAGATGAGGCAGATGTCCGGGGGATCGAGGCGCCCCGAGGTGAGTGGCGCCACCGCCATCGCCCGGTAGCGGCCGTAGGGCACGCAATCCATGGCGTGCTGATGGCGGCTCGCGTCTTCCTGCGTCTTGAACCAGACGCCCGCCATTCGCTTGCCGGACAGCCATTCCTCATCCTGAGGCGAGAGCCCGATCACGGCGCCACACTGGGCGCCGACGAGATCCGCCATCGTGATCCCCACGGTGAAGCCCAGCTGCCGCGCCTGGGCCACGATCTGATCCGTGGTGTGCTTGACGCGCGGCCGTCGGATCTTCGGGATCGCCTCCATTTCCTCCACCGTCTCGAAGAGCTTCATCCCGATGGGGATGGAGCGCAGGCGTAGGTACTGATTCAGCCCGCCCACGATGGCGTCCCAGTCGTAAGTCGTCTCCGTCATGTCGGCTCTCCCTTGGCATCCGCTCGGCTCGCCTACGGCTGCACCTCGCCCATCTCTCCCAGGTACACACGCTGCACGTCCGGGTGCGCGCGGACGTCGGCGGGCGGGCCCTCGGCGATGACCCGGCCCTGGTGCAGGACCATGATGCGGTCGGCCACCGCGAACACCACGTCCATGTCGTGCTCGGTGAAGAGTACGGTGAGACCCCGCTCCCGCGCCAGCCGCTCGACGAGGGCCATCAGCGCCCCCCGCTCCGCGGGCGCCATGCCCGCGGTGGGCTCGTCGAGGAGCAGGAGCTCGGGATCGCTCGCCAGGGCCACCGCGAGCTCGAGCTTCTTGAGGTCGCCGTAGGCCAGCACCGCGGCCGGGCGACCCGCCTGGTCCTCCAGCCCGACCTGGGCGAGGCGCCGGCGGGCCTCGTCCACCTCGAGCCGCGCCGCCGAGGCCAGCAGCGCGTACGTCCGCCGCTGGTGCGACAGCCTCGCCACTTGCACGTTCTCCATGGCGGTCAACGAGGAGAACGTGGCGGTGATCTGAAAGGTGCGGCTCACCCCGCGCCGCCACACCTGATGCGGGGCCAGGCCTGACAATCGCTCGCCTTTGAACCGGACCTCGCCGCGGTCCGGCGTCAGCTGGCCCGCGAGCATGTTGAAGCAGGTGGTCTTCCCTGCTCCGTTCGGCCCGATCAGCGCGCGGATCTCGCCGCGCGGCAGCCCGAGATTCACGTCGTCCACGGCGACGACGCCGCCGAAGGCCTTCGTCAGACCGAGGGTCTGCAAGACGGGCTGTCCGGTCATGTGGTCGAAGCGGTGGGGGGGTCTGGGGGAGGAGCGGCGCTCGCTCCCCCCCAGCCAGATAGATTGAAATAATCGAAGACTCCGACCAGCCCGCGTGGGAAGGCCACGACGAGGGCGATCAGGATCGCGCCCAGGACGGCCTGCCAGTACTCCGTGTAGCGCGTGATGAGGGTGTCGAGGAGCTTGTAGACGAGGGCGCCCAGGGGCGCTCCTGCCGGCGAGCCGACTCCGCCGAGCAGCACCATCACCAGGGGCTGCACCGACATGGGCGCATCCACGGAGTTGGGGAACACGCTGCCCTTGAGGAAGACGAAGACCGCGCCCCCGAGTCCGGCCACGAAAGCGGCGACCACGAAGGCCACGTGCTGGTGGCTCCGGATGTCGATGCCCACCGCCTCGGCGCGCCGGGGATGATCGCGCGCCGCGCGGAGGGCCAGGCCGAAGGGCGAGGCGGCCACGCGCGCGAGCAGCCAGAGCCCCACCGCGGTGGCGGTCAGCGCGAGGAAGTAATACCGGAGGGGCGCCGCGAGCCACGGCGACGGCCACACGCTCAGCAGGCCGTTGTCACCGCCGGTGACCTCGTCCCACTGATGGACCACCGCGTAGACGATCTGCGCGAAGGCCAGCGTCAGCATGGCGAAGTAGATGCTGGTGAGACGCACGCAGAAGTAGCCGAACACCACGCCGGCGAGCGCGGCCACGAGGGGCCCGGCGACGAACGCGGCGGGCATGGGTAGCCCCAGATGCTTCATGACGACGGCCGCGCCGTACGCGCCCAGCCCGAAGTAGGCGGCATGGCCGAAGGAGACGAGACCGCCGCGCCCCATGAGGAGGTAGAGGCTCGAGGCGAAGAGGGTGAAGGCCAGCACTTCGACCAGCAGCCAGACGTAGAACGTGGGGAGCAGCGGCGGCACGATCAGGAGCACCCCGAGCAGGGCGACCAGCCAGGCGGGGCGTACGCGGGGCGGCGCCACGGCCTCGACGGCCGCCCCCGCGCCACGCATCGCGACCTCGGCGCGCCCCAGCAGCCCCCAGGGCCGGACGATGAGCACCACCGCCATCACCACGAAGATGAGCACGATGGAGATGCGCGGGAGCAGCAGGATGCCGTAGGCGCCCAGCACGCCGATGAGGATGGAGGCGAGGAGCGCCCCCCACACCGAGCCCATGCCCCCGATCACCACCACCACGAAGGCCTCCACGATCACCGTGGTATCCATCACCGTGGTAATGGCCACCCGCGGGACCTGCAGCGCGCCGGCGAGCCCGGCGAGAAAGCTTCCCAGCACGAAGACACCGGTGAAGAGCCGCGACTGGTCCACGCCCAGCGCCGCCACCATCTCTCGGTCCTGCGTGGCGGCGCGAATGAGGATGCCCATGCGCGTGCGGTAGAACAGCGCCCAGAGGCCAAGGGCCACCAGGGGGCCGAACACGATCATGGCGAGGTCGTAGGTGGGAAAGAGCTGGCCCGCCACGGGCACCGAGCCCGCGAGCCCGGGCGCGCTGGGACCGGTCTTGTTGTCCGCGCCCCAGAGGTACTTGACCGCGTCCGCCACGACGAGCACGAGCGCGAAGGTCAGGAGGAGCTGGTAGAGCTCGGGCGCGCGGTACACGCGCCGCAGCAGCGTCATCTCCACGAGCCCGCCCACCAAGGCCGCGGCGAAGGCGGCGAGGAGCGCGGCCACGTAGAACGAGGCGCCGCCCAGCGGTAGGGTCGCCGTGAGCGTGAACGTCAGGTAGGCGGCCAGCATGTAGAACGAGCCGTGGGCGAAATTGACGATGCGGGTGACGCCGAAGATGAGGGTGAGCCCGGACGCGACGAGAAAGAGGAACATGGCGTTGGCGAGACCACTCAGGAGCTGGATGAGAAGAAAGGACATCAGGGCCCCTCACCCTGCCCTCTCCCCGGAGGGGAGAGGGACGCGGGGGAGAGGGGACACGTCGCTACTGCGCCCGTAGCTTCTTGACCTCGTCGTCCGAGGGCAGCACCTTCTCGCCGGGGATGTACTCGTGCCCCACCATGACGCCCACGCCGCGCTTGGGATCGATCTTGGTGGTCCCCACCCAGGCCCCCATGGTGGATTGGCCGTCCGAGGCGCGGAACGTGACGGGACCAATGGGCGTCTCCACCTTGAGCCCCTTGAACGCGGCGACGAGCTTGTCGGTGTCGGTGCCGCCCGCCTTCCGGATGGCCTCGAAGATGGAGAGATACGTCACGTACCCGACGAGCGAGCCCAGCATGGGCGGCTTGTCGGTGCGCTTCTGGAAGCGGGCCACGAAGTCCTTGTGGGCCGCCAGCCCGATGTCGTACCAGGGATAGCCGGTCACCAGCATGCCCTCGGGCGCTTCCGTGCCGAGCGGGTCGATGTACTCGGGCTCGCCGAGGAGGATGCCGACCACGAACGTCTTCTGGAAGAGTCCCCGCTTCTGGGCCTCGCGCACGAAAGCCAGCCAGTCCGAGCCGAAGAGCGAGACGTACAGCGCGTCGGGATTCTGGTTGAGGATGGCGGTCACCATGGGCCCGGGCTCGATCTTGCCCAGGGTGGGCCAGTGCTCGCCCACGAACTGCACGTCGGGCTTCAGCTCCTTCAGCCGGTCGCGGAACGTTTCCCACGCGCGCTTGCCGTACTCGTAGTTCGGCCCGATGGCGGCCCACTTGACGTGCTTGAGCTTCCCCGCGCGCTCCGCGAGCATGCGGCCCTGCTCGTACGTGTTGGGGCGCACCCGCACCACATGGTCATGTCCCTTGGCCCACGTGATCGCCTCGGTGAGGGGCTCCGCGGCCACGAACATCGTCTTGTTCTGCTTGGCCCAGTCGGACACGGCGAGGCCCACGTTGGAGAGGAAGGTGCCGGAGATGAGCGCCACCTTCTCCGAGGCCACCAGCTCCTGGGCGTGCTTCACCGCCTCCGCGGGCTGGCCCTTGTCGTCCCGGAACAGGACCTCGACCTTTCTCCCGTTGATCCCACCCCGGGCGTTGACCTCCTCGACCGCCATCTCCACCGCGGCGCGATAGGGCCCGGTGAAGGGCGCGCCGATGCCGCTGAAGGAGTTGATCTCGCCGATCCGGATGGGCGCCTGGGCCAGAGCGGGTGAGACGACGGCGCCGAGGGCGAGCGTCACCACGGCCAGCCATGCCACGCGTCGCGACGTCATGGGGAGGTCCTCCTCGTGAGGGGAGCGTGAGGGTCGGGGATTCAGTAGCGCATCCGGCGGGAGGCTGTCAAGGCGGCGCGGGCCCTCGGCGGCCGCCGACGGAGGACTAGCGCGCGCGCCGCGCCGCCGCGGCGGCGCTCATGAGCGAGGAGCCGGGCCGGACGGGCGCATTGACGAGGTCCACGGTGACGCGGAGCGCGCGGAGCCCGGTCACGCCCTGGAGCTCGTCCAGCTCGAGGTACTCGACCTCGGGAGTGAGGAAGCCGAGGGACTGGAGGTAGCTGATGTACTCCTTGTACTCCGCGGCCTCCGCAGGCTGCGAGTACACCAGCGCGATCTTCCCCGGCTGGGTGAGCCGCTCCGTCGTACCCCGCAGCACCGCCTTGTCGATGCGCTTCTTCATGATCTCGTAGCGGACGTTGTAGGCGCCGTCCACGTCGAAGCGCTTCTCGTCGAACCGGAACCGGATGGCGAGCGGGGTGTGCTGGATCAGGATGAGGTTGGTGATGTCCAGGGGCTGGGGCAGCCGCGGCTTGAGCGCCTCCACCTGCATCGCGATGCCGCAGGCCACCATGAGCTGCCAGAGACGCAGGTTACGGAGGTGGAGCGGGGTGAAGCCGTCGGTCTCGAGGAGCGAGGAGCCGACGTAGATGCTGTAGTCCACCCCGTCCGTCCGCTGCATCTCGAAGAAGTGGCGGCACGCGGCCTGGGCGGCGTCCTCCTCCGCGTCGAGGAACGACAGGATGGCGTCGTTGATCATGGTGACGCTGGTCTCGAAGGCGCGCCGCTTCGCCGCCACCGCGCCTTGCTGGGGATCGAGGGCGGCCCGGTATGCCTCGATGCGCTCCCGCACCTCCGGCCCGTAGGGCTCGAGGTGCTCGAAGAGCGTCTCGATCTCCGCCCGGAGGAAGGCGATGAGCGACGCCTCGTCGCCGGCGCGGAGGTTGAGATCCACCGCCTCGGCGTACCGCTCCACCCGGTGCCGCAGGTGATCGAGGATGTGCATGGGGCGCGCCCGGTGCGCCGTCTCCAGCACGTCGCGCGCGAGCCCGAGCTGAGCGGACAGATCGGCCTGGATCGCCCACGCGCGATGGGTGGACGACCCGCGGATGTCCGACAGCGCGTAGAGCGGGTACACGTCGCGGAAGACGATGGGCTCCATCTCGGTGGGCCGGCCGTCGTCCTCCGCCTCCGCCCGCTCGAAGCTGTTGAGGGCGGCCTGCCGGAAGCGCCACTCCACCGTCGGATGGATGGCCGTGCACTTCTCCTTGATGAGAGCCTGAATGCGGCTCTCCAGCTCGTCCATGCTGCGCTTGACTGCCACCGCGAAGAGCGGCAACACCTGGAGGAGCGATGGCGTGTGCGTGACGTTGAGCGCGCCGGGCTCGGTGGAGATCAGCTCCAGGCTGCCGATGTGGGCGTCCTCGTAGAAGAGCGGCGCCGCCACCAGGCTGCGGTATCCGGCGGCGAGGAGCTCGTTCTCCACGCGGGTGCGATTGGGATAGGTCTGGAGATCCTCCACGATGAGCGGACGCCGCTCCTGGGCGGCTCGCTCGTACACGGAGCCAGCGAAGTCCGAGACCCGGAGGTGGGTGGAGTCCGCGAAGATGCAGGCATTCTCGAACTGGCAGCCGTGGTTGAGCGCCAGCACGCGGTCACGGTCGATGGCGGCCAGCCCCAGCTCGATGTCCGGGCGACGCAGCAGCACGCGCATCTTGTCGCGCAGGCCGAGGAAGCGGTCCGTGGAGACGATGGATTCCTTCTCGATGAGGTCGCGCTCGATGGCCGAGATCGCCTCGGGCCCGGTCACCTCCACCGCCTGGAACACCCCGAATCCGCGGATGACGAAGCGGTCCGCGGGGAGCAGCTCGGTGAACGCCTTGGGGTCGGCGACGTGCGCGCGGATCCGGCGCACCGCCTCCTCCGGCAGGGGCGGCACCTCGCCGATCACGTCGACCTCGAGGAACCGGCGACTGACGATCAACTTGAAGTACCGGTCCAGCTTGGTGTCGGGATCGGTGACGATGACGACCCACGGATACTCGACCCCGAGGTCGATGCCGTAGACGCGCTCGAGGATCAGCGAGTAGGCGGACACGATCCGGACGTTCAGGATCAGGGACACGTCGGCGTCCATCCGGAACCGCAGCGCGCCGTCGGCGTCGGTGAGGAGCCGCGCGAAGCCCGGCGTGGCGAAGAAGCTCCGGAGCTCGAACGGGAGCGTGGCGGCCCCGAGGCTGTCCTCCTGGAACGTGGGCGAGAAGACCGCCAGCATGAGCGCGGAGAGGAGCTCCGGACGCTGACGCAGGGCCTCCGGATGGGCGACGGGTCCCGAGAAGGACGGCGTCTGCCGCACCTTGTCCAGCAGTGCGCGGGTCGCCGTCGCGAACGGCTTGTCCCCCTGGGCGAGCTCACGCTCCCAGTACTTGATCAGGGGCTGGAGGCTGAACTCCGTCCGAACGGGGAGTCCCCACAGCGCGGGCGCCGCCGGAGGCCGGGGACCGGGCGATATCGCGAGCTCGCTCATGGGGGGATCAGTGTAACACCCGGACACGCATGCTACGATGTGGCGCCATGCCGAGCCCTCCTCGCTCCCGTGCCCGCTCGGGCGGGTCGGCGTGAAGGTCCTGGGCGTCATCCCGGCGCGTCTGGCCTCGACTCGCCTTCCCCGCAAGGTCCTTCGTGAAATCGCAGGGTTACCCCTCGTGATCCACGTCTACCGCGCAGCCCAACAGGCTACTCGTTTAGACGATCTCCTGGTCGCCACCGACTCCGCGGAGGTGGCGGCGGTGTGCGATCGGCATGGGGCCCCCAGCATGATGACCTCACCCGACCACCCCACCGGCACCGACCGCCTCTGGGAGGTGTCCCTCCACCGCCCCGCCGACGTCTACGTGAACATCCAGGGCGACGAGCCGCTCGTCACCGCGGGGCACATCGATCGCCTCGTCCGGCCCTTCCTGGACGATCCCGGGGTGCAGGTCACCACGCTCAAGATCAGGGCGACGCCGGAGGAAGTTCCCACCCGCACCGCCAACAAGGTGGTCACCGACGTCCACGGCAATGCCCTCTACTTCTCACGCCTGCCCATCCCATGCGACCGCGACGATCGGGGCGACGTCGTGTACTGGAAGCATGCCGGCATGTACGCCTACCGCCGCGAGGTGCTCGCACGCTATCACGCGCTGCCGCCCTCGTCGCTGGAGCGGGCAGAGCAGCTGGAGCAGCTTCGCCTGCTCGAGAACGGCATCCCCATTCGCGTGGTCGAGACCGACGAGCCCACCGTGGGCGTCGACACCGAGAACGATCTTCGCGCCGTCGAAGCCCTGCTCGCTCGCCGCGCCCCGCGGCCGGCCTCCTAGACCTTCCCACCACTGCCATCCGTGACCTGTCGCTTCGGCATCCTCGCGCTCATCATGGCCGCTCAGACGATGGCCAACGTGGGGCCGCTGGGCATTCCCGCGATCGCCCCGCTCATTCGCGACAGCTTCGGGCTGTCCACCGCGCAGGCGGGCTCGTTCCTCTCCGCGTACTACATCGGACCGTCCTTGATGTCCCTGCCCGCGGGACGCATGGCCGACCGATGGGGCGTCGCGCGCACCATGGTGCTGGGTCAGGTCGTCATCGCCGGCGGCCTCTTCGCGGTGGCCGGCTCCGGGTCCTTCGTGCTTCTGAGCCTCCTCATGGTCCTGGCCGGCGCCGGCTACGGGATGCTGAATCCCACCACCGCCAAAGCGGTGATGGCGTGGTTTCCCCGGCGGCATCGCGCGACGGTGGTGGGCCTCAAGCAGGTGGGGCTGCCGCTCGGTGGCGCCATGGGCGCGCTCCTCATGCCGCCCCTCGCGCTCTGGATCGGCTGGCGGGAAGCGGTGTCGCTGTCCGCTACCGTCATCGCGGGGTTGGGCTTGCTGACGTGGCTCCTCTACCGCGATCCGCCCGGCGTGGGGGCGGACACCGGGCGCGCCGCGGGCGGCAGCCTCGCCGCCGTGCTCGGCAACCGCGACCTCTGGCTCGTCTCCGCGTCCACCCTGGTGTTCGCGGGCATGCAGACGGTATGGATGGCGTATCTCGTCCTCTACCTTCGCGACGTCGTGGCCATGCCCCTCGTGACGGCGGCGCGCTTCCTCGTGCTCGCCCAGCTCACCGGCATGGCGGGCCGCGTGGTGTTCGGCCTCCTGTCCGACCGCTTCTTCGGCGGACGGCGCCGCATCGTGCTGGTGCTGGCGGGGCTCGGCTCCACGGCGTGCTCCCTCCTCATCGCCGGCACGGGGCGGGAGACGAGCCCGTGGCTCTTCGCCGCCCTCGTGCTCGTGTTCGGCTTCGTGGGCATCGGCTGGAACGGCGTCCAGCACACCCTGATGGCGGAGCTGGTCGAGCCGCGCTCGGTGGGAACGGCGGTGGGCCTGGGCCTCGCGGTGTCGTCCTTCGGTGTCACCGTGTGCCCCCCGCTGTTCGGCGCCTTCGTCGAGCGCGCGGGCGGCTGGACCCTGCCCTGGATCTCGCTGGCCATTGCGATGGTGGTCGCACTCTGCCTGCTCATCCCCGTGCGGGAGGGACGGGTGCAAACACCGGTATGACTCGCGTCTCCGACGCGTCCACGGGCGGGCGCGGCCTCGCCGGGGAAACTCGTTGACAGTACGGCGCTTTGGGTTCAAGATTTGTCCCGCTTGACGCCGATGCTCTGTTCTATCCCGAACCTCGCTGGACGCGATCGCGGCGTCCGGCCCATCGTCATCTGACCCTTCCCAGGAGGATTCCTTCGATGGATCGAAGCAACCAAGCATCCCCGACGCGCCGGGGTCTCGGCCGGCGTCGCTTTCTCCAGACCGCCGGTGCCGCCGCGGTGGTGGCCGGCGGCCTCGAGGGCATCCTCGCCGCGCGGCGCGCTCCCGCCTTCGCGCAGGGCACGAAGCTGCACTGGGTGCGCTGGGTGGACTTCATTCCCGAGTCCGACGTGGAGCTGAAGCGCCAGATGCCGGAGGCCTCGAAGGCCCTCGGCGCCGAGGTCACGCTCGAGACGATCAACGCCAACGACCTCCAGCCCCGCATCACCGCCGCCGTCCAGTCCGGGTCGGGCGCCGACATCTTCAACTTCCAGTACAACTGGGCGCACCTCTACCAGAACGCGGTGGTGGACGTCTCCGACGTCGCCAGCGAGGTGGCCAAGGCCGAGGGCGGCTTCTACGACGTGTGGGCGCCGTCCTGCCAGGTGGGCGGCAAGTGGCTCTCGGTGCCGCATTCCATCGTCGGCAACGCGATCGCCTACCGGAAGTCGTGGCTGAAGGAGGCGGGCGCCTCCAGCTTCCCCAAGACGTGGGAGGAGACCCACAAGCTCTTCACCACCCTCAAGAAGAAGGGCAAGCCCTACGGGCAAACGCTCGGTCACACCTTCGGCGACGCGCCCACCTTCACCTACACCATGCTGTGGGCCTTCGGCGGCGCCGAGACGGACAAGACCGGGAAGAAGGTCGTCATCAACAGCAAGGGCGCGCTGGACTCCGTGACATTCATGCAGCGCTTCTGGAAGGACGCCTGCGACGAGGGCGGGCTCGCGTGGGACGACACCAACAACAATCGCGCCTTCCACGCCGGTGAGCTCTCCGCCACGCTGAACGGCGCCAGCATCTACCTCGTGGCCAAGCGACAGAAGGAGAAGATCAAGGACGACAAGGGCGAGCCGCTCTGGCAGGACATCGACCACTCGCCGCTTCCCGCCGGACCCGCGGGCTCCTATCTCCTCTTCCTCAACCAGTCGCACGCGGTCATGAAGTACGGGAAGAACCAGAAGCTGGCCAAGGACCTCCTGCGGTGGGTGCACAAGAAGGAGAACTACGGGAAGTGGTTCGACACCCAGGAAGGCTACAGCGTGGGCTCCACCAAGACCTGGGAGAACCACCCCATGTGGGGCCGGCTCGACGAGCCGCTCAAGATGTTCCGGACGGCCGCGCGCAACACGCGCCTGTTCGGGTTCGCGGGGCCGTCGACGGCCAAGGCCACCGAGGCCTTCACCAAGTACATCGTGACCGACATGTACGCCAAGGCCGTGCAGGGCATGAAGGCGGAGGACGCCGTGAAGTGGGCCGAGGCCGAGCTGAAGAAGATCTACGAGGCGTAAGGAGCACACAGGAAGCGCGTGAAGGACCCGGATCGACCCATCGCGGGGGGAGCGGGCGGCGCCGCCGACGCCACCGTGGCGGTCGCCCGCCCCCCCGTGGCGCATTCCCGAGGGTGGGTGCGCATGCTGGAGAGCGAGCGGATGCTCGCCACCCTCCTGCTCGCGCCCACCGTGCTGCTCCTCGGCACGTTCATCGCGTACCCCTTCATCATGGGGGTGTGGCTCTCGCTGTCCGACACCAGCGTGGGCAACATCGGCCACTTCGTGGGGATCAAGAATTTCCTCAAGGCTTGGAACGATTCCATCTTCCAGACCGCGTTCAAGAACACGTTCTTCTACACGTTCTGGGCGACCATCTTCAAGCTCGCGCTCGGCATGTGGCTGGCCCTTCTGCTGAACCGCAGCTTCCGGGGCAAGCGCATCGTGCGGGCCTCCATGCTGCTGCCCTTCATCATCCCCACCGTGCTGTCGACGTTCGCGTGGCGATGGATGTTCGACCCGACCTTCAGCGTCCTGAACTGGCTCCTCTACCAGACGGGCTTCATCGTTACCAAGGTGCCGTTCTTGTCCGACGGGACTTACGGCATGTGGTGCGCGATCGTGGTGAACACCTGGCGTGGCATGCCCTTCTTCGCCATCACTCTGCTGGCAGGACTCCAGACCATCAGCCCCGATCTGCAGGAGGCGGCCTCGCTGGACGGGGCCAACGGCTGGAAGCGGTTCTGGCACGTGACGTGGCCGCTGCTCAAGCCCGTCACCATCGTGGTGGTCGTGTTCTCCATCATCCAGACCTTCTCGGACTTCCAGCTCATCTACGTGCTCACCGGCGGGGGCCCCGCCAACTCCACGCACTTGATCGCCACCTACGCCTATCAGGTCGGCGTCGCCACCGGCCTGCTCGGCGAGGGGGCGGCCATCTCGCTCTTCATGCTGCCCGTACTCTTCATCGTGGTGTGGGCCCAGCTCCGCTACCTCCGCCGCCTGGAAGGCGCCTGATCCCATGGTGGTGGAGCGCAAGTGGAAGCGGTGGGTGTACTTCTACATCCCCCTCACCCTGTTCGTCATCGGCACGCTGTTTCCGTTCTACTGGATGCTGGTGACGTCCATCCGGCCCGACGCCGAGCTCTACCGCTCGTGGCGCGCCGCCAACAACGCGCCCTTCTGGACCCTCCAGCCCACCATCGAGCACTTCCGCGATCTCATGGCGAAGACCACCTTCCCCATCTGGTTGTGGAACACATTCTTCATCGCCGTCATCTCCACGCTGATCTCGCTCTTCTGCGGTCTCCTCGCCGGCTACGCGCTGGCCCGGCTGCGGTTTCCCATGGCGGGGATGCTCGGCACGTCCATCTTCGTGACCTATCTCGTGCCGCCCACGCTGCTCTTCATCCCCCTCGCCGACATCATTCGGAACTTCCAGCTCGGTAACACGCCGTGGGCGCTGATCCTCACCTACCCGACCTTCCTCATCCCCTTCTGCACCTGGCTCCTCATGGGGTACTTCAAGACCATTCCCAAGGAGCTGGAGGAGTGCGCGCGCATCGACGGGGCGACGCGGTTCGGGGCCATGGCGCGGATCATCTTCCCCATCGCGGTGCCCGGCATCCTGTCCGCGGGGATCTTCGCATTCACGCTGTCCTGGAACGAGTTCATCTACGCGCTCATCTTCCTCTCCTCGCCCGAGCGGAAGACGGTGCCGGTCGGCGTGGTGTCGGAGCTGATCCGCGGGGACATCTACTTCTGGGGTCAGCTGATGGCGGGCGCGCTGCTCGGCTCCGTTCCGGTTGCCCTGGTCTACTCCTTCTTCGTCGAGTATTACGTCACCGGCCTCACGGGCTCGGTGAAGGGCTAGCCGGCCCGTCCCTCGCCGCAAAATCCTTGACAGATAAGGACACGGTGACTAAACTCGCGCGACCTTTCGACATTTGGCACCGAAACCCATGGCCTCACCGAGGCCGTGTCGAGGGGGCCTCACCCCCCACAATGAGGAGGGACACGATGCGGTCACGACTGATCAAGGGCTCCATCCTCCTGGTCCTGGTCTTCGGGGCGGGCGCCTACGTGGCGTCCCTGCTGACGACGCCGGCGGAAGCGCAGAAGAAGGTCACGTGGAAGATGGCGAGCGCGTTCGGCAGCAAGCTCCCCCATCTCGGGACCTCCGCCACGCGCTTCGCCGACAACGTCAAGGTCATGTCCGGCGGCTCGCTCGAGCTTCGGTTCTACGAGCCTGGCGCGCTCGTGCCCGCGCTCGAGTGCTTCGACGCGGTGTCGAAGGGCTCCGTGGAGGCGTGCTGGACCACCCCCGGCTATCACACCGGCAAGTACCCCGCGCTGGCCTTCTTCACCACGGTGCCGTTCGGCCCGCAGCTGGGCGAGTTCCTGGCGTGGAAGTGGTTCGGAGGCGGCAATGATCTCCGCAACGAGATCTACGCAAAGCACAACCTCTTCGCGCTGGACTGCTTCGCCATCGGCCCCGAGACCTCCGGCTGGTTCCGCAAGGAAGTGAAGAACGTGGCCGAGCTCAAGGGCATCAAGATGCGCTTCTTCGGCCTCGGCGCACAGGTGATGCAGAAGCTCGGCGTGAACACCCAGCTCATGGCGGCGGCCGACATCTACCCCGCGCTCGAGCGCGGGGTCATCGACGCCACCGAGTTCTCCATGCCCACCATGGACGTGGCCCTCGGGTTCCACCAGATCGCCAAGAACAACTACTACCCCGGCTGGCACCAGCAGGTGTCCGTGAGCGAGCTCCTCATGAACAAGGCGGAATGGGACAAGCTCTCCGAGCAGCACAAGCGCATCATCCAGGTGGCCCTCAACGACGCGGTGATCCACACCTACGTCGAGACCGAGGCCAAGAACCCGCCGGTGATGCTGGAGATGAAGGACAAGCACAAGGTGAACAACCGCCGCTGGTCGGACGACGACCTCCGGCAGTTCGAGAAGGGCTGGCTCGAGGTGCTGGAGGCCGAGAGCGCCAAGGACCCGCTCTTCAAGAAGGTCGCGGACAACTACTTCGCCTGGCGGAAGGTCTACAAGATCTGGGGCGACGCCCAGGAGCTGAAGAACACGTACCAGAAGTAACCGCCGCCCAACCGAAGGAATGGGGGCGCCCCGGGTTCACTCGGGGCGCCCCGAACTTTTCAGCAGGCGGGTCGGCGCCTAGTCGAGGAAGCCCGCCAGCTTCGGCAGCCAGAGCACGATGCTGGGGAAGTAGATGCAGAGCAGCAGCCCCACGATCTGCAACGCGACGAACGGGTACATGCCGCGGTAGACGTCCGCCATGGTCACGCCGGGCGGCGCCGTCCCCTTCATGTAGAAGAGCGTGGCGCCGAACGGCGGCGTCATGAAGGCGGTCTGGAGGTTCACCGCCACCAGGGTGCCGAACCACGCCATCAGGTACTGATTGCTGCCGAGGTGGGCGGAGAAGTCGTACTTGGCGATGATGGGCGCGAACACCGGCAGCACGATCAGGCATATCTCGATCCACTCGAAGGGAAAGCCCAGGAGGAAGATCAGCACCATCACGAAGGCGAGCATCTCCCAGCCGGTGTCGATGCCGAACTTCGACAGCATCCCGATCATGAGGTCATCGCCGCCCAGCACGCGAAAGACGTAGGAGAAGCCGGTCGCCCCGAGGAAGATCATGAATACGAGGCCGTTGGCGCGGCAGCACGACCAGATGGCCTCGTTGGTCATCTTGAGGGTGAGACGTCCGTTCAACGCGGCGATGAGGAACGAGCCGAACACGCCCACCGCCGCGCTCTCGGTCGGGGTCGCCCACCCGGCGAAGATCGACCCGATCACGATGACCATGAGGGCGGTCATCGGGAAGAGGCCACGCCAGATGGCGACCCAGAATTCGCGCCGCGTCTGGGGACCGTACTCGGGCGGCAGCTTGGGGGCGCGGTTGGGCCGGAAGATCGCCATTCCGATGATGTAGAGCAGGTAGAGGCCCGACAAGACGAAACCGGGCATGGTGGCGGCGAGGAACAGAGCGCCGGCCGACGTCACGAGCATCTCCGCCATGACCACCAGCATGATGGCGGGCGGGATGAGGATGCCCAAGGTGCCCGCCGACGCAATGGTACCGATGGCGAGCCGCTTGTCGTAGCCCGACGCCAGCATCTGGGGAAGGGCGATCACGGACAGGGTCACCACCGCGGCCCCCACCGTGCCGATCGGCGCGGCCAGGATGGTGCCCATGACCATCACCGCCACCGCGAGAGCCCCGGGCACGCGCTTGAGGATCACCTCGGTCGCCTTGAGCATGTCCGCGGCCGATCCGGAGCGCTCGAGGATCGAGCCCATGAAGATGAACATGGGGATCGACGCGAGCACCGGGTCGGCGGCCACCCCGCCCCACATGCGCAGGACGATGTCGTAGAGACCGATCATGTTGAAGACGCCGAGCCACCAACCGACGAGGCCGAATATCATGGCCATCCCGCCCATGACGAAGGCCACGGGATAGCCGCAGAAGATGACGAAGAACATCGCCACGAACATGACGAGGGCCAAATTGTCGGCCAGCCAGTCGAGCACGTCTCCTCCTAGCGTGAGCTAGACATCGGCTTCGGTGTGGCCGATCTGGAGATCGACCTCCTCGGGCCGCCGGTCGCCGAAGAGGAAGACGATCACGCGGGCAAGCACGCTCAAGATGCCCAGCACGACCAGCCATAGCCCGAACGCGTAGATTCCCTTGATCGCCCAGCGGTAGCGCAGACCGACGGTGCTGTCCGACTGCTCGGCGAGGGCGTACGACTGGGCCACGAAGTCGATACTGTGGTAGGCCACGAGCGCGCAGTAGGGGAGCGCGAAGATCACGCAGCCGAGCAGCTCCAGCCACGCCTTGCGCCGGAACGGCAGCTTCTCGGTGAAGGAGTCGACCCGGGGGTGGGCGTTGATGGTGTAGCCGTAGCCCATCCAGAGGGAGAAGAGGGCGGCGTGGAAATGCCACTCGAGCTCCTGAAGCTTGGTCAGGGGGGCGGGAATGCCGGCCTTGCGGGCCAGGACGTCGAAGCAGGTGACCGCGGCCATGACGACGAGGAGCCAGCCCGACACCAGCGCCACCCGCTCGAGTCCGCGGCGACTGACCTCCGAGAACGAGAGGAGAGCGTTCATTGAGTCATCATGGTTCGCATCGGGCGATCGAGGCACCCTAGGCGGCAATTAGTGACCTGTCAAGCGGTATCTGCTGCGGCGGCGGGCCGACGCGCTTCTGTGGTAGTATCCGGCGCCGGGGGTCGACGGTCCCCGCCGACAGGCGAGTCGGGCCTGACGCGGCCGCCGGCCAACATCCTGAGGGACAGCGAGGTCGCCCATGGCACAGGTGGTTCTGAAGGAGCTCAACAAGAAATACGATGAGGTCCACGCCGTGAAGGACGTGAATCTCACGATCCGCGACAAGGAGTTCATGGTGCTGGTGGGCCCATCCGGCTGCGGGAAGACCACCACGCTGCGGATGGTCGCGGGCCTCGAGGAGATCACCGCGGGCGAGATCCACATCGGCGACCGCGTGGTCAACGACCTGCCTCCGAAGGATCGCGATATCGCCATGGTGTTCCAGAACTACGCCCTGTATCCGCACATGAGCGTCTACGACAACATGGCGTTCGGGCTCAAGATGCGGAAGTTCCCCAAGATCGAGATCGCCAAGCGGGTGCAGGAAGCGGCGGAGATTCTCGGCATCCAGGAGCTCCTCAAGCGCAAGCCCCGCCAGCTGTCGGGCGGTCAGCGGCAGCGCGTGGCGGTAGGCCGCGCCATCGTGCGGCACCCCCAGGTGTTCCTCTTCGACGAGCCCCTCTCCAATCTCGACGCCAAGCTGCGCGTGCAGATGCGAGTGGAGCTCAAGCGCCTGCACGAGCGGCTCGAGACCACTGCCATCTACGTCACCCACGACCAGGTCGAGGCGATGACCCTCGGCAGCCGCGTGGTCGTGATGAAGGACGGCTGGGTGCAGCAGGTGGGCGAGCCCATGGAGATCTACAGCCGGCCCCAGAACAGGTTCGTCGCCGGCTTCATCGGCTCCCCGGCCATGAACTTCATCCCGGTGTCGATCAGCGAGACGGGCGGCGCCCTCTTCGCCCAGGCCAACGGGCTGAAGGTGAAGGTGCCCGCGGACCGCCAGGCTCGCCTGGGCGCGTTCAAGGGCCAGACGGTGACGCTGGGCGTGCGGCCGGAGGACCTGCGGGTCGGCTCCACCGCCGACTCGAGCGACATGTCCTTCGACGCGGTGGTCGAGGTGGTGGAGCCCCTCGGCGCGGAGATCCTCCTCGACGTGAGCGCGGCCGGCCAGTCGGTGGTGGCCCGCGTGGAGCCCACCGTGCGCGCCAAGGCGCACGAGAAGATCCGCCTCTCCTTCGTGCCCGAGAGAATCCACTTCTTCGATTCAAAGACGGAAGCGGTGATCAGCTAGCGCGATCCCTGGGGGGACGCGTACCAATGGACCGGAGGAGGTGGGACGAGCGCTAAGGTTCTCCTGATGGCCCGAGACCTCCCGAACGACCGGAGGCCCTTCATGGATCAGACCGCTCCCCGCAGTCACGCGCGCCGACAGTTCCTTCGCACCGCCGCCGGTACCGGCGCCGGGATGGCCTCCTGGCTCGCCCTCGGCAAGCCGCCGGCCTTCGCGCAGAAGCGCGAGCTGACCTTCCTCTCCTGGAACCATTTCGTCCCCGCCGCCGACGACGAGCTCCGCAAGCAGGCGGAGGCCTTCAGCAAGGCCGCGAACTGCACCGTCCGCGTGGACACGATGGCGCATCTCCAGATGCCCGCCAAGATCGCGGCGGAAGCGCAGTCGCAGTCCGGACACGACATGTACCGCACGGCATCGTCCGACCCCTTCCTCTACGAGAATCAGCTCGCCAACGTGGACGACGTCGTGGAGAAGCTCGGCAAGCAGTACGGGGGGCTCTACCCCTTCTGCGCCGAGGCGAACCACGCCAAGTCGGGCTGGAAAGCGATGCCGTGGTTCTGGGTGTCCTTCCCGGCCACCTACAACCAGGCGCATTTCAAGAAGGCCGGCTTCGACTCGCACCCCAAGACGTGGGCCGAGCTCCTCTCCATGGGCAAGGTGCTCAAGAAGCAGGGCAACCCGGTGGGCATCCCCATCAGTCACTGCTCGGACACCCACAGCACGTACTGGTCGGTCGCGTGGTCGTATGGCGCCAAGGTGCTCGAGGCGGACGGGAAGACTCCTGGGATCGCCTCCGACAAGACCGCCCAGGTCATCGAATGGTACAAGGAGCTCTTTAAGGACGCGATGGAGCCGGAGGTCCTGTCCTGGGACGACGCCGGAAACAATCGCTTCATGCTCTCCGGCAAGGGCTCCTGGATCCACAACCCCGTCAGCCCCTACAACGCGGCGCTGAAGGAGAAGATGCCGATCGCCGACGACATCAACCACCACAACAGCCCCGCGGGGCCGGCGGGGGCGCACTCGGCGCCTCCGATCCTCGGCATGGGGATCTGGAAGTTCTCGAAGAACCAAGAGCTCGCGAAGGAATTCATCCAGTATCTCTTCAAGAAGGAGAACTACGACGCCTGGATCGTGGCGTCGAACGCCTTCAACCATCCCCCCCTCAAGCACCTCGCCGACCATCCCATCTGGGCCAAGAATCCGAAATTCGCCATGCTCCCGAAGGAGGCGGAGTTCGCTCATCCGCGCGGCTGGCCGGCGAAGCCCAACGACGCTGTGCAGCGCATCGACAATAACTACGTGATGGGCGACATGGTCGCGAAGGCCATCAGCGGCATGCCGACCAAGCGGGCGATGGACTGGGCTCAGGACCAGATCGCGCTCGCGATCAAGGGTCAGCTCAAGGCCGGCTAGCATGTCCGTCGGCCCGCAGGTACTCGAGGCGGCCGGCGCCGGTGGCGCCGGCCGCCTCGCGCGGCTCCGTGATTGGTGGGAGCGCGAGGAGATCTTCGGCTATGGGCTCATCCTGCCCGCCCTCGCGCTGCTCGTGTCGCTGGTGGCCTTCCCGTTCGGGATGGCCATCTACTTCAGCCTGTCCGACTACTGGGTGGGGTCGCCCGGCTCGTTCGTCGGCCTCGACAACTACCGCGCCATCCTCGCCAACGAGGTCTTCCGCCAGACCGTCCAGAACTCCTTCGTGTTCACCGCGATCGCCCTCAGCCTCAAGACGGTGCTCGGGGTGTGGCTGGCGATGCTGCTGGCGCGGAATCTGCGCTTCAAGCGGCTCATCCGCGGCGCCATCCTCCTGCCCTTCGTCATTCCCACCGCGCTCTCGACGCTCGGGTGGGGATGGATGTTCGACTCGCTCTACAGCGTGGTGAACTGGACGGCCATCCGCCTCGGCCTCATGACCCCGCCCGGCCCCAACTGGCTCGGGCAGGCGGAATACGCGATGGCGGCGGTGATCGCGGTGAACGTCTGGCGGGGCCTGCCCTTCTTCGCCATCACGACCCTTGCCGGTCTGGTGGCCGTGCCCAAGGAGTACTACGAGGCGGCCGAGGTGGACGGGGCGGGCTCGTGGACCCGCTTCTGGTACGTCACGCTCCCCCTCGTCAAGCCGGTGCTCGCGGTGGTGATTCTCTTCTCGACCATCTTCACCTTCGCCGACTTCAACATCGTGTACGTGCTGACGCGCGGCGGGCCCGTCAACACCACTCACCTCTTCGCCACCCTTGCCTATCAGGTGGGGCTCAACGGCGGTAACCTGGGCCAGGGAGCCGCCATCGCGCTCTTCATCTTCCCGCTCCTCGGCGCGGTGGTCTTCTTCCAGCTCCGCTACATCCGGAAGGAGTGAGCATGGCCATCGCCGAGAGCCGCGGCGCGAGGATCCGATCGCAGGCGTTCGCGTACGCCAACCTCGCGCCGTTCATCTTCTTCGCGCTGTTTCCCTTCTATTTCATGTTCGTCACGTCGTTCAAGACCAACGCCGAGCTCTACAATCTCAAGTCGGTGCCCTTCTGGGTGCAAAGTGGCGCCATCGTCGATCACTACACCTTCCTCTTCAAGAAGACGGATTTCCTCGTCTGGGTCACGAACAGCCTCATCATCAGCGTGGTCGCCACCGGCGTGTCCATCGTCCTGTCCATTCTCGCCGGCTACAGCCTCTCGCGGTTGCGCTTTCGCGGCGCCAGCTCGTTCGGTACCGCGATCTTCATCAGCTATCTCGTCCCCCCCACCCTCCTCTTCCTCCCGTTGTCCCAGGTGGTGAGCTGGCTCGGGCTCTCCGACACCATCTACGCGCTCATGGTCACCTACCCGACCTTCCTCGTGCCCTTCTGCACGTGGCTCCTGATGGGCTACTTCCGCACCATTCCGCGTGAGATCGAGGAGTGCGCGCTCGTGGACGGGGCCACCCGCATGCAAACGCTGGTGCGCATCGTGCTGCCCATGGCGGTGCCCGGCATCATCTGCGCCCTGCTCTTCTCGTTCACCCTCTGCTGGAACGAGTTCACCTACGCGCTCACCTTCGTCTCGCAGACCGCGAACAAGACGGCGGTGGTGGGCGTCACCGCGGATCTCATCCGCGGCGACATCTACTACTGGGGCTCGCTGATGGCGGGCGCGGTGCTCGCCAGCGTGCCGGTGGTGGTCGTCTACGTCCTCTTCCTCGACTACTACGTCTCCGGCCTCACCGCGGGCGCGGTGAAGGGCTAGGCGGAACCGCCCTCCGCGAGCCGCACGAGCTCGTGCGGCCGCAGGTGGAAGAGGAGCCGGCCCCCGCCCGGCGCCGGCGTTCCGTCGAGCTCGATGGCCGCCACCCCGCTCTTTGGCATGACGACCCGGGCGGCGCCGTCCCGGGACACCAGCGCGCCCACCGTGGCGGAGAGGAGCGGCTCGTGGCCGACCGCGAGCACGGCGGCGTCCCGGGGCAGCCGGGCCAGCACGGCGAGGAAGCCCGGCACGGTCGCGTGGTCGTCGAGCGCGGGCGTCTCCTCGGGGGCGGGCGCTCCGCCATAGACGGCGGCAGTGATCTCCGCGGTGCGCCGCGCGCGCACGAGGGGGCTCGTGAGCAGGCGGTCGAAGCGCACCCCCATCCGCGCGAGTGTCGCCGCCACGACCGCATGCTCACGCTCGCCCGCGTCGGTGAGCGGGCGGTCTCGATCGTCGGGCCAGCGCCGCGCATCGGCGTCCCCCGCCTCGGCGTGCCGCATGAGATAGAGTCGCATCGGTTCCTCCGGGCCGGACGCTACGCGGGCGGGTCGGAGCTGTCAACCGCCGGAACAGCCGGCGCGCGCCACCGTGCTATCCTCCGCCGATGACGCAACGGTGGACGAAGCATCGGTGGCTGCTCATCATCCTGGGGCCCGCGCTGTTCATGATCGTGGGCAGCCTCACCGCCGCGCTCTTCCTGCCGTTTCCCGTGCCCAAGCGCGCGGCGCCCGAGCGGCGTCTCTATCTGGAGCACTGCGCGACCTGCCACGGAGCCGACGGCTCGGGCTCGTGGCGGGCCACGCTGTTCCTCATGCGACCCGGCGACCTCCGCGACCCCCGCGTCATGGACGCCCTCACCGACGAGTACCTGCAGACCCTCATCCGGAACGGCGGGGCCTCCCTCGGCAAGCCGGGCATGCCCGCCTTCGGCTACCACCTCGGGGACGAGGACATCCGGGCGCTCGTGACCTATCTGCGTACGCTTCCGAAACGCTGAAGGTGTGATAGAAGGGGACCCAATGCCCCGAGGCGGCGTCCCGCGTAGTGCCGGCCGTGGTGCCCTCGCGCTGGCGCTTCTCATCGCGGGGGCGCTGCTCGCTCTCTCCCCGAGTCCCGCGCGCGCTCAGCCGACGGAGGCCGACGTCCTCGTGGCCCAGGCCATCCTCGCCTACGAGGACAAGCGCTACGACGACGCGCTCGCCCTCTTGCGCGAGGCGCTCGCTCAGGATCCCGACAACCTCGAGGCCCTCTACTACACTGGCCTCACCCTCCTCGCCCAGGAGAAGCCCGGAGAGGCGGTGGCGCCACTCGAGCGCGCGCGGCGGCGCGCGCCCACCGATCTCGCCGTGCTCTATCAGCTCGGCGTGGCGTACTTCGTCCTCAAGGACTACGACCGCGCCGAGGAGCCGCTCACCGAGGTGTTCCGGGCGCAGCCGCAGACCGACGGCGTCGGCTACTACGTGGGCTTCATGCGCTATCGCAAGCGGGACTACGCGGGGGCGCTGGACGCCCTGCGCGCCAACACCTCGCAGAACCCGGACATCCAGCAGCTCGCCCGCTTCTACGCGGGCCTGGCCCTTGCCGCGCTGGGGAAGCGCGAGGAGGCCGCGAGCGAGGTGCAGGCCGCGCTGCGCCTGCAGCCCGCCTCGGCCCTCACCGGCCCCGCCGAGCGGCTACGCGACTCCGTCCTGGCCCCGCGGCGCCCCGATCAGCGCTTGCAAATCGAGCTGCGCGCCGGCGTCACCTACGACACCAACGTGCTCGTGCTCCCCAATCCCAGTCACGACCGCGTGGCGGAGGCCCTCCGCCGTAACCGCGACGACCAGGCCAGCTTCGGGGAGATCTTCAGCGCGCGGTTCGACTACACCTTCCTGCGCACCGGCCCGTGGCAGGCCAGCGTGGGATACCAGTTCTTCACCATCCTCTACAACGACCTGCCCAGCCTCAACATCCAGAACCACGTGGCGAACGTCGGCGGGACGTACAGCAGTGAGGTTCGCGGGATGCCCTATCAGCTGGGCCTCCAGTACACGTACGACTACCTCATTCTGGACGACGACGAGTTTCTCCAGCGCAACACCGCGGGCTTCTTCGCCACTCTCGTGGAGGGGCCGCGACATCTCACGGCGGCCCAGCTCCGGCTGCAGACCAAGGACTTCTCCAACGACGCCCACATCGAGCCCACCGAGCTCCGTGACGCCTTCAACTACATGGTGGGCCTGCTCCACGTCTTTCGCTTCGCGGGCGACCGTCACTTGCTCCGTGTCGGCTACCAGTTCGACCTCGAGAACGCGATCGGGCGCAACTACGACTACACCGGCAACCGGATCCTCGTGGGCGGGCAGTACACGCTGCCGTGGTGGGGGACCCGGCTCAAGTACGACTACGACGTGCACTTCCGCAATTACGCGGGCTTTAACTCGCTCTTCCCGGTGGACTCCCCGACCAAGAAGAGCCGCTCCGACGTCGAGCAGACCCACGTGGTGCGGATCGAGCAGCCCCTACCCGCGGGCTTCACCCTCACCTTCGAGTACCAGGGGATCGTGGCCCGGTCCAGCCTGCCCATCTTCAGCTACAACCGGAGCATCTTCTCCGTGCTGATGTCCTGGCAGTACTGAGCGCGAGGGCATCGAGGAGGCGCCGCCCGCGCTACTGGATCTTCTGTATGTCCACGAGGACGAGCCGGTCGCCGTTGGGGCGGATGGTGAGGCGAACCCGGTCACCCGGCATGAGCTTGGCGCGATCGAGCAGCTCCTTCGTCTCGGCGGTGAGGACCATGGACTGCATCTCGTCCATGAGGCCGGGCAGCTTCTCGTGCTTCACCACCACCATGGTGTCGGTGAATCGCGTCTCGTACACACCGCTGGCGCGATAGAGACCCGGCCCGGGGAAATTGGCGCGGTAGATGCCCCAGATGCCCGCGGCGAACGCGGCGAGGAGCACCGAGAACAACACGGGCGCGATCCAGCCGCGCGTCGCGGCGCGTGGGGAGGAGGCCGCCTGGGTGACAGGCATCAACGCACCGGACGCGCGGGATTCGCCGCTAGTCGAGGTAGTCGTACGTCGGCGAGGGGATCGCCCCGGAGACGTGCTCGGGCGTCAGGACCCAGTCGCCGCCGCAGCCCTCGCGGAATACGTTGGCGGCCGCCTGATAGGCGAAGCCGAACGTCACGAGGAGCAGCCCCACCGTGCCCACCGTGCCCAGGGTGCAGACGATGGCCTTACCCGGCACGTAGACGACGTTCATGAGGGCCGCGCCCACCGCGTCGCCCTTGGTCGGCGCATGCGATTCGATGGTGTTCGAGGTCAGAATGGAGCCCTCCGTCGCCGACTGCCGCGTCTGGGCCTCGGCCGCGGACAGCCACGTCGCGTATGGCCCCGCGAGCATCACCACCAGGGCGAGCGCGACACACTTCCAGCGGGTGATCGTCATGGGTGATTTCCTCCTCGAATGGAAATGATAACAAGCTAAGTACTGATAATCCAAAGCATCCCGCGCCCCCTCCCGCCTACCGCATATAGAGGCGTGGCGTGGATGCCACACAGGATGCAGACCATTCGGCCCGGTGTTATCATGGCCGCCGCCCGAGCCGATCACGCTCTGCGACCCAAAGGAGCTTCGCCATGAAAATCGTCCGCTTCTCCCAGAACGGCCACCCCCCCCGACTGGGCGCCCTGGTCGGCGCCGATCGCGTCCTCGACCTCGCCGCCGGCGCCGCCGCGCACCTCGCCGCTCGCGGGGTGACGCGGGCCCAGGCGATCGCCGACGCCCTCTTCCCCCAGAGCACCCGAGGCTTTCTCGAAGGCGGAGTCGCGTCCCAGGAGATGCTGGCCGCACTGATGGAGGCGGTGAAGGCGGGCAAGCTCACCGCTGGGCTGGTGCCCCTCGCGTCCGCGCGCCTGCACGCGCCCATCGCCGATCCGGGCAAGTTCATCTGCATCGGGCTGAACTACACCGACCATGCCGCCGAGACCAACAACCCCGCGCCGAAGCAGCCGCCGGTGTTCCCCAAGTGGGCCAACGCGATCCTCGACCCGGGCGAGCCGGTGCTGCGGCCGCGAGGCGAAAAGACCTTCGACTGGGAGGTCGAGCTGGGCGTGGTGATCGGCCGCACCGCCCGCTTCGTCTCCAAGGAGCAGGCGCTCGACTACGTCTACGGCTACACCATCGTCAACGACATGAGCGCCCGCGACTTCCAGTTCCACACCACCCAGTGGGGCGCGGGCAAGATCGGTGACACGCTGGCGCCGGTGGGCCCGTACATCGCCGACCGCGCGGACATCCCCGATCCCCACGTGCTCGATCTCAAGACCTGGGTGAACGGCACGCTCATGCAGAACGGCAATACCAAGAACTTCATCTTCGACATCCCCTACGTCATCAACTACCTCTCCAACATCATGACGCTGTCGCCCGGAGACCTCATCGCCACCGGCACGCCGGCGGGCGTCGGATTCTCGCGCAAGCCGCAGATCACGCTGCAGCCCGGCGACCGGGTCAAGCTGGAGATCACCGGGCTGGGAACGCTCGAGAACTCGATCAAGGACGCCTGAGGGGGGCCGGCCATGGCGGTCAAGTCGCTCCTCCACTACGCCCTCGAGGTGCCGGACCCGACGGTCGGGCAACGCTACTACCGGGACTTCGGCCTTGCCGACGCCACCGGCAGCGGGAACGCGGTGCGACTTCGCGCGCCGCGCCAGTCGCGCGACAACGTGCTGCTCTACGAGGGCCCGCGGAAGCGGCTCCACCATCTCTGCTTCGGCGCGCCCGGGCCGGCCTTCGCGGCCACGCGTGAGCGCATGCGGTCGGCCGGAGTCGCGGAGATCGATCCGCCGCGCGGCGCCCCCGAGGGCGGGATCTGGCTGCGCGATCCCGACGGTAATCTCGTCAACGTGCGCGACGAGGCGGCCCCCGTGGAGCCCCACGATCCGCCGCTCGCGCTCAATGGCCCCGGCTATGCGACGCGGGTCGCCAAGCGCGGGGCGCCGGAGCGGAGCCTTGCCGTCGCGCCGCGGCGGCTGGGCCACGTGCTCCTGTTCACCCCGGACATGCCGCGGCAGATGGACTTCTACACACGCGTCCTCGGCCTCAAGCTGTCTGATCGTTCCGGCAACGTGATCTCGTTCCTCCGCTGCACCACCGACCACCACAACCTGGCCTTCCTCTCGTCGCATGCGCCCGGGTTCCACCACGGCTCCTTCCAGGTGGGGAGTATCGACGAGATCGGCATGGGCGCGGTGCGCATGGCGGACAAGGGCTGGCAGCCGGGCTGGGGCTTCGGCCGGCACGTCATCGGGTCGAACTTCTTCTATTACATCCGCGACCCGTGGGGCAGCTTCGCCGAGTACTTCTTCGACATCGACGTGATCCCCGAGGACTGCGCCTGGGAGCCGCGCGACTGGCCCGGCGAGGACTCGCTCTACATTTGGGGCCCGGCGGTGCCGGCGGACTTCGGCGAGAACAAGGAAACCGCCGCGTGAGCCTCGACCTCGAGGGCCTCCGCGCCCTCGCGGTGCCGGGCACGACCAAGATCGTCCTCTGCTCACTGGACGGCCTGGGCGGGCTCCCCCGTCCGGAGACGGGCAAGAGCGAGCTGGAGACGGCGCGCATCCCCAACCTGCACGCCCTCGCCGCGCGCTCGGCGTGCGGGCTCATCCGCCACGTGGGGCCCGGCATCACCCCGGGCAGCGGCCCCGGCCACCTCGGCCTCTTCGGCTATGATCCCCTCCGCTATCCGGTGGGACGGGGCGTGCTCGAGGCCCTCGGCATCGACTTCGAGCTGCGCCCGGGTGATCTCGCCGCGCGGGGGAATTTCTGCACGGTGGACGCCGACGGGCGCATCACCGACCGGCGCGCGGGACGCATCTCCACCGAGGTGTGCGTGGCGCTTTGCGAGCGGCTGCGGCGGATCAGCCTGCCCGGCGCCGAGGTGCTCGTGGAGCCGGTGAAGGAGCACCGCTTCGTGCTGGTGCTGCGCGGCGCCGGCCTGGCCGGGCCCCTCTCCGAGACCGACCCCCAGGCGACGGGCCATCCCCCGCTGCGCGTCCAGGCTCTGGCTCCCGCCGCGGAGCGCACCGCCGCGCTCGTGAACCAGTTCGTGGATGCGGCGCGCCCGCTCCTCGCGGACGCGCGCCCCGCCAACATGATCCTCCTCCGTGGCTTCGACCAGCGTCCGGACATGCCCCGCTTCCCCGAAATCTTCGGCGTCAAGGCCGCCGCCATCGCCGCGTATCCCATGTACCGGGGGCTCGCGCGCCTCGTGGGCATGGAGGTGCTGAAGACCGGCTCCACCTTCGCCGACGAGGTGGCGACGCTCCGCGAGCACTGGGCGGGTTACGACTTCTTCTTCCTGCACTACAAGGACACGGACAAGGCGGGCGAGGATGGAGACTTCGACGCCAAGGTGGCGGCCCTCGAGCGCTGGGACGCGCTCCTTCCCGACATCCTCGCGCTGAAGCCAGACGTGCTCGTCGTGTCGGGCGATCACTCGACGCCCGCCGTGCTCGCGGGCCACGGCTGGCAACCCGTGCCTGCCCTGCTGGCCGGCGCCTACTGCGGCGCGGATCCCGTGACGCGCTTCACGGAGCGAGACTGTCTGGCGGGGAGCCTGGGTCTCGCCCCCGCGCATCACCTGATGCCGCTGGTGATGGCCAACGCCCTCCGCTTCACCAAGTACGGCGCGTAGCCGCGTCATCACCGGTCGATCGGCAGGGTTGCCGGTACCCGGGCCGCCCGGTATCATCGACTGGGCAACCGAATGGGCCTGCGGCTTCGTCTCTTCTTCGTTCTCATCATCCCGCTGACCCTGCTGGTGGGAGTCTACGCATTCGTGCGCGTCCGCGAGGAGGAAGGCCAGCTCCTCGCGGCCGAGCAGCGCAACGCCTCGGTGACCGCGCGCGCCATCCAGATCGCGGTGGAGAACGCGGTACGCGACCGCCAGCTCGCCGACATCCGACGGCTCCTCTCCGAGCTGGTCAATCGCCAGGAGCAGATCGAGCGCATCCGTATCTACGACAAGTCCCTCGCCGCCACCCTCGAGTCCGAGCCGGGGGCCGCGGGCGGCCCCGTCGCGGCGGAGCGGCTCCGCCGCGTGATGACCCAGGGGCGCCTCGAGATCGTCGCCGAGGAGGGCCCCACCGCCGACACGTTCTCCTACGTGATGCCGCTCCGCGGCCGCCGCGGCGAGATCATCGGGGCGCTGGAGGTCCTCTTCAGCTCGCCGGGCGCGCGCGAGAAGCGGGAGCGGGCCACGCGCGACGCCGTTATCAGGCTCGGCCTGCTTGCGTTGGGGCTGGCCGGCCTCACCGCGTTCGTGCTCTCGCGCCAGCTGCTGCGGCCGCTCCGCCAGCTCACCCGCTCCATCCGGGCGCTCGGTGAGGGGCAGGCGGGCCCGCTCCTGCCGGTGGGGCGGCGCGACGAGGTCGGGCAGGTCGCGGAGGCCTTCAACCGGATGGCGGAATCGCTGGAAGCGGCGCGCCAGCGCCTGCTCCTCGAGAGCGACCGCGCGGTGGACCTCGAGCAGCAGCTGCGCCGCGCGGAGACTCTCGCCGTCGCCGGCAAGCTCACGTCCGGCATCGCCCACGAAGTGGGCACCCCGCTGAACATCATCTCCGGCCGCGCCGAGATCCTGCTGCGCAGCCTGCCCCCCGATCATCCCGGCCGCCCCGACCTCGAAGTCATCGTGGCCCAGACCGATCGCATCTCCGCCATCATCCGGTCGCTGCTCGACACCGTGCGCCAGCAGAAGCCGGAGATCCAGGCGGTGGACATCCCCGCGCTGCTCGACCGCGTGGTGCCGCTGCTCGAGCACATGGCGCGGCGCCGGGGGGTGAGCATCGCCGCCTCCGCGGCGCCGCCCCTGCCCGAGGTGGCCGCCGACCCCACCCAGGTCCAGCAGGTCCTGATCAATCTCATCGTGAACGCGATGGACGCGACTCCGCGCGGCGGCCGCATCGGCATCGAGGCGTGGGCGTGCCCCAATGACGGCCGGCCGGGCGTGGCGGTGGCGGTGAGCGACACCGGCTCGGGGATCCCTGCGGAGGCTCTGGGGCACGTGTTCGAGCCCTTCTTCACGACCAAGCCGGCGGGCCAAGGGACCGGGCTCGGCCTTCCGATCTGCCGCGACATTCTCCGCGAGCACGGCGGCACGCTCGCCGTCCAGAGCCGCGAGGGCCATGGCACCACGTTCACCGCGTGGCTGCCCGTGCTCGAGGCGGCGGTATGAGCGCGCCCCGCGTGCTCATCGTGGACAACGATCCCGAGATGCTCGCCATGCTGCGCCGCCATCTCGAGCTCGAGGGCCTGGCGGTGGCGGCGGCCACGGGCGGGCGCGAGGCGGTCTCCGCCATCGAGGGCGCGCGCTACGACGTGGTCCTCACCGATCTCATCATGGACGACGTGGGCGGTCTCGAGGTGCTGGCGGCGGCCCAGCGGCGCGCCCCCGCCACGCGCGTGCTCCTCATGACCGCGTTCGGCAGCCTCGAGACCGCCATCGAGGCCATGCGCCAGGGCGCCTACGACTACCTCACCAAGCCCTTCAAGCTCGCCGAGGTCACCCACGCCGTGCGGCGCGCGCTGGACGATCAGCGGCTCCGGGAGGAGAACGCCCGCTTACGCGCGGAGGTGGAGCGGCAGTTCGGCTTCGAGCGGGTCGTCGGCGTCTCGCGACCGATGCGGGCGGTGCTCGAGCAGGTCCGGGCGGTGGCGGACAGTGACGCCTCGGTGCTGCTGCTCGGCGAGAGCGGCACCGGCAAGGAGCTGGTGGCCCGCGCCCTGCACTGGTCGAGCGCACGCCGCGCCGGCCCCTTCGTGCCGGTCAACTGCGCGGCGGTGCCGGAGACCCTGCTGGAGTCGGAGCTGTTCGGTCACGAGAAGGGCGCCTTCACCGGCGCGGACCGCAAGCGGGCCGGCCTCTTCACCGCCGCCCACGGGGGGACGCTATTCCTCGACGAGGTGGGAGACCTGCCGCTCGCCACCCAGGTCAAGCTCCTCCGCGCCATCCAGGACAAGGCCGTGCGGCCCCTCGGCGGCAGCGAGGACATCCAGCTCGATCTCCGTCTCGTCACCGCGACCAACCGCGATCTCGCCACCCACGTGCAGGATGGCCGCTTCCGCGAGGACCTCTACTATCGCCTCGCCGTCATCCCCATCCGCCTGCCCGCTCTCCGGGAGCGGCCCGATGACGTGCCGCTGCTCGCCGAGCACTTCCTCCGGGACGCCGCCGCGCGCCTCGGCAAGGCCCTCACCGGCTTCACCGAGGAGGCGATGGGGTGGCTCCAGGAGCACCGCTGGCCCGGCAACGTGCGCGAGCTGGAAAACGTGGTCGAGCGCGCAGCGGTGCTCGCCGCCGGCCCCGCGGTGACCATCACCAACCTGCGCACCGAGTTCAACGTGGCGCCGGCGGCCTCGTCGCTGCGCCCGACGCTGGAGGAGCTGGAGCGCCAGTACATCCGGCGCGTGCTCGACGAGGTGCACGGCGACAAGCAGGCGGCGGCGAAGATACTCGGCGTCTCCGTCCGCACCCTCCAGCGGAAGGAAAAGCAGCTCTAGCGCGCGAGGGCGGCTAGCGCACCGCCTCCAGCGCCAGGCGCAGCCCGTCCACCATCCGGTCGATCTCGCCCTCGCTGACCGTGAGGGCGGGCATGAAGCGCAGGAGATGGGGGCGCGGCGCGTTCAGAAGCAGTCCCTGCCCCTCCCACCCCTCGTGCTTCTCCAGCCCGTCGCGCGCGTACGCCACCGCCGCGCCCGCCGCGTCCGTCCCGAGGTCCAAGGCGCGCAACAGGCCCCAGCCCCGCTCGTGCGAGAGCCCGAGCGCCGCCACGAGCTCGTCCAGCCGCCCCGAGAGGTAGTGGCCGCGGGCGGTCACGCCATCGAGAAATCCGGGAGCGAGCACCGCCCCCAGCACCGCCTCGCCCACCGCGGTCATGAGGGGGCTGCCGTTGAACGTGCCGCCCTGCTCGCCCGGCTCGAACACCGACACCGCCTCGGTGGCGCAGAGGGCGGCGAGGGGCACGCCGCCGCCCAGCCCCTTGCCGAGCGTCATGATGTCCGGCGCTTCGGCCGCGCTCCGCGCGAAGTGCTCGTAGGCGAACAGGCGGCCGGTGCGGCCGATGCCCGTCTGCACCTCGTCCACGATGAGGAGGCAGCCGGCGCGCCGGGTGAGGGCGCGCAGAGCCCGCAGGAACTCGACGGTGGCGGGCACCACACCGCTCTCTCCCTGCACCGGCTCCAGCATGACGGCGACGGTGCGCGGGCCCATCAGCGTCTCCACCGAGTCGAGATCGTTGAGCGTGGCCCGCGGAAAGCCCGGCACCTGCGGCGCGAACATGGTGTCCCACCCCGGCTTGCCGCTCGCCGACATGGTGGCGAGGGTGCGCCCGTGAAAGGCGCCCTCGAAGGTGATGATCTCGTGGGCGCCGTCCTTGAACCGGCGGCCCCACTTCCGCGCGAGCTTGATGGCGCCCTCGTTGGCCTCGGCGCCGGAGTTGGTGAAGAAGACGCGCTGGAAGCACGAGTGACGGGCGAGACTGCGCGCGAGGCGCGCCGCCGGCTCGTTGTAGAAGGCCGGGCTGGGCGTGATGAGGGTGCGCGCCTGCGCGGCGAGGGCCTCCACGATCAGCCCGGGGCAGTGGCCGAGGCTGTTCACCGCCCAGCCCTGGACGAAATCGAGGTAGCGCTTGCCGGTGTCGTCGAAGAGCCAGGAGCCCTCGCCGCGGGTGAAGACCACCGGGGGCCGCTCGGTGATCTCCATCAAGGCCTTGGTATCGATCGTCACGCGCCCTCCCGACGGGTCCGCCGCGTGAGCGACGCGGCGAGGCGGCGCGCGAGCGCGCGGGCCGACCGCTCGTCGCGCGTGGCGAGAAAGATGGTGTCGTCGCCCGCGATGGCCCCGATGGCCTCGGGCAGCCCGGCCTCGTCGAGCGCCCGCGCGAGGGGCGGGGCCCCCGCCGGCGGCGTCTTCACCACCACCAGGCTCGCCGCCGGCCGCGCCGAGAGGGCGAAGCCCCGTAGCGCGCGGCCGAGGCGCGCGTCGCGCCGCGGCGGCGGGCTGAAGCGGCCGGGGGCTCCCTCGGGGGCCACGTAGCCCCGCGGCGTCTTGGCAAGCCCCAGGTCGCGAAGATCGCGCGACAGGGTGGGCTGCGTCACCGCGAGGCCGCGCCGGCGGAGGAGGCGCTGGAGCTGCCCCTGCGAGCGCACCGCGCTCGAGCGGACGAGGGCGAGGATGGTCGCGTGCCGGCGGAGCCCGCGGCGGTCGGTATGTTCATTCACTAGTAAGCATAATTATTCGAAATGGGGCCCGGGGTCAAGCCCCCGCCGAGTAAAAAGTTGGCGGGCCCGCACGGCCGGGAGTATGGTGACCCGGTCCATGCGCTCGATCGCGCGCTGCTGCCTCGCCGGCGTCCTCGCCGGGGCCCTCGTCCTCGGCTGGACCGAGGTGCCCATCGATCCCGCCCCGCCCCTCACCATCGCCGCGCCCGAGACACCGGTGCCGCCCTCGGTGGGGCGCGCGGAGACGGTCCTGCGCCGCCGGGAGACGCTGGAGGCGGCGCTGGTGCGCAGCGGCCTCGACCGCGCCGACGCCGCCCAGGTCATCGCGCGCCTGCGCGGCGCGGTGGATATGCGCCGGCTCGCCCCGGGCGAGCGCCTTCTCCTCGCGCGCGACGCCACCGACAGCGTGATCGAGATCACCTATTGGCGGTCACCGATCGAGCGTTTCGAGCTCACCCGCATGGCGGACGGCTGGCGCCTGGAGACGGTGCGCGTGCCCGTGGAGACGCGGATCGCGGCGGTGAGCGGCCGCCTGGAGGACTCGCTCTTCGCGAGCCTGGAGCGTCTCGGCGAGGGGCCGGCGTTGACCGCCGCCTTCGTGGGCCTCTTCGAGTGGGACTTCGACTTCGCCGCCGACTCCCTGCCCGGCGATCGGTTCCGCCTGCTCGTGGAGAAGCGTTACGGCGACGGGGCCTTCCTGGGCTACGGCGACATCCTCATCGGCCAGTACCGCTCGGCGGACCGCGCGCCCCTCACCACCGTGGCGTTCACCGACGGTCAGGGGCGCGCCGCCTTCTACGACGCGTCGGGCCGCTCGGTCCGGAAGATGTTCCTGCGGGCGCCGCTGGATTTCACCCGCATCACGTCCGGCTTCTCGCATGCCCGCCTGCATCCCATCCTCGGTGGGACGCGCCCGCACCTGGCCATCGACTATGGAGCCCCCACCGGCACGCCGGTACGCGCGGTGGCCGATGGAGTCGTGGTCGCGTCCGGCTGGAGCGGCGGCAACGGGATCAGCGTGACGCTGCGGCACGCGCGCGGCTACGAGACGATGTACAACCACTTGTCGGCGGCCTTGGTCCGCGGGGGCCAGCGCGTGAAGCAGCGCGCGATCATCGGGCGGGTGGGAGCGACGGGCCTCGCCACCGGCCCGCATCTCGACTACCGCGTGAAGAAGAACGGCCAGTTCGTGAATCCGCTGAGCGAGAAGTTCATCCCCGGCGAGCCGGTGACGGCGCGGCGGCGCGGCGCCTTCGATCGGCACCTGCAGACCCTGCTCGAGCGTCTGGAGCGCGAGGACCCGCTCGGAGAGAAGCCCGGCCCCTCTTGAGCGGCTCGCGACAACTTGTCGCGGCGGCGACATCTTGTCCGGTCATTCCTACACATGGGTTGACTTTGCCTGGGGCCTCCTCCACGTAAGTACCCGTGATTGCTGACATGATGCCCACCCGGCAGCACTCTGGCCCTGGCCTTGCCATTGCAGTTTCGTCCCCGCATGAGCGAGCGTGCCGCCGCCCGGACTGCGGTCGCCACCCGCCCCTTCACCTTCACCGGCTGTGTCGAGCTTCGGGAGATCCTCGGGCGGCGCGCCCGGGACGAGCAGGAGCTCATGGAGGAGATCGAGGGCCTCCCCGCGGAGTCGATTTACTACCACACGAGCACCGTCTTCCTCCGGCGGCCTCTGGTCGCCGGATCCTACCCCAACGACTTCGCCATCTGGGTCGGCACACAGATTCGGGACCAGGTCCTGGCCGAGCGGCTGGGCATGGTGGACCCCTTCCAGTTCGACAGCCCGGAGCGGGTGCGCGAGGAGATCCTGTCCGTTCTCGACGACCACCTGGAGGGGATCAGCCTCGTGCCGCGGATCGTCTTCGGGGATCCCTTCTTCTTTGTCCGCTCCCACATCATCGAGGTGCCGACGGGCCTGGAGGCCCGCACCCTGCGCGAGTTCCGCGGCGCGCTCGCCGAGGTGGATGTGAGCGCGCTCTACCTGCACGCCCTCGACGCCCGGGCGCGCTGGGGCGTGCCGGGCGGACACTTCGCGGAATGGATCGGCGAGGCGCTCGGGCTCACGCTCCTGTCCGAGCGCGTCGGGCGGCTCAACCCGTACATGGGCGGCCTCGAGCGCATCCGCGTCATGATGCTAGCCCTCATCGACGCCGAGCTCGACGGCGCGTTCGCCACGGAGCGCTCCCCTCGATGAGCCTGATCGATCCCGGCATCGAGGCGTATCGCGATGTCGCTCCGCGAGGCGCGGTGGACTTCCTGCTCCACCTGTCCGAGCGAGTTCGCGGCCGGCACTTCGTCCACGTGAATTCCACCCGCGTGGGCGGCGGGGTCGCCGAGATCCTCCGTCGCCTGGTGCCCCTCATGAACGACGTGGGGGTGAAGGCGGAGTGGGAGATCCTCGAGGGCGACCGGGACTTCTTCTCGGTCACGAAGTCCTTCCATAACGCGCTCCAGGGCGAGGAGCAGGTCTTCACCGAGGCCATGCTCGAGCACTACCTCGCCGTCAACCGGACCAATGCCGCGCGCCTCAGTCTGCGCGGCGACCTCGTGCTCATCCACGACCCGCAGCCGGCCGCGCTGGTGGAGAACCGGCCGTCCGACGGCAACTGGGTGTGGCGGTGCCACATCGATCTCGCCGCGCCGCAGCGGCGCGCGTGGTCCTTCCTGCGCCGCTACGTGCTGCGGTACGACGCCGCCGTCTTCTCGCTGCCGGCGTTCGCGCAGAACCTGGCCATCCCGCAGTTCCTGGTCTATCCGTCCATCGATCCCCTCGCCGACAAGAACCGCGAGCTGGACGCGTCGGAGATCGACTCGCTGCTCACGCCGCTCGGAATCCCGCGCGACCGTCCCATCGTGCTCCAGGTCTCGCGCTTCGACCGCTTCAAGGATCCCATCGGGGTCATCAACGCCTATCGCATGGTGAAGCCGTACCGCGACTGCCTGCTCGTGCTCGCGGGCGGCGGGGCCGACGACGATCCCGAGGGCGCCCGCGTGCTCGCTGGCGTTCGCGAGGCGGCGGCCCGGGACCGCGACATTCACGTCCTGGACCTGCCCCCGGACGCGCATCTCACCATCAATGCCCTCCAGCGGGCGGCCACGATCATCCTCCAGAAGTCCACCAAGGAGGGCTTCGGCCTCACGGTGTCGGAAGCGATGTGGAAGGGCAAGCCGGTGATCGGGGGCGCAACCGGCGGCATCACCACCCAGATCCTGCCCGGCGTGACCGGCTACACCGTGTCCTCGGTCGAGGGGTGCGCGTACTGGACGCGGTACCTCCTCGCCCACCCCGAGGCGGCCCTGCGCATGGGCGAGGCGGGCCGCGAGCACGTGCGCCAGAACTTCCTCATCACGCGGCAGCTCCGGGAATACATCTCCCTTCTCGCCCGGTTGGTGACGACATGAGCGGACGCGAGATGCCCCCGCGGGCGGGCACCATCATGGTGGTGGACGACGACCCCGAGATGCGCGCGGTGCTGCGCGACGTGCTCACCCACGAGGGCTTCCGGGTGCACGAGGAGTCGGGGCCGGAGCAGGTCCCGGACGTGGTGGACGCCCTCCGGCCCGCCGCCGTGATCGTGGACAAGGAGATGCCGGGCAGCAATGGGCTCGATCTGGTGGCCGCGCTCGGCCACCGCTACCCCACCCTCCCCGTCATCGTGATCACCGCGTTCGGCGGCGCCGCCATCCGTGCCGAGGCCCGTCGCCAGGGCGCCGCTGACTACCTGGAAAAGCCGTTTCGCATGGCCACCCTGCTCGATGCGCTCCGCGCCGTCACCCTGGCGCGGGCGCCCGTGGAGACGCCCGATGCATGAGCTGCACATGGCTTCGCCCCCGCACGCGCCTCCCGTCACTCCCGCGCCCGTCGACGTCTGGACGGCGGACCGCGTTCGCGACCTCGTCGCGCGCCGGCTGCGCGATAGCCACCTCATCGTGGTCTCGAACCGCGAGCCGTACGTTCACGAGGTGAAGGACGGCGACATCAGCTGGAACCGACCCGCGAGCGGCCTCGTCACCGCCGTGGATCCCATCATGCGCGCGGTGGGCGGCACCTGGATCGCGCACGGCTCGGGCTCGGCCGACCGCAAGGTCGTGGACCCCGAGGGCCGCGTGATGGTTCCGCCCGACCGGCCCCGCTACGCCCTCCGCCGCGTGTGGCTCACCGAGGAGGAGGAGCGCGGCTACTACTACGGCTTCGCCAACGAGACCCTGTGGCCGCTGTGCCACGTGGTCTACGTGCGGCCGACGTTCCGAAGCCGCGACTGGGAGATGTACAAGGCGGTGAACGCGCATTTCTGCCGCGCCGTCCTGGAGGAGGCCCCGCCCAAGGCCACGGTGTGGGTGCACGACTATCACCTGGCTCTCCTGCCTGGGCTCCTCAAGGCGGCGCGGCCGGACCTCACCGTCGCGCACTTCTGGCACATCCCGTGGCCGTCCTCCGAGGTCTTTCGCATCTGCCCGTGGCAGCGCGAGATCCTGGAGGGCCTGCTCGCCAACGACGTGCTGGGCTTCCACATCCGGTACCACTGCGACAACTTCCTCGACGCCGTCAGCCGCGAGCTCGAGGTCAACGTCGACCGCGAGCGCTCCGCGGTGACCTACCGTGGCCACACCACCCTGGTGCGCCCCTTCCCCATCAGCGTGGACGCCGAGCAGATCGGCGCCGACTGCCGGGAAGAGGACGTCGCCCGCGAGATGGTCCGGCTGCGCGAGCAGTATGGCCTCGTCCGCGAGAAGATCGCGGTGGGGCTCGACCGCTTCGACTACACCAAGGGCATTCCCGAGCGACTGCTCGCGGTGGAGCGGTTCTTCGAGCTGTACCCCGAGTGGCGGGGCCGGCTGGTGTTCGTCCAGGCCGGCGTCCCCAGCCGCTCGCGCATTCCCGCCTACCGGTCCGTGTGGCGCCGGATCGAGCACCTCGTGCGCCGCATCAACCAGCGGCACGGCAACAAGGACTGGGCGCCGGTGGTGCTGCTGCCGGAGCACCTGTCACGGACGGCGATCCACGCGCTGTACCGGATCGCCGACTGTCTGACCGTCACCTCGCTGCACGACGGCATGAATCTCGTCGCGAAGGAGTATGTGGCGGCTCGCACGGAGGGAGACGGCGCCCTCGTGCTGTCGCAGTTTACCGGGGCGGCCCGCGAGTTCCCGGAGGCCTTCCTGATCAATCCCTACAACCTGGATGGCACCGCCGAGCGCCTCGCCGCCGCGCTCACGATGCCGGAGCCCCAGCGGCGGCAGCGCATGGCGCGCCTCCGCGAGCGGGTCCTCGAATGGAACATCTATCGCTGGGCGGGAGCCGCGCTGGACACGGCGCTGCGCCTGCCCGACCCGGAGGTGGTGTCATGAGAGCACCGTCTGCCCCTGCCGCCCTGGCTGCGGAGGTCCGGGACGCCGCACGTTCGCACGGCGCCCTGCTCATCCTGTCCGATTTCGATGGCACCCTGGTGCCCATCGCGCCCTCCCCGGGCGACGCCCGGCTGGCGCCTCCTGTCCGCAAGACGCTCGGCCGGCTCGCCGGCGCTCCCGCCACCGGACTCGGAATCATCTCCGGACGCGATCTGAGCGACCTGCGGACGCGCAGCGAGCTGCCCAACGCCATCCTGGCGGGTTGTCACGGCCTCGTCATCGAGGGGCCGTCGCTCGAGTTCGTCCACCTGCAGGCCGCCGAGTGCCGGCAGATGCTGGCCGGGCTCGCCACCGAGCTTCGCGAGCGGCTCAACGGGCTGCGTGGGGTGGAGATCGAGGCCAAGGAGTACGGGGTCGCCGTGCACTATCGCCGCGCCTATCCCTCCGATCTGGCCGAGGTGTTCTTCCAGGTGGAGGAAGCGCGGGAGGCCAACGCCCCGCACCTGACCACGCGTCCGGGCAAGAAGGTCCTGGAGCTCGTCCCCAACGTGCCCTGGAACAAGGGCGAGTGCGCGCTGTGGATCCGCGACCGCTGGGCCCGCCAGCACTCGCTGGATCCCGCCGTCGTCTACATCGGCGACGACGAGACGGACGAGAGCGCCTTCCAGGCGCTGCGGGGCAAGAGCATCACGGTGCGGGTGGGCTCCGGTCATCGGGGCAGCCGTGCCGCGCGCTGGGTTACCGACGTGTCCGCGGTGCACCGGTTCCTGGGCGCCCTCGCGCCCCCGGAGGCCGGAGAGGGCGAAGGCTCGGCGGCCGCGGCCGCCACCGCGGTCGCGGCGGGCCGGCATGAGTGACATGCGGCCATGAGTGATTTCCACCAGGGCGGGGTCATCACGACCCTCCACCGGCTCGGCGCGGGGAACCTCGACGCCCTCGAGGGCGACCTCGAGAAGTCGGCCTCGATCCGGCCGGTGGCCCTGGTGCTGCCGTGTCTTGCCTCGGAGTTCGACACCGCATCCATCTCCCGCATCCTCGAGGAGCTCCATCAGGTGCGGTACCTCGAGGAGATCGTGGTCGCGCTGGGCCGGGCCGACGAGGAGCGGTTCGTCGCCGCGCGAAAGCGGTTCCAGCAGCTGTCCACCCGCTCCACCGTGGTGTGGATGGACTCTCCGCACACCCAGGCGCTTCTCGGCGAGATGGAGCAGCGCGGCCTCGCCGTCGACCAGGACGGCAAGGGCCGCTCGGCGTGGATGGCGTACGGCTATCTCCTGGGCCGCGCGCAATGCGACGTCATCGCCCTCCACGACGCCGACATCCTGACCTACCGGCGCGATCTCCTCGCCCGGCTGGTCTATCCGGTGGCCAATCCGCGGCTGGGCTTCGACTTCTGCAAGGGCTACTACAGTCGAGTGACCGACAAGCTGCATGGGCGCGCCACCCGGCTGCTCATGACGCCTCTCATCCGCGCCCTCGGCCGGGTCATCGGCGACGAGCGGCCGTTCCTCACCTTCGTGGACTCGTTCCGCTATCCGCTCGCCGGCGAGTTCGCCATGGCCGCGGACCTTGCCCGCGTGAACCGGATCCCCGGCGACTGGGGGCTCGAGGTGGGCACCCTCGCCGAGGTGTACCGCAACGTGGCCCCGGGGCGCGTCTGTCAGTCCGACCTCGCCGACGTCTACGAGCACAAGCACCAGGCGCTGAGCCCCGACGACCCGGGCAAGGGCCTCATGCGGATGGCGGTGGACATCACGCGCTCGCTCCTCCGCACCCTCGCCGAGGAGGGGGTGCCCATCTCGGACGCGCTCCTCAAGAGCCTGCCCGTGACCTACACGCGGGTGGCCCACGAGATGATGGCGCGGTACGAGAACGACGCCCAGATCAACAGCCTGCTCTTCGACGCTCACGAGGAGGGCCAGGCGGTCGAGGCCTTCGCGCGCGCGATCCGGCTCGCCTCCGACGCCTACCTCGCCGACCCGGTGGGCCAGCCGCTCATCCCCAGCTGGAACCGCGTCCTCGCCGCCCTCCCCGACATGCTCGACCGGCTCGTCGCCGCCGTCGATCGGGACAATCTATGACCCCGCCCTTCGTGGTGTTCTCGGACCTCGACGGCTCGCTGCTCGACCGCCGCACCTACTCGGCCGAGGCGGCCCGGCCGGCCCTGGAGGCCCTTGCCGAAGCCGGGGTCCCGCTGGTCTTCTGCACCAGTCAGACCCGCGTGGAAGCGGAGCACCACCGGCGGGCGCTCGGGAACGAGGACCCCTTCGTGGTCGAGAACGGCGGCGCGCTGTTCATCCCGCGCGGCTACTTCCCCTTCCCGCACGCGCTCACCCGTACCGACGGCCCCTACGCGGTGCTCGAGCTGGGAATCCGCTACGAGCGCCTCGTGCGCCTCTTCGACGACCTGCGGCGCACCACCGGGCTTCAGCTCCGCGGATTCTCGGACATGACGGTGACGGAGATCTCGGCGCGCACGGGACTCACGCTCGAAGCCGCGGAGCGCGCCAAGGCGCGCGAGTACGACGAGCCGTTCGCGGCCGCGCTCACGCCGATCCAGCAGGGCATCCTCATCGAGGAGGCGCGCTCGCGCGGGCTCACCGTCAGCCGCGGCGGCCGCTTCTACCACCTCCTCGGGGGCCACAACAAGGGGCTGGCCGCGGAGCTCTTGATCCGCCTCTTCCGCACCCGTTGGCGCGGCGTCCCGGTGGTGGCGCTGGGTGAAGGCGCCAACGACCTCTCGATGCTCCTGCTCGCCGATCACCCCGTGGTGATCCCGCGCGACTGGGGCGTGGTGGATCCGGCCCTGCGCGACGGGGGCTGGCACGTCGCCCCCGCGCCCGGCCCCGTCGGGTGGAAGCTCGAGGTGCTTCGCCTCCTCGGCCGCGAGCTTCCCGTCTTCGTCTGATGCCCGGACTGCTGCCCCCGGCCACCGAGGGGCAGGTGCGCGCGATCGGCACCGCCGATCTCGTGGTCGGGATCCCGTCGTACAACAATGCCGGCACCATCGGCCACGTGGCCCGGGCCGCCGCCGCCGGCCTCGCCAAGTACTTTCCGGGGGCCAAGGCGGTGATCGTGAACTCCGACGGCGGATCCTCCGATGGGACGCCGCAGGCCGTGCTCGAGGCGGATCTGCCCGATCTGCGCACCGTGCTGGTGACCCACGCGGCGAGCGCGGCCGCGCGCATCTCCACGCCCTATCACGGCATTCCCGGTAAGGGGAGCGCCTTCCGGACCATCTTTCAGGTCGCCGATCTGCTGGAGGCGCGGGCGTGCGCGGTGGTGGACTCCGATCTCCGCTCGATCACCCCGGAGTGGATGGAGCTGCTTCTGCGCCCCATCCTCGACGGGGACTTCGACTACGTGGCGCCCTACTACCACCGCCACAAGTACGACGGGACCATCACCAACGGCATCGTCTACCCGCTCACGCGCGCCCTCTACGGGCGCCGCATCCGTCAGCCCATCGGCGGCGACTTCGGCTTCTCGGGTGAGCTGGCCCGCGTCTATCTCGCCAAGCCGGTATGGGAGACCGACGTCGCGCGCTTCGGCATCGACATCTGGATGACCACCACCGCGGTGGCGGAGCGCTTTCGGGTGTGCCAGGCCTATCTCGGCGCCAAGATCCACGACGCCAAGGATCCGGGCGCCGATCTGACGGCGATGATGACCCAGGTCGTCGGCTCGTGCTTCGGCCTCCTCGAGACGTACGAGACGGTCTGGCCCGAAGTACACGGCTCGGAGCCGGTGCCCCTCGTCGGCTTTCCGCACGCCGTGGGTGTGGACCCGGTGCCGGTGAACCTCGAGCGCCTGGTCTCCATCTACGCGCAGGGGGTGCGCGATCTCGGGGACATCTGGCGGCGCGTGCTCCCCGCGCCGCTTCGCCTCACCCTGGCCCAGGCGTTGACCGACGATCCGTGGCGCTTCCACTTGCCCGATCCCGTGTGGGCGGAAGTCGTCTATCGCTTCGCCCTCGCCCATCGCCGGCGCGAGGTCAACCGCGAGCATCTGCTCGGCTCGCTCATCCCGCTCTATCTGGGACGCACCGCGTCCTTCGTGGTAGAGATGCAGTCGGCGGGGCCCCCCGAGGTGGAGGCCCGCGTCGAGCAACTGGCCCTCGTCTTCGAGGCGCTCAAGCCGCTCCTCGTGGCTGAGTGGCCCGCGTCCGACAAGGAGGTGTCGTCATGACGGACCTATGGGGCGATCTCGTGTGGGGCGCCCTCGCCGATCTCAAGACGCGGCTCGCCACCGCGCTGCCCTCGGTCCTGGCCCTGCTCACCCTCGTGGTGGGCGGGCTCGTGATCGGCTGGGTGGCGGGCAAGCTCCTCCTGCGCTTCGCGCAGGCGGCGGACCTGGACCGGCGCTCCGACGGCTGGGGCCTCACCGGCGCGCTCCGGCGCGGGGGCATCGCGCGCCCGCCCTCCGAGGTCCTGGAGCGTACGGTGTTCTGGGGCATCTTCGCCCTCTTCGCCACCCTCGGCGTCGACTCGCTGCGCATCCCCGGCACCGGGCGCATCACCGATTTCCTGTTCGTATGGATCCCCAGCGCGGTCGGGGCGATGCTGCTGATCGTGGTGGGCTGGCTGGTGGCGAATTTCCTGGCCCAGAGCGTGCTCATCGCCGCGGTGAACGCGGGGGTGCGGGAGGCGCGGCCGCTGGCCCGGGCGGCGCGCTGGGCGGTGCTCCTGGTGGCGTGGGCAATGGCGCTGACCCACCTCGGCATCGCCAAGGAGATGGTGCTCCTCGCCTTCGGCCTCACCTTCGGCGGGCTCGTGCTCGCTCTCTCTCTGGCCTTCGGGCTGGGCGGCCGGGCCATCGCGCGCGAGATCCTCGAGCGGCGGCTCGGCCACGAGCGCGGGGAGCCGCATCCGCGGGAGACACTGAGCCACCTGTGAGCGCAGGCCGGCGCCCGCGTGCGATACTGACGCCATGCTGCGTCGCACGTCGGGCTCGAGCCTCTGCTACCGCTGCGGCCGTCTGAACCGCGTCGACGCCGACCGCTGCTTCTACTGCGGGGCGCCGCGGCCCGGACTCTGGGGCTGGGGGCATGCGCTGGGCCGGATCGGCGTGGAGCTGGACACCACCCGTCTCGTCATCGGCGTCTGCGTGGCGGCCTACGTGGCGTCGCTCGTCCTCGATCCCCAGGCGATGATGCGGGGGCGCGGGCCCTTCAACTTCTTCTCCCCCTCACACCGCGCCCTCCTCGACCTCGGGATGACGGGCGCCATTCCCTGGGCGGCGGGCGCCTGGTGGACGCTCCTCACCGCGAACTATCTTCACGGGGGCCTTCTGCACATTCTCTTCAACGTCCTGGCCCTCCGGCAGCTCGGCCCCGCCGTGGAGGAATTCTACGGTCGCCCGCGGACCTTCCTCATCTTCACGCTGAGCGGGGTGATCGGCTTCGCGGTCTCCAATGTCCTCGGGGTGCTCTTCACCGTGGGCGCCTCCGCCTCGGTGTTCGGCTTCCTGGGGGCCATGGTGCACTTCGGGCGGAGCCGCGGGGGCGCCTACGGACTCGCCATCGTGCGCCAGTACTGGCAATGGACGCTGGTGATCTTCGTGATGGGCTTTCTCCTGCCCGGAGTGAACAACGCCGCCCACGCGGGCGGCTTCCTCGGAGGCTATCTCGCCGCGCGGCTGCTGGGCTACGAAGGCGCGCGGCCCGCGCGCGGGTGGCACGCCCTCGCCGCCCTGGGCGCCGCCGCGCTCACGCTCGCCGCGTTCGCGCTGGCGCTCGTCACCGCCTTCGCCAGCTAGGCGCGGGCCTAGCCGGCCTCCGCCTCATCACGAAATGCTTCGATCTGCTCGGGAAGCCCGAACACCCGCACCCGGTCCCCCGCCCGCAGAATGGTCTCCGCCGACGGATTGACCACCGGGGGCCCCTGGGGCCGAGTCACCGACACCACCGTCACCCCCAGCCGCTCCCGGATGCGCGCCTCCCGTAGCGATTGATCCGCGAGCGCGCCGGGCCCGAGCGTCAGCTCGGCGATGCGCGGGAGATGGTCCCGCGCGGGCGCGCCCGTCTCGGTGTCGAGCATCGCGTGATGGAAGCGCTCGAGGTAGGCGATGATGCGCTCCTGTGGGAGCGCCAGCCGCCGCAGGGCGTGGCGGATCAGGGTGGCGGCCGCCTCGACCTCCGGCTGTATCACCTCGGTAGCGCCCGCCCGCCGCAAGGCGTCGAGCGCGTCGGGATCGTGCGACCGCACGAGCACCGGGGCCTCCCGGTTGAGGGCCCGCACGTTCTGAACGATGAGATTGGCCCGGTCGATCTCGGGGAGCGCCACCAGGACGAGCGACGCGTGCGCCGACCCCGCGCGCTCGAGCACCCGGCGGCGCGTGGCGTCCCCGAAGACGCAGGGCACGTTCCGCTCGCGGAGCCCGCGGATGATGTCGGGATCCGTCTCGATCACCACGTACGTGAGCTGGAAGCTTTCCAGAGCCTCGCCGATGGCGCTCCCCACTCGCCCGAACCCACACAGCACCACGTGGTGCTCGGGTGAGGTCGCGACCGGCGCCGCCGCGCGCCCGGCCACGGGGCGGCCGCGCCGCCAGAGCCGCAGGCGGCCGAGCCACCCGGGACCCACCCGCACGAGGGCGGCGTTGAGGAGAATGGTGAGGAGCGACGAGGCGAGGATGGCGTTGTAGAGCACCGCGTCCACGTGCCCGGCATCCCGCGCGACCTGAATGAGGACGAAGGAGAACTCCCCGATCTGGGCCAGGCCGACGCCCACCAGCGCGGCGGTGGCCAGTGGTTGTCCGAAGAGCCACACCACGAGCGTCCGGAGCACCGCCTTGCCCACGACGACGAGGAGCACGAGCACTCCCAGCAGCGGCAAGTGGTCGAGGGCGGAGAGGGGGTCGATGAGCGCCCCCACCGTCACGAAGAACAGCGCTCCGAACGCGTCCCGAAGAGGAAGGAGGCGCGCGAGCGTCTCGTGCGCATAGTCCGACTCGCTGATGAGGAGGCCGGCGAGGAAGGCCCCCAGCGCGAGCGACAGCCCGGCCGCCTGGGTGAGCGCGGCCGTGCCCAGGCCGATGGCGAGGGCGACGAGGAGGAACAGCTCGGGGTTCCGCATGCGCGCCATCTGCGTCATGAGCGGCGGGACGACGCGGGACACCAGGTAGAAGAACGGGGCGAGGATCAGCACGCCCTTGCCGAGCCCCATGGCGATGGCGAGGGCCCGGCCGGGTCCGAGATGCCCCAGCGTGGGAAGCACCACGGTGAGGGCGACCGCGGCGAGATCTTCCACGAGGGAGATGCCCATCATCACGCGGCCGTGCCGAGAGTGAAGCTCGCCCCGGTCGAGAAGCAGGCGCGCAAGCACCATGGTACTGCACACCGAGATCACCATGCCCACCACGAGCCCGGTGAGGGCGCCCCAGCCCATCAGCACCCCGGCCCCCGTGCCCATCGCGATGAAGAGCAGAACCCCCAGGGGGCCGCCGAGCAGCGCGACCCACTTCACTCGGAGCAGATCGCGGACGGAGAACTCGAGCCCGATGGAGAACATGAGCAGCACCACCCCGATCTCCGCGAACAGGTCGAACGACCGAAGATCGGACACGGACGGGCCCGGCGTGAACGGGCTGATGAGGAGGCCGCCGAACACGTAGCCCAGGATGAGCGGCTGCCGGAGCGCCCACGCCGCGGAGCCCCCGATCACCGCGGCCAGGAACACGAAGGCGAGATCGGTGAAGACGTGGGGGTCGGAGGTCATGGGCCGCAATCTAGCACGCGCGCGCCGATCACTCCCAGGCTCTTGCCGCGTCCGCCCGATTGGGTTAGACCTGAACCGGGCGAACACGACCCAAGGAGACCACATGGCAGAGCCCAAGCGCAGACGCGCGGTCCCGGCGGTGGGACGGCGGATCAAGGAGCTCGAGCAGCGCCTCGCCCACCTGGAGAAGATGCTCGCCGACGTGCGCGCGGAGGCCGGGCGCTCCACGGGGGCGACCCGTGTCCGGTTGGAGCGCATGGCGGAAGCGGTGACGGAACGCATCGCGGGCGCGCGGGAAACGCTCGCGCAGTCCATCGACCGCGTGTCCGAGGCCCTCACGTCGTCGCGCGAGCGGATCGAGCGCGAGGTGAACCTGCTGACCCGCGGCTTCCGGGCGGGCATGCGCGCCGGCCGCGCCGCCTATCGGTCGCGACCAAGGAAGTAGATTTCGCTTGGCCGCGCCTTGACCCGGGGCCGACAATGACATGATGCGCTTCGTGCTCTTCTGCCCCGACGGCGCCCTCGAGGAAGTCACCGGTCTCACCACGTTTCCCGGCGACGCGCCCGTCTACGTGGGGGCGCGGGCGGGCCCCCGCGCCCGCCTCGCGCGGGGCGGCCGCCCGGTGATCACCGGCGACGTGACCGACCCGGACGTGTACGTCCGGGCGAGCAAGGGGCACCGCGGCGGCATCGTGGTCACCACCCCCCGCTCGCGGCTGAGCCGGGCCATCGCCGCGGCGCGGGCCGCCCTGCCCGACACGCCCCTCCTCGCCGTGACCGACGACGCGCGGGCGGTGGGCGGGGCCACCCCGGTCTCGCTGTCGAGCCTGGGAGAGCTCCTCATCCGGCCGGCGCTCGAGCGCGCGACCACGCGCGCGCGGGTGGAGAAGATCCGCCACCGCTTCGAGGACGCCGAGCGGGTGCTCATCCTCATGCAGGACGACCCCGATCCCGACGCCATCGCCTCCGCCGTCGCGCTGAAGGTCCTCCTGGGCCGCACCCGCACCTCCGCGCCCCTCTGCACCTTCGGCACCATCACGCGGCCCGAGAACCTCGCCATGTGCAAGATCCTGGAGATCGAGGTGGAGGAGATCGATGCCCGCGCCCTCGAGCAGTTCGACCGTGTGGCGATGGTGGACGTGCAACCGTCGTTCCTCGAGGAGCCCCTCGGCGAGGTGGATCTCGTCATCGATCACCATCCGGTGGAGCGGCCGTTCAAGGCTCACCTGAAGGACGTGCGCGCGAACTACGGCGCGACCTCCACCATCCTCGTGGAGTACCTCCGCGCCGCCGACGTGAAGATCAGCCAGCGTCTCGCCACCGCTCTGCTCTACGGCATCAAGTCGGATACGCTGGGCCTGGAGCGGGGCGGCACCAAGGCCGACCTCGACGCCTTCGCGTATCTCTATCTCCTCGCCAACCACAACGCCCTGCGCCGCATCGAGCGTCCCGACCTCTCCGAGGCGGCCCTCGACGTGCTCGCCCAGGGGCTGGCGCGCCGGCGCATCGTTCACGGCGTCTTCTTCTCCCACCTGGGCCGCGTGGCGGTGGTGGACCTGGTGCCCCAGTTCGCGGACTTCGGCCTCCAGGCGGAGGGCGTGGAGTGGTCGGTGGTGTCCGGGGTGGTGGGGAGCGAGCTCCACGTCTCCATCAGAAATGTCGGCTACGTTCGCAGCGCGGGCGAGGTGGCGCACGAGGCATTCGGCGAGCTCGGCTCCGCGGGCGGACACCGCACCATGGCCAAGGCGGTGATTCCCCTCGACCGGCTCGGCGGCGTGGACAACGGCGCAAACCGGGCCCTGCAGGAGCGCGTGATCCAGCGCTTCCTGCGCGCGCTGGGCCTGACCGCGAAGGGGTAGCGCGGTGGCCGTGGTGTACCTGATCATGATCCTGGTGGGCGCGGCCGCGGCCGTCTTCGCCATCCAGAACATCGATCCCGTGGTGATCCGCTTCCTCAGCTGGCGCGTGGAGGGGATGCCGCTGGCGCTGGTCATCCTCCTGTCCACCTTCGCGGGGCTCGTCTTCGCCAGCATGATCGCCATGGTGCAGCAGCTCCGCCTGCGCTCGCGCATCCGCGCGCTGGAGCGGCAGCTCGCCGCGCCCCCGCCGCCGGTTGAGCCGCCGCCGCCCGCGCCGCCCTCCATGCCGAAGATCCACCCATGACCGACACCGCGCGACTGGGGGAGACGGTGCGCGATCTGCTCGAGGGCGGCCGCCACGAGCGCCTCGCCCAGCTCCTCGAGGAGTGGCACGCCGCCGACGTGGCGGCGGCGCTGCGCGACCTCGCCGAGCCGGAGCGCGTCACCTTCTTCCGCCTGCTCAACCGTGAGCAGGCGGGCGCGGTGCTCGCGGAGCTGGACGACCAAACCCTGCTCGAGCTGGTGCGGGTCCTCGATGAGGCGGAGATCTCCGGCGTGCTCGACCGCATGCAGCCGGCCTACGCCGCCCAGGTCATCGAGGAGCTGCCGGAAGAGCAGGCGGAGAAGGTCCTGGACCTCATGAAGGAGCAGCAGTCCGAGGACGTCCAGGAGCTCCTCGAGTACGGCGAGAAGACCGCCGGACGCATCATGTCGCCTGACGCGCTGTCCATCCACGAGTACGCCACGGTCGCCCAGGCCATCGACCACGTGCGCAAGGCCCCCGCCGCGAAGTTCGCGCGCGACCTCTACCTCGTGGACGACCACGATCACCTCGTCGGCGTGCTGCCCCTGCTGCGCCTCCTCACCGCCGATCCCACCACGCCGGTGCGACTCCTCGCGCGCGAGGACGTCATGACGGTGACGCCGGACACGGATCAGGAGGAGGCGGCCCGGCTGGTCGAGAAGTACGACCTGGTCACCCTTCCCGTGGTCGACCGCGACCATCGCCTGCTCGGCATGATCTCCGTGGACGACGTCATCGACGTCATCCGCGAAGAGGCGACCGAGGACATCCAGCGCCTGGCCGGCGCAGCCGGCGACGAGACGGTGTTCGATCCCCCCGCCGCGGTGTTCCCCAAGCGTCTCCTCTGGCGGCTCGTCAACCTGGGAACCGCCATCCTCGCCGCTTCGGTGATCGGGCTCTTCGAGGGCTCCATCCAGACCCTGGCCACCCTCGCCATCTTCATGCCCATCGTGGCCTCCATGGGAGGCATCGGCACCACCCAGACCGCGACGGTGGTGGTCCGCGGACTCGCTCTCGGCGACATGACGTCCGCGCACCTGTGGCGGGTGCTCAAGAAGGAGGCCTGGCTGGGCCTCACGACCGGTCTGGCCAATGCCGCCGTGATGGCGGTGATCGCCTACGTGTGGAAGGGGCAGCTCCTCCTGTCGCTGATCATCGGCGCCGCCCTCGTATTCAACATGCTCGTGGCCGCGGTGGTCGGGGTCACCATCCCCATCGCGCTCAAGACCTTTCGCATCGACCCCGCCATCGCCTCGAGCGTCATCATCACGACGTTCACCGACGTGTTCGGCTTCTTCTCATTCCTCGGACTGGCGACGCTCCTGATACGGTTTCTGCTATAATTCCAACGGCCAAGAAAGCACTTGGCAATCACTCGGAGCGCATGGTAAATCTTCGGCGGCTGCCCTACGCCGCACGGTGGGAACTGACTCGAGGAGGGTACCAAACGTGGACGTAGCGCTGGAGAAACGGCAGGTCAAGCGGGCCTACAAGCTGTACGCTCCGGCCTACGATCTGGTCTTCGACTGGATCTTCCACCCCGGCCGCGACGCGGCGATTCGCCTCTGCGACATCCGCCCCGGCCAGCACGTGCTCGAGGTCGGCATCGGCACCGGGCTCAACCTTCCCCTCTTCCCGCCCCGGACACGCATCACCGGGATCGACCTCTCCGAGGAGATGCTGCGCAAGGCCAAGGAGCGCGTGCACGAGCTGGGGCTCAGCAATGTCACGCTCCGGGCCATGGACGCCACGGTGATGGACTTCCCGGAGAACGAGTTCGACTCGGCGGTGGCCACCTACACCATCAGCGCCGTCCCCGATCCGGTGGGCGTGCTACGCGAGATGCGTCGTGTCGTCAAGCCGGGCGGCAACATCGTGGTGCTCAACCACTTCCGGAGCGACCGGCGCGTGATGGGCCGCCTGGAGGACATGGTGGCGCCGGTGTGCACGCGCCTGGGCTGGAAGTCCAACCTGCCCCTCGAGCCGCTGCTCGCGCAGGTGGGTCTCGTGCCCGAGATCTCCACCAAGGTGAACCTGTTCAACGGGTGGCGACTGATCAAGTGCCGGAATAACAAGTAGCGCGCTCCGCCGCGTCGCGCTCCTCGTCGTCGCCCTCTTCCTCGCCCTTCCTGTCGCCGCCGCCGGCGTCCGCGCCGCGCGCGCGGGGCTCTTCCTCGCCGAATTCCTGTCCGAGGGCCGCTGGCGCGCGCTGTCGGCGGTGACGTCGCCGCCCCTGCGCCTCCCCTTGGCCGCCACGAGCGAGGGGCGGCCCATTCCCGCCGACCTCTACACCTCCGCGCACCCCGCGCGGCGCCCCGGGCTGGTCCTCGTTCACGGCCTCGCCGCGGCGGGCAAGGACGAGCCGCGGGTGGCCCAGGCGGCCGCGCTGCTCGCGCGGGCGGGCTGGACGGTGGCGGTGCCTTCCGTGGAAGGCCTCATGCGCCTGCGGCTTCGCGTCGAGGACGCGGGCGCGGTGCGCGCCGCCGCCCGCGCCCTCCGCGACG